>JAUWTM010000014.1 GCA_030614715.1 Planctomycetota bacterium
CCGGGAAACCTGCGATAAGCCTGATAGCATCCGACGACGAAAAATTAGTGCTCGAATACCAGCGTCTATTGTCAACCGAGCGATTCCGGGTCTACGGAAGCAACGATGTGATCGGGACCGAGCTTGGAGGGGCTTTAAAAAACATAATTGCAATCGCTGCGGGAATGATTGATGGCCTTGACCTTGGCCAGAACGCACTTGCAGCACTGATTACCCGCGGGCTCGTGGAGATGATCAGGCTTGGAGATCATCTTGGTGCACGTGACAGGACTTTTTTCGGTGTCAGCGGTCTTGGTGACCTGATCTGCACTTCGCAAAGCCGCCTCAGCAGAAATCACGAGGTCGGCAGACGTCTTGCATCCGGTGAAAAGCTTACTGAAATTCTCGAATCCTCAAAAGCGATTCCTGAAGGTGTCGATACGACTAAACATGTCCATGAATTTGCGGTCAGCAATGGTATAGATCTTCCGATAACCAGTGGCGTGTACTCAATTCTTTACGAAAATGCCGATCCGGCACAGGCCCTGCGGGAACTGATGACTCGAACTCTCAAGATGGAGTAAAACGGGCTCCACGTTATGCCTTCACCATCCCCAATCAAAGCCGAGCACTCCCAGGTAACAGTGGGTATCGTCACGTACAATTCCGCTACGCACATCCAGGCATGCCTTGATTCGATCGCTGAAAATTTGAAGGACGCAGTTCCAACGGTAAGTGTGCAGGACAATGATTCATGGGACGGCACCCAGAAAGTGCTCAAGAGCATTAAGAAGAAGTATCCCTTCCTGATGGAAGTGATCTCTAATAAGCAGAATGAAGGATATGCTGCCGGGATAAACCGGATTGTCGAGATGGCGAGTACTGACTGGCTTTGTTTCATCAATCCTGACGCCCGTTTACTGACACCTGCATTCCAGTACGCCAGGACAATGATCCGTAAAAACCCTGTGTGCGGCGTGATAGGTGGAATACTTGTTGATCCCGACGGCGAACCGCAGGAGAGCGGTGGGGTATTCCCTACCCCGCTCATGGCTGTCTGGGACTGGTGCGGGTTACGTCACATTTTCCCGTTAAAGCACTGGAGCACAACCCTGAAACTGGCTCCGTCCGATGAAACAAAACCCAGGAGGATCGATTACCCGACCGGAGCGTTCTGGATGCTGCGTCGCGAAGTTTATACGCGTGTCGGTAACCTGGATGAGAGATTTTTCCTGTATTTTGAGGAGACTGATTTCTGTCGACGGGCCAGCCAGAAGAAATGGCCGTCGTTTATCCATCCCGGAATCAAGGTGGAACATTACAAAGGCGCGTCGTTTGAAAGGACACCGGACTCATCGCGTCCGGTCCCTCCCGATCCCCTCTCGATATATTTTGAAAGCCTCGTTAAATACCTGCGTAAGCACTTCCCCGCCTGGCGTGTGAACCTGGCACTCGGAACTATCAGGACCTTTCTGAAATTGCGGAAATGGATTAAGAAGGATGAAAAATCCGAGCGAATCCTGAAGACCTTCGTCGAAGGTGAACAGTACGCTGACGATTACGAGAGGAACTTAGCTGCGCAGGATGACGAGAATTGATGCAGACCCTGCCTGTGAATAAACCCAAGTAAAAAAAATGCCCGTTGCCGGGCATTAAATTTCCAATTATTACCAAATATTACTTGCCGGCTGCTGCCAGTTTACCTTCCGATTCTACAAGATCAGGACGAATCGGGTATCCGTTTGAGTTTGCGTACTCGCGGAACCAAGTCAGAAGTTTGGTGGTTAGTGGACCCGCTTTGCCTTCACCGATTTCGTATGGACCGATTTTTACTACCGGGATTACCTCGGCACCGGTACCGCACAGGAATACTTCCTCCGCTGTATAAAGCTCGAACGGGGTGAATATATCCTCTGAAACTTCAATATCATGCTCAGTGGCAAGATCGATGATCGTCTGCCTGGTGATGCCGGCAAGGATACCGAGGTACTTCGGGGGTGTCATTAGTACACCATCTTTGTAGACGAAGATATTGTCTGCCGTGCACTCGGAAACATATCCGTCATGAGTGAGCATTACACCCTCGATCGGACCCATCCCTCCGCTGGCTTCAGCAAGCTTACGGGCATATTCAACTTCCATCACGCCAAAGATATTCGAGAGATAGTTGCAGGACTTGATACGGCAATTAAGCATGTCATGGCGGATTTTACGTGTTCCGCAGACAATCACCTCAAGCCCCTGCTGGTACGCTTCCTCTGGATATAACTGGAGGAGGTCGGTGATTATTACAACCGTAGCGCCTTTCGTGCATTTCCGGGGGTTGATCCCAAGGTCACCTTCACCACGTGAGACCACAAGGCGGATGTAAGCACGATCGAAATGCTCATTGACAGTGCAGACTTTTACGATCTCCTCCATCATGGCATCCCTGGTCATCCCCGGATCGATCTGGAGGACATTCAGGGATTCGTAAAGCCTGTCCATGTGCTCGATGAATTTGAATATCCGCCCGCTATAGATACGGATTCCCTCGAAAGTGCCGTCACCGTAGAGAAAACCGTGGTCGTATGCGGATACACTGGCCTCTTCCTTCGGGTAAAGTTTACCGTTTACGTAGGTCTGAATGCTCATTTAGCATGCCCCTTATACCGATCAATACTGGAGTTCCCGGTGTTTGGATGATCACGCATCCCCGGGTACGGGAGTATAACACAACATAAATAAAGGCTCAATCGTTTTTAACTTATTAAATCGAGTCGATAATGCGATGTATCTGCACCTTTTGAATTATTAAACCATGGTTAAATACTTGCGGGGTCTGTCACGTTCTTCTATAATGTGATAGAGTAATTAAGCGGAAGCGCGAGGGGAACCCGGATTTATCCGTGGTGATTTTTTTGTCTGCATTTATGACAGGTTAACCATGTTCGAAGGCGAACCGACAAAGAAAACACGAGTAGCTATCGTATCGTTATCGAATCCGTTTAATATCGGGGCGAGACACCTGAATTCGGTCTCGAAAGTGCACGGAAACGATACGCACATGTTCTTTGTCGGGGCCTTCCAGAGGAACGATATCTTCCCCCCGGACGACAATGACATCGACATCCTCACCGACCTGATAATCAACGAGACGAAACCCGACGTGGTGGGCATCTCAGTCAGTTGCTCAGCGTTCTGGAAGGCTTCGGTGCAGATCACCGAGAGTCTTAAGTCGAAGGGCTACGGTGGGGTCATAGCGTGGGGAGGAATACATGCGATCCTCTGTCCGGAGGATTGTATTAAAATCGCGGACGTTGTTTTTACAGGTGAGGCTGAAATCCCGTGGATAGAATTTCTCGACAGGCTGGAAGCCGGAGAATCCTTCTGGAACCTTGAAGGAACATGGGTTCGTGACCCGGACGGAACCATTCACAGGAACCCACACGGAAAACTGGCTGAGGACCTTGATGAGGTCCCCTTCCCTGACTATGACAACGATCGTAAGTACTTCATTGCGAATGGCAAGCTTGAACGAATCGAGCCATTTTGCATAGAGATGTACTCGATTTTCGTCCTCTCAAGCCGGGGATGCCCGTTCAAGTGTGCATTTTGTGCCACGCCACTGATTCTTGAGGATCATAAGAAGGGAATTCGCACCGGAAAATTTATCCGTCAGAGAACTGTCGGGAATGTGATCGATGAGCTGAAGTACATCGAGGGCAGTTTCCCGGATTTTAAAGCCAGCAAGGACGGCACAATCAATTTCGGCGATGATGTCTTCGTACTCTACAAGGACTGGGTCAAGGAATTCACAATCGAGTACCAGAAGAACTTCGACCGTCCCTACTGGTGTTATTTCCATCCGAACACGGTGGTAAAGGAAATCGTTGAGATCCTCGCCGGCACCGGCCTGAAATATGTCGACATGGGAGTTCAGACCGGGAGCGAGAGAATACGAACTGAACTCTTTGACCGGACAGACACTGACGAAAAAATTCAGAAGGCTGTGGAGATACTCCAGGATGTTGGCGTCGGGATCGTCATGGACGTCATTACCGACAACCCGTTTGACACCGAAGAGGATAAACGTAAGGGCCTTGATTTTTTCCTGAGCCTGAGACGTCCATTCACACTGAATTACCTGAGCATGATCATGTTCCCGAAGGTCCGATTCACCCAGAGGGCCCTTGAAGCGGGTCTGATCGATGAATCCGATATCGAGCAGAATCGGATGAAGATTTTCGATCAGTGGGAGACCAAGTACGATTACGAAGGCAGGAGCTCGGACGAACTTTTCTGGATCGCACTTTATTCCATGACCGGTAAGAAGTTCATGGCCAGGTGGTATCTCCGGATGCTTGCCAACATCCCGTCCCTGAGAGTGAATCCGGGGTTCGTCGTCTGGTCGGCAAAACGTGCAAGCAACGTAGTATGGTTGAGCACACGGTTAAATATCTTCTGGCGCCGACTGTTTAAAGGCCAGGTGAGCATGCGTGATATTGCCTACAGTTTCAACAAGTACAGAAAAATAGGCTTACCGCAGGAATAGGAAAATTGATCGGGTACAATGGTAGTTTCAGGTGTTAAAGGTAAGTTTCGATCAGTCTGGAAAATCCGTTATCACATAGTTCCCAACAAGGACCACGTGTGAGAAGGATGAACCGGACGGGTCGATTATCGAGGCTGTTATATGAGTGATCTTAAATCTGTAAAGAAAACGCTGGGAAGGCCAAAACAGGGACCGGTACCCGACGGTTATTACTATCACCGTAATTATGGGCCGTTACCTGAATCCCTTCAGTATCTTGAATTCAAGCTGGAAGATCTGCCGGGTTACAACGAAGAAGAGGACTGGAAGCCTACGAGGAAAACACGTTCTGTTCTGATCAGCATGTTTAACGTGTATAACCTTGGTGTTCGATGGATACAGTCTCTATGCATGCACGCAGGCTACGACTGCCACACAATCTTCTTTGGACGGCTGCTTGCCAACGACTGGAGTCCACCCACAGAAGCTGACTGGGAGAACTTCAGGACCGCTTTAAAGGAAATCAATCCTGATGTGGTCGGACTTTCAATCGCCTGCACCAGCTACTGGCACCAGGCTCTTGAAGTAGATAAGGTCGTGAAGGAAGTACTTCCGGACGCTGTTGTCATCTGGGGATCGATTCACGTTGATGTCGCTCCCGCGCAATGTTTCGAGCATAACGATATCATCTGCCTTGGTGAGGGTGAGCTGCCGTTCCTTGAATTGCTGGAACGAATCGAAGAGGGCAAACCCTACCACGACATCCCGAACCTCTGGGTACGGACAAAGGACGGCGTGGAGCATAAAAACCCGATGCGCCCGGTCATCCGCGACCTCGACAGCATCCCTGCCCCGATCTGGGATGATAAGAACAAGTGGTATATCCGGTGGGAACAGCTCGGTCGGGATGAGGATCCTGCGTTCAAAGAATATTACATCTTCGTGATGACAAATCGCGGATGCCCGTATCACTGTAACTACTGTGTGAACTCGGTTTTCAACCAGGGCAACTTCCGAACATCCGGACATAACCGTCTGCGGCAGAGATCGGTCGAACATGTAATGGAAGAAATGAAGCGAATGAAGGGACGTTACTGGAATTTCGACAACCTTCAGATCAGCTTCTTCGACGACATATTTACCCTTAATCCGAAATGGGTGCTTGAATTCGCCAAGGCATACAAGGAAAACTTCAAGAATCCGTTCTGGTGCTATTTTCATCCGAAAAACATCCGCGGCGACGTCATGGACGCTCTCAAGGAAATCGGCCTGAGCCATATCGATATGGGCGTCCAGACCGGCAGCGAGAGAATACGGATGGAACTCATGAAGCGTCCGGAGTCGAATAAATCGATCCTCGAGTCCTGCAAGGTCATGAAGGAGAGGGACATCTCGATGGTAGTCGATGTAATTACAGACAACCCCTTCGAGACCGAACAGGACATGATCGATTCGCTTGAGTTCTTCCTCGAAATGCCCGGACCGTACTCGTTCAATTTCTATTCACTGATATGGTTCCCTGGTGTCGAGTTGACCCAGATGGCTCTTGACGCCGGCTACATCACCCGCGACCAGGTTGAGGATGTCGCGGCGAAGACCCTAAATCAGTTCGTGGCAACATTCCGGTACGAAGACCGCAAACCCCGGGATAAATTCTACATTCCGCTTTATCACATGGCGTCAAGACGCGTGTTCAGCAAGAATTTCATCAGGTGGCTGGCTAAAAAACGTCACCTCGAAAATACTCCATGGGTGTTGTACCGCCTTGTGGAACTTCAGAACGTCCTCGATATCCTTCGCAAGATGACAAAGATACCTCAGAAGGTCATCAAGGAGGGCTGGACGTGGTCGAGGTTCTACGCGAGGATCAAGCTGTACCTGTTGTGGGAAAGGCCTTATAACAAGTAATCTGGCAGGGACCTAGCTTTGCATCAATCAGCGTGACCGTGGGCGGTCATGCGACATGTATTCATGCGCTGGGTGCACATGATACAAGTCATTCGTGATACCGGTCATTCACCGATTTTCTTAATTTTTACTGCGGTACCGAAAACAGTTGCCTGGTATTTCAGGGCGTTATCGTACTCGAAAGCGGTTGGTGAAAGATTTACCCCAATGACGGCGTCTGCTCCAAGCTTCTCAGCGTGCTTCACCAGATCGCCATAGGCATCGCGCTCGATATCCAGGACTTCTTCGCACATCTGCCTGAGACGTGACGGATCTGTGAAAGAACTCAGGATCGTAGGGAATCCACGCATCGAGAAGCCCCTGACGATCTCAAGAACTTCGGTTATCTCATAACCGGGAATGGTGTCGGTTGTGGTTGCTATCATCGTAAATTTCCTCCAGAACAGTCTTCGGTGTCGATTAACGGGCAAGAGTAATATCTGGGACGTATAAACACAACTGTTATGCGGTGATTTTTGAAAACCAGCATGTAATCGGGTACTCTTCTACGATCTAACTTCGATACAGGATGTGCAATGCGAATGCGTGTGTATTTGATTCCATCGGTTATTCTACTTGTCACTCTTCTTCTTATCAGCCCCCAGACTTCCGTGGGAGCCCGGGAAGGCTATGATTTTCTATCCACTGTCCCGGACCAGTGGCAGGAGGACGTCGCAAGGGTCCTGAATCTTGCAGCTTACGACTGGAACGATACAGAGCTGTCACAGGCGATTGAATACTTCGAGCCCGGTACCCCTCAGCACAGGGCAGTATGCTTCCTCATTGCCAACATGGATAAACATCTCTATGTCGACTACGTAAATCCCGATGATCCTATGAATCCCCTGAGTTCCGAGGATGAGGACGTCGACTGGCAGCGTGAATACATCTGGGATTACTCGACAATGACATCAGAACTGCTCATTGAAAACGTTGAATGGGCGTTTCGGGCACGGGAAACATTCCCGTGGTGCAGAGAACTCCCGGAATCCCTGTTTTTCGAGTACGTACTGCCGTACAGATCGACCCAGGAACCCCTGCACTCATGGCGTCCAATGCTTTACGAGCAGTTATCGCCCATGATTTCCGGACTCGACAACGCACTCGATGTAACAGGCTTCATAAACTCGTATAACACCCAGATTTTCGGTTTCGATTCCCTTTACTACCGTCATCCGGAGGACCGTGACATCCCTACCCTCCTGGCATGTGGTCTCTGACGATGCGAGGATATGTCCAACCTCTCTAATTACAGCCTGAGAGCCCTTGGAGTCCCGACCACGTCGGATTTCACCCCGAGATGGCCGAAGGGCGATAACAACCACGCGTGGAACACTGTGTATTACGAGGGTCAATGGCATTCGTTCATGGGATGTGAGGCAGGAGCCGAACCGTCATGGGACGGTATCAAATCGAGCATTTTCGGAAAGGTGTATCGCAAGAGCTTCTCAGCCGAACCGATTATGGGACCATCCCCGGACGGTACTGAGCCGCCAAGGCTGATGAGGGTTGCCGCGATAGATGTTACTTCGGAATACACGACTGTTTCAGATATTGAGATCTGGGTCGACAATCCGTCGCAGGCGACCTATCTCTGCGTTTTTAATTTCGGAGCCTGGCGTGCCGTAGCTGGTGCATGGGCGGATGGCAGCTACGTGAGTTTTTCCGACGTCGGAAACAAGGACATCCTCTACTGTGCAACCCGTTACATCGAGAATGACACCGGCTGGGGGGATCATCATACAGTAGGAATTCCATTCGTGCTGCATCAGGACGGAAGCGTCGAAAACATCTATTGCTGTCCGCGAACCGGTCCGGGTACCGACATCGTTCTGACAGGATGGAACAACCGTCCGGGACTCGAGGCAGGCACGGAAGTCACACTGTTCCAGTACATGGGCAACGAGGCCGCATTTACCGGGGAAGCGCTGGCCAGCGGAGAAATCATTGATCCAATGGCATGGGTGAGTCTCGGTACGGGAGAGACAGTTGATCTGGACATGGAGATAACAGTGACGTTCGACGGAGTTGGAATTGAAAGTGGTTTATATCTGCTTTCGGATAACGAAGATCCCGATGAATTCAGGGAGGGCAGCCGTCCGTTTATCTGGACAGCTGACGGACCTGTTTATTATTAAGAATACATAACTATATGAAGACGAATCTGCCGCTCTCCTCACTTACCACTACAATTGAGATAAGCGAGGATATGTCGGTGATTTTCTGTATGTCGTGTGATGGTTTCATAATTGATTGCCAGCAATTTCATCCGATTGATCGCTGCGTGGCAGTTGGTAAGTCTCGTGCATTACTTCATATAACTTCTTGTTATCGTCAGTATTAATATGCCATTCAGCTACGTTTGTTTTAACAACAATTGTGCCAGGTTTCAATTCTGAAATACGGCCTAGATAAGAAAATGACCATGAATATATAAGAGTGCTTGTGATAGTCTCAATTGGTGTGTTCGGTACCATCTCCATTGATTTTATGATATGGGCAGGAATAGTGATTTTAATATATCTGAATACCCCATAGTTAAGTTCCATTCTTGACTTATAAAGAATAATTTTGAATCTCGGTAAACCACCTATCATTATCCCAACTATCATTGATCCAATTGAAATTGAACCTAATTGATAAGGCATTATGCTGTATTTTTGTAAGATGATAGGTAATACAATACAGATGCCACCAACTAATACGGTCAATATTATGGTGCCAAGTGTTTTTTTGTGATAGTATTTTGTGCCAGTATAAACTGGTTCTTCCATGCATACCACCTCCGCCTATGCGTTAAAAATTATATTCCATATATAGCAATCTTACGTTGTTCAGTCGCTTTTATCAACGATTGCTTCAAATTTGGCCCATTTTCTGTTTACTTCAACGTGCTCGATCTGTCCCTGTAAGATTCTAACGTGCTTCGCTTCATCACCAGCGAATGTCAACAGCATTTCTTTAATCGGTCCGTCATCGAAAGCCGCTGCTTTTCTCTCGTAAAAAGCCTTCGCACGTTTTTCGTTATCCAGGGCAAGGATCAGGATATCGACGTCAGAGATGTTCGGATCGATATCACGATCGGAGCCTGTCTCGCTGATGTCGAGATCCATGTTGAGTCCTGGATCCTCAGTTTCGGAAAGTGCGGGGTTTTCGATCAGGTCCTGACGTATTTTTTTCAGCTTCGCTTCGTGATTTGCCTCGAAATCGGCAAGCCATCTGAAGGTTTTCTTGCCCTCGACAGAATCGACTTGCTCGGAAGCGTTCGCGTAGAAAACCTGGGCGTTACACTCCAGATTGATAGCCTTATCGATGGTTTTGATCCGTTCCAGAGTGGTTGTACGAAGGCTGTCCTGGTCCATCAGCTTTTCCCATGAGTTGTGTCATCGAATGATTTAATTAACTGGTCGATCTCGTCAAGCGTTCCCCAGACATGATCAATCTGCAGGTGGTTTAACTGGTCCTGGAGAATTTTCCAGTGTTTTTCCTCTTCACGCGCCATTGTTTCAAACATTCCTAAAAGAAGCTCATCGTCTGTGTGAGTGATTTTCTTCTGGAAAAACGAGTAGGCACGTTTCTCGTTCTCAATCGCAATTTTCAGGATCTCGGTATCAGTTGGTTCACCCGATAATTCCATCGAACTGCCGGTTTCACTGACCTCGTACTCCCCAAGTTTCGGGATTTCAGCCCCCTTCAGTGCAGGATGGTTCAGTATCTCCTGCTTTTTAGCTTCGAGACGGGCTTTATGGCCGACCTCGAACTGCGCCAGCCATTCGAACATCCTCTTTCCCTGTTCTGATTTGGTTTTACGTGCTGCACGGGCGTAGAAATCCCGGGCGTGACGCTCCATCGATATGCCCTTTTCCAGCAGCCGTACGACATTTATCAGTGACTGTTTCAGTTCTTCATTCTCCATTGCGTATCACTTCAACTTTGATAGTATTCTGTACCTTCACATTGATAAAATATATCATACTCCGGCTGAATACACATACGATCTGAAAATTTGATGCAAAGCAGAAAGCCCCCTTCTCAGGGGGCCTTGTTTATGTGATGTCGCATCGTGCTTTCTATTTATTGAACTGCATGGGGATGTGGGGGAATTCCATATCCACCGGGTCCATCGGGCATCCGGGGCGCTCGATCTGGAACGGAGGGTCCGGCGGGAAGGGATCCCACGGTCTCCACGCAAAGATCTTGAACTTGTTGGGGTCGATGGGCAGAAATACCATCTGGATTTCTGTCTCAAGTTCGTAGATCGCCTCACCGGCGGTTGCCTGGATTCTCAGGTAGTAGGTACCCGGAGTCAGTGAACCGCTGATAAGGGTTTTCGGAGTGCCTGTACCGGCGATTGAGGTTACGACCGATAAACAACTGTCGTAGAGGGTCATGTTAAGGTTCGTACCGTACAATCCAAGCCAGTCAAGCTCAGCAACGATTCGGGTATTGCTGTCGGTGACGTTAATGATCATGTAATCGTTGGTGTCCTCTGTATTACTGATTACCGAGCGAACTGGACCATCAGTCGGGGGGGTTACATTCCAGGTTGTGCCCGTGATGGTATCATTTGCTGGCTCGTGGTACTGGCGACCGATTCCGAATCGGATCTGGTAGTCAGCCAGGCCCTCGAAAGCCTTCACGCGGATGTAATAGGTTCCGGGGTCAAGCTGGTACTCGAACAGTTCCTTCGGACCGGGATTGTCGTAATTGTCATAGACTACCGGTGTCAGAACGCTGTCGAACTCTTCATAGATGTAAAGGTTCAACCAGGCGTCGGACGTCCAGCTAAGCTGAACGTAGACACTGGCGGGGACGAAACTGAGGTCGATTCTGAAGTAGTCATCAACATCGATATCATCGTCCACGTAGCCGTTGTAAGCCTGTGCATGATACACCGGATGAGCCAGTGTATAGTCGTCGTTGGGCTCCGTAGCAGACTCGGAATATTCGTACCATACGATCTGGGACGATCGGACAGCTGCCAGCTCGAGGTCGCCGGGGCCATTCTCAGCATCAAAAGGTGCTGGTGCAGACATTTCAAGCGGTGCATCGAGACCGGCTGCGACAGGGTTATCTGAGTTGCTTGAGCATCCGATCGTGCCCAGGAACGCGACAGCGATAAGACTGATCAAGAGTTTAAGAGCGATGTTTGCGGGTGTTTTCTTAGACATGGCTTTCCTCCAGGGAAATGAGATTTTTACTGACGGCCTTAGTAAATGCACCGGGAGTGCCAATCAGGGGGAAATTTCCCTTATTTAACTGCTGTTAAATACTATAGCCCATGTCAGTACAGGCGTACAGCCTGATTTAATATTTCTTAAAGTTTTTGGGATTCCCCTGCTTCACGTGCGGTTTTTACGTAACACTCTCACATTGAGAGCCAGTCTCAATTAATATTCGAGGTCAAGATAGAGTAGAAAATGGTCGCTTGCATCCTCTGATGGATATTCCTTATATATCGTGTAGGATCCTATGATGTATCTCCTGTCGGCAGATGGAGAGAGGAGGATGTAATCGAGGACCTTTCTCGATGCATGGGTCGATCTGTACGGCAGATCCCTGGCCGGGTCCGAGAAAGGCACCCCGCTTAGAGCCCCGAGGTCCCCGGACCACGGTTCGGCGTTCAGATCCCCTGCCAGGATCAAGTTTCCGTGTCCCATCAGGCTGATGTAACTGTCAGATCTGCAGATCCGGGCTATCTCCCTCGCCTGTGCTGTCCTCCGAAGCCTGTCCTCAGGTGCTGTGCCCGATTTAAGGTGCGTTGTAAGCAGGCTCCATGTATTCCCATCAGGATCGGACCACTGAACTGCCAGCAGATCCCGTGAAAACCGGATATAACCATCACCACCGACATCAGGTATCTCCCTTTCGCGGTAGGAAATCACGTTATCCAGTGGAAATTTAGACATAACAGCGACATCGATCCCACGTGGATCGTTTCCCTCGACCAGTACTACTTCCATGTACCGATTCTGAAGGTAATATTCGTTGAAAGCCCGGAGGATTTCGATATTTTCCACCTCCTGAAGAGCGAGAATGTCGCAGTCTACAGATGTGATCACCTCGGCAAGCATTGACAGCCTCTCTGCAGATGGTTGGGGGTCGTCGGCCTTATGTGGATCGTCGACACTGTCAAAGAGATTCTGGACGTTGTATGTGCCTATCCTGAGAGTGTCAGAGGATGACTGTACGGACGGGACATGGTTAGAACTACAGCCGGCAATGGTCAGGACGGTAATAATTGATAATAAAGTAATTTGAGCTTTTCTCATAAAAGCCATCCAAAGTCTGGAACATGCTGGTATAATACTAACGCTTCCCAGAGCCGGAAGCTGACATTGAAAATCGAAAATTGTCAAAAGTTTTACGTTTTTCAGGAAGTGCAATAGTCAGCATAATGAATCAATCGATACCCACCAACCCTGACCCCCAGAGACGTAAGTCAGCGAAAAGTAGCGGTAAGCCCATTCCAAGGAAGAATGGTAAGAAAAAAGTATTTCCGCGTGAGGAATCAGGCAAGAACTCGAAGGTTGCCGTATCTGAGACCGTGCGGACCCTCGACCGCATGAACCTGAACCTGCCGATTGGGCCTGAAATCCAGGTCCATTCCCTCAGGATGAGGAATTCAGTCGACACCTTCCTCAAGAACACGAGCACTGTCCATACAGCTTTCAGGTCGCTTCTTCAGGGCCTTGATGGTGGATACCAGGATGACATGGACAGCCTTGTAATTGCCCGTGTCGAGGACGAGGCATGTGTCGCGGCGCTCGCGATAGTCCCCGGCTACAGGTGGTATATTCACTCACTCGAAAAAACAGCACTCGACAATTTCCTCTCGGCGATCCCGAAACATCTTAAGGCCAGGCGGCTGGAAGGCGAGACCAAGGTCCTGCACACTGCACTGGAACATAATTTTTTCGACTCCTGCGTACCCGAGCTCATCCATGACTGCTTTCAACTGGAGCTTGTCCCAAAGGGTACTCAGCACGGTCCCGGCGGACTGCATCGACTTGGTAAGCAATCCGATATTCCCAGGCTGGAAGAATATGCCGTTGAGTACGAAGCAGAAACGGGTCTGGCACCTCCCTCTGAATGGGACCGGTTGATTCCGGAGAAACGTATATTGCTGAGCGTGATCGAGGGAACAGTCGCCTCGGTGGCTGTTCGGGGTCCTGACACGCTTGATCACATGATGGTCGAGGGAGTATACACCTTCAAATCCTTCAGGCGACGTGGTCTTGCAAGGAAGCTTGTTTCGGGACTGGTTCGTCAGGCTGCTGGTAAAGGACTTGTTGCGACAGCCCTTGTCGGCAAGAACAATCAGCCGATGCTGGACCTTCTTGACTCACTGCAGTTCCTGAAAACCGCTGACTACCAGATAATCCTTTTTCAGAAATAGAAATTCTAATAAGTTGGGAATGAAAACCGACCGGGTTAACTGCCCGGGTTTTTCATGCACTTGTGTCCAGCTCTACATATCATTAAGGCTGAGGCTATACCTGTAGAGAGCTGGGAGAAGTGATGCAAGTCTCATTTCATAGGATTCGCAGGTCCAGTCGATGTGTCGAAGTGCCCAACCGGGTCCCCACGGATCGATGGCAAGGTATACATCGACAGAAGACGGTAATTCGGCGGTTGTTCGATCAACTACAGGCACAATTGTGACGCTCTCAAGTGATGGTTTGATCAGTGCAGGAAGACCGTCACAAAAATCACATTCGTCTATAGCTAATGGAGCAGGTCCTGGAACATCGAGTATATATATTCTCCCGCCTTCGAATTCGCCCTCGTCACTGAAATCTACATTAAACAATCTCTGGTTGTCACGGTCTATGCCGTAGATACTGCTTTGGTTGACACTCAACCCGCAGATGGTCTCGATTGTGAAGCCCAGTTGATCTGCCCAGTCCGCCGTATCATGGACAGCTAAAAGCTCGCAGGAATCCATATCGGACGGATCATCCGGATTAATTTTCCAGATGGCAAGAACGGTCGACATCTCACCCATGATCCTGTCCGCGAAGCTGTAAGGTGATTCAAGCCCGAGGTAGAGACGGTCCTCCGAGCATGCTATTCCCTCTATGCCCATGTTGTTTTCCAGATGGTCGCCGAAAACCTCATCCCAGCCAGGCAGTTCGATGCGCTTCAGGTTAGCGATATGACCGGGAAGCGTGGTTACAGGTCCGCTCCTGCCATAGGCACCATCCGATGGAATCTCGTCTCCGGGTGTAATCTGCCCGTGATAGATACCGATTTCGTTCAGGGAGCCTTCCTGCGACAGGAATATCGATCCACTCCACGGATGAAGGCTGAGCGATTCCCAGTCGTACCCGTTTCCCGGATCGAGGGGTATTTGTGAGACCCCGGGAGGAGGTAGTGTCAGGCTGGTCGTGTGAAACCTGAGTTCAGGAGAATCCGGGTTATCAGTGACACTTACAAGATGTATCCTGCCCTCGTCGGAATCATCCGCCATCATCAGCCAGTGCCGTGTTGCCTCCCCAGGAGTCGTATCAGTCGCGACCCAGTCAAGCCCGCTTGTCTGGCTTGTCTCAAGAGGCAGATAATTATCGGGATCAGGTGTCAGCCAGATCGGGAATCCCGCATCGGGCGAAATTACGATCGAGGGAACCGCGTAATAGGTGCCGTTGCCTTTAACCGGCAGGAAGAGCGTTAACAGGACGATTAATATCGCGTACTTAAGTCCGTTCATACGTATTATGATTTTACCAGATTCACTGTGATTTACGACAATTTGAGTAATCGTCCGGTTGTATGTAGACTTAGCGCAATTCTCCTGTGAGGTTCTGTGATGAAATTAACCATCAATCCCGTAGTCGGACTCCTTATACTTATGTCGGCCTTATTAATGTTAACCACTGGTTGCCCGCAGCCGGCACCACCTGCAACTGCGACCCCACCCGATCAACCGGTCGAAACCCAGACTGAGCCGGTTGTTGTGGACATTCCCGAGCCGGTGATAGATATCACGGTTGAACTGACAGACGACATCGAACCGATCTTCGATGAAGAGCTGGGCATGAATTATCCCAGGATGCTGGTTTTCAATGTGGACGTGGAATATGAGAACCTGCCTGAGACAGGACAGCTCGGGATTCACTTCAACTACGAGGAGACCATCCCTACCGGTGAATTCACCTACCTTAGAGAGGACCCCAGAGATCCCACAAGCCCGTTAAGGCAGGACGAAAACGGTGATATTCTCTTCGCGGTTGTTGAGACGGAGCAGAAGACAATTGAATCATGGGATGATTTTTCAAACACGATACGTCAATTCTCTCCGATGGTGTCTGAGAACGCGATGAGCTTCAGGTACTGGGTTGACGTAGTAATTTCAAAAACAGGTGGTGAAGGAGAGGAGATCTGGGTGGAAATTCCGTATGCGACCATCGGCGACGTAGTAATGCAGGGTGGAGTGATTACCGACGAGGTCAGTAACCCACCTGAATACTGATTTGATCCGAAGTTGACCATGAACCCCCACCGCGAAGGTCCCACGCTGTAAGAGTGATGGTGTGCGAGCCGTAACCGAACTCATCGGCATAAAACGGGAATCGTACATGAACCTCCGGGCTCATGAGATCGTACACGTAGAACTGGCTTCCGATACTCCCGTTATCGACCTCCCATTCCGGACCGTTCCAGTCGCTTGCAGATACGCTCTGCCCTGCCCTCCATATGACTCCATAGACCCATATCATGGAGTCCTCATCAATCCGCACCCCGCTGGTTGGGTGCGTTATCTCAACATTGAATGATCCAAACGGAAGGTCCGATGACGGTCCGGAAGTCCCCCCGGACGGGCTGTCATAGAATCCAAGCGGAAACGCCTCCCAGCCGTCTGAGCTCATACCGCATCCGGTAGCGGGAATCAGAAACAGGATCAAGCTGATAATCGACAGGATTTTAAAAAAGCCGGCCATGTTATTTTTAACTTATAGATGCGAGTAACGATATCATCCTGTGCTCACCATCAATGACGCATCACAGTCGAGATCGTAATCGTCAGGACCACTTTTCTCGAACCGATACCATCCCGCGAGGGCTATCATCGATGCATTATCCGTGCAGTGATTCGGGTCGGGAAAAGTCACATTGAACCCTTCTTTTACCGCACGTTTCCCGGCTTCACGGTGTAGATACCGGCTGGACGCGACCCCTCCGGAAATTACGAGTGTGTCGATACTCTGAGTTCGACATGCAAGGAAGGCTTTGCCGAGAAGGCAATCGACAGCAGCACGCAGGACCTCGGCACCGATGCTCTCCCTTGAATATTTTTTCGCTTCCTCTGATCTCATAAAGTAAAGGCAGGCTGTCTTCAAACCGGAAAAGCTGAATTCCAGTACGTCCCTGTTCAATAGCGGCCTTGGGAACTTCTGAGGAGGCTCCTCCGGGTCTGCTTCCAGTGCCCACCCATCGATTATTTCCCCGGCAGGAAACGGGAGACCGAGAAGCCGTCCGACTTTATCAAGTAACTCACCTGCAGCATCGTCGCGGGTTTCACCGAGTAGGAAATACTCTGTGGGTGAATTTGCCTTGTATATCTCGGAATGCCCACCACTTACTATTAAGGCGATATGCGGGTACGGGAGCATGTCGTTGGTCAGTATGGCACTGACAAGATGCCCGTCGAGGTGATTCACCCCGACGTAAGGCACTCCCCACCCAAGCGAGAGCGCCTTCGCGCATCCCAGGCCGACCAGAAGTCCTCCTATCAGTCCCGGACCTCGGGTAGCCGCGATCAGGTTGATCGTCTCAGGGTCGGGAGCGACACCCGCTTCCTCATGAACGCTCTCGATCATGGGAAGTAGCAATTCGAGGTGCTGACGGGCCGCGATTTCCGGCACCACGCCGCCGTAGCGAGCGTGAAGCTCCATACGGCTCGATACTTTCTCCGAAAGCAGGCGACGCTCACGGGCATCATAAATTGCCACTGAGGTGTCATCGCATGATGTATCTATTCCAAGTACAAGCATTCGCGTTATTTTTCAAATGGCGGGCTGCCCGTCCACATCACGACGGCGTCCTCGCCGATCTCCTTGTAATAATTGGTCCTCCTGCCAACTTCCCTGTATCCCACGCTCTCGTAGAGTTTTATAATCGATTCGTTTTTCTCACGGACCTCAAGTGTGAACCGCCTGGCTCCCAGTTTCTCGCCCAGCAGCATCGTATTTAACAGCAGCCATCGTCCGAGGCCCTTGCCCCGCCATGTCTCCTGTATACAGATCGTTGTGAGATGCGCAATGTCACCGACCAGCCAGATGCCTGCATATCCGATGATCGTTTCATCCCTGACCATGATCCAGTAGTGCGCAAGGTGGTTCTTCTCCATGTCGTAATCAAACGCCTCGCGACTCCACGGAACCGGGAAGCTCTCGATCTCCAGTTCAACGACCACATCGAGATGATCCATGGTCATCGGTTCGAGAGTGATACCATTCACAGGAGGCTCAGCCAACGGTGCAGGCCACCAGTCCTTCTTACGAGTTTGCCCGGTCATCGCCTGCCCTCCTTCTCGAGACGTTCCGGCTGACTTGGACGTATATACTGTGGAACCAGAGTCAATGCATCATCGAAATCCCCATCCTGAATCCTGCCGTCCACCAGTTCAAAAAGCCCCTTTGCTGTTGGGAACCAGAATTTCTCATCTGCTGGTGTGACTTGACGTTTTCCCGACAGTGCTTCCGTCAATAATTCTGCCGATTCACCGCTTACCAGGAGAGTATCTTCCGGGAACTGGTCTTCCAGCCTGTCGGATGACAGCGAAATATCCATTATCGGTCCTGTTTCCTGCCATTTCCCGTCTTTAGACTCATAAAGTCGCACGTACGCTTCCCCACGCGTTGACGGCACCGCAACAGCAAGCTTTACAGCGGGGTCGTCAGGTGGATTCATCCCTGCTGCAATCACATCAAGGCTGCCTGCCCCGATGATCGGGATCTCTCTCGACCACGCAAGTGTTTTCGCGGCAATTACACCGATCTTTACGCCTGTGAACGAGCCGGGACCGATACCGACCACGATCCCATCGAGGTCCTGCAGAATGTCGGGATCGAGAAGGTTCGCAAGCTCTGCAAAAATTACACGTTGCGTTGCTCGCGGCTCAAACCGTCGCTCTTTTACCTGACCTCCATCCCGCAGTGCAAGAAGGCTCCATTTCGTCGATGTGTCAATTGCGAGCCACATTTTTAATTTTCACTATCAAAGCCCGGCACGATCCCGCTGGACCTGATTACACGATGCGTTTACTAATCCCCGTAATCGAGATATATTATTCCAGTGCTGAAAGACTCAAGTTCATCCCATCGTTCAGCCCATTCGATCACTACTACTGATTCATTATCAACTGATTCCAACAGACCGAGTTCCCTGAAGCCGCCTTCGAGACGGTACAGGTCCCAGTGTTTGAGAATGAGTCGACCCGAATACTCACGCATCAGGTTGAAACTCGGGCTTCTCACAGTGCCTTTGATGCCAAGTCCGCGTGCAATGCCTCTCGTCAGGACACTCTTACCGCTTCCGAGAGGACCGACAAGGGATATGCATTCACCGCCTGTGCACGCGTCGCCGATACGCTTTCCAATTTCCAGCGTCTCGTGTTCAGACCGGCTTATGTTGGATAATCCCTCAGTCATTGCCCTGTACACGTGTCCTGAAATGGTCCCAGCCAAGTTCCGATGGATTCACTACAGAGCCGTCGATGCGCGCAAGGTGCATCCCGAGCGGTGCATCGAGTATTTCGCCCACTATTGTCAACGGCAATGTTTCAGGATGACTCGATAGAATGTGCATAACGCCCTCGACCGCCTGTCGATCACCGACGACCATCAGCTCAAAGTCCTCGCCTGCATTGACAAATTCGAGACTGTCCCGATTCAGTATTTCCGCGACCTTCATCGTTTCATCAGCAACCGGTATCTGTTCCTCGAAGATACGCACTCCAGTTCCGCTTGCACGGCAGAGTCGACCGATATCGATACCAAGGCCGTCCGAGATGTCCATCATGCAGTGGATGCCTTCAGTACCGGCGCAAACCTGACCCGCCCAGACTCTCGGGATCGGTCTAAGGTGGCTGTTTATAACAGACTCGCGAAGTTCCTCACCTATCAGCGGGTTATCGGCCTGAAGCACAGCCAGTCCGCCTCCTGATACACCAAGACTCCCGGTCACCGCGACCACATCGCCTAACTGCGCTCCTACCCTTGTCAGGATCCGCCCTGTTGTCTCACCGATGATTGTCATTGAGGTCGACATTTTATCTGTCGAACGTGTCAGGTCACCGCCGATTACATATGCACCAAACTCGACCGTTGCGTCTTTCAGACCTCGGGCGAATTCCATGATATCGTCCGTGGTCATGTCGGGAGGCGATGCGAGGGAGGCTACACCGTATCTCGGATGTGCTCCCATCGCAGCGATGTCACTGATGTTTGCTACGGCCGTGCGCCATCCGATATCGTAGAAACTGTGGTATTCACGCCTGAAATGCACGTCCTCGACAAGCATGTCTGTCGTTATGACGAACTTAGTCTCAGGGTCTACACCGGGTTCGAAAACAGCCGCATCGTCGCCGATCCCAAGGAGAAGGTCCGATGGCGGAAAATCCGGTTTGAACAAGGCCTTGAACATCTCGACCAGTTCTGATTCCGAGCCGGGTTTTTGGTTGTTGGAGCACATGACAGCGGTTAATAGTATTCTGCGAGGGGCTAATCCGCAACTAATTATAAGGATTTCAACCTGAGCAGACCGGGCATACGGTGTTGCCGTGTGCCTTGCGCAGCTGATCGATCGTAAGCGATGCCTTTGTCCCGAACCAGACATCCCAGTTTTCCCACAACGGATCGGGCATGTCGTTCAGGAGAATTCTGAGCACGAGAGTCGATGACCGTGCACCGGCTATCGCAGTAGCAGCAGCCAGAACACCAACGTCCGCTGCGGTTGGAAGGTCCTGTTTTTCCGGTGGATTCGGGAAGGCGCATCGAAGGCATGCATTCTGCGAGATTACCGGAAACACCGACGCCTTTGTTCCGACAGCTCCGGCATATACCCATGGAACCTGATTCTTAATGCACCAGTCATTGATCCGGTACCGTGTGTGGATGTCATCGGTACCGTCGGCGACTATATCCACACCTTTCAGGATGGAATCGATGTTGGAATCCTCAAGCTTCACCACGTGTGGAAATACCTGGCACGTCGGCATTATTGTGTTTATCTGACGTCGCGCGGCTTCCGCCTTTGGGGTTGATTCTACGGCGTCGGACCATGTATACAACGTCTGACGGGGCAGGTTTGAGTACTCAACCACGTCATAATCAATGAGTGTCAGGCGTCCCACGCCGGTCCGTGCAAGGAGTTCCACGATCCTGCTACCGACCGCACCTACACCAACAACAGCTGCATGAGATCTTAGCAGACGTGCCTGACCGTCCTGCCCGATTTCGGGGAGAAGGTAATGACGGGAGAAGAGTATGTCGGGAGTGATGTTATCGGTCATATCTTATAAAAATATCTCCCCTTAAATATGGATCGCTCTAAAGTGCACCGACCGTAAGGTTGGTGGTATTTCATATGGTAAATTTGCCACCAGCCTTACGGCTGGTGCACTGTAATTTTGCTAATGTTTTTCATTATTAATTTGCCACCAGCCTTACGGCTGGTGCACTGTAATTTTGTTAATGTTTTTCATTATTAATTTGCCACCAGCCTTATGGCTGGTGCACCGTAACTTAGCTTCTTTCGTCTGAATAGCGTTGTAATTCCTTAGAAATTCGCATTGCACAGAATTTCTCTCCACACATGGAGCAGTATTCCGCTGTTTTATACGCTACATCCGGAAGCGTCTCGTCGTGCATCTCACGTGCCCGATCTCCATCGAGTGCAAGCCTGAACTGCTCCTCCCAGTCGAAACTGAACCGTGCTTTTGCCATCGCATCGTCACGGTCACGTGCTCCGGGCTTTCCAAGAGCTACATCGGCAGCATGAGCGGCAATCTTTGATGCGATCACGCCCTCACGGACATCGTTTTCATCCGGCAGGCCCAGATGTTCCTTGGGAGTTACGTAGCAGAGCATCGCGGCACCGTGATACGCGGCCATTGTACCGCCGATCGCTGACGTAATGTGATCGTATCCCGGCGCGATATCTGTAACGACCGGGCCAAGCACATAAAACGGAGCGTCATCGCAAAGTTCCTGCTCCTTTTTCATGTTCATTTCTATCTCATGAAACGGGATGTGCCCGGGCCCCTCGATCATAACCTGCACGTCTTTCTCACGCGCCCTGCGTCCGAGTTCCCCATGTACCGTAAGCTCTGCAAACTGAGCATCATCCGAGGCATCCGCAAGACATCCCGGACGGAGCGCGTCACCAAGTGAGAGCGAGACGTCGTATTTACGGCATATCTCCAGAAGCTGATCGTAATGCGTGTAAAACGGATTCTCGCGGTCGTGCTCAGCCATCCAGCACGCGATCAGGCTTCCACCACGGCTTACGATCCCGGTTGTGCGACTGTTCACCAGTGGAATGTGCTCCAGAAGGATGCTCGCGTGGACGGTCATGTAATCGACACCCTGCGCAGCCTGTTCCTCAACCACTTCCAGAAGGAGTTCAGGAGTAATGTCCGACGGTGACTCCACCCTTGCGATCGCTTCATATATCGGGACAGTGCCGATCGGAACTGTCGAGTTCCTAAGTATCGCATTACGGATTCCCGGAATGTCGCCGCCTGTGGACAGGTCCATTGCGGTGTCAGCGCCGTACTTGATCGCCATTTTGAGCTTACGCAGCTCGTAATCGGTGTCTGCGACGATCGCGGACGAACCTATATTCGCGTTCACCTTGCATAGTGCCTTTCGACCGATCAGGAACGGCAGGGCCTCGGGATGCTTAAGGTTAACGGGAATTATCATGCGACCGTCTGCGATCTCCTGACGCACAAATTCCGGATCTAGACCTTCCACTGTCGCGGCGTACTCTATCTCCGGCGTGATGATGCCGTCACGGGCATAGCGGAGCTGTGTCGGGGCTCCATCGCCGGCGTTGGCAAGGTGTTGTTTTATGGAATCGTGTCGGTTCATTTGTTATTTCCCACTCCCTTTCGGTCGTGGTTTGATTTTTTTCGATATTTTTAAATTTTTTATGTCAGCTTTCATGGTTCCCAGCCGTTTAGTAGTTGGTGATCACCCATGACTCTGACTACAGCAACTCTTATGCAGGACCTCGAATCGCTCTACGGACGCGATTTCGAGACAATCGTCACAAAACGTCCGTTCATAATGCTCTTCCACGACTCTGCGAAGCTCAGGATCAGGCTTGAAGAACGCGATATCTCGGTCCCGATATCGATACTGCTCCTTGGAATCGCGATGCTTCTCGCGAAACGGAAGTTCTCGAAGCGGATGAGTGTCGAACTCCTCGGAAAGGACTGGGGATTCGGCTACATCGCGAGACTCCTTCTCGAATGCGAGGACGTCTGTGTCGGCTCCGAGGACCGTGAGCTGACATTGATGCGTGTCAAGCTTTCAAGGAACGGTAAAGGCCGGGTCAAACCGCCACCGAACGGCAAGGCCGCTTGTAATCCGGAACCTGCCAGAATTCCGTAGCGGCGCATGGCAATGCGTCGCAGTGCGTTCATGTTTCACTTCAATCCGGCGCCGACCGATGACACGGATCCGTACACTTTCTTTTCGATCCGACCGGCGAGATACCCGAGACGTCCTGCCTGTACGCCAAGTTTAAAACCTTCGCCCATTTGGGCAGGATTCTCAGCCTTTGCGATAGCTGTGTTAACAAGCACTGCGTCGGCACCTAGCTCCATAGCCTGTGCCGCATCGCTCGGGACACCGAGTCCGGCATCGACAACCACGGGAACGTTCGCGCGTTCGATGATTATTTTGATACCTGAGAAATCGAGGAATCCATGCCCTGAGCCAATGTAACTCGCAAGCGGCATGACTGTCGCGCAGCCAAGTTCCTCGAGTTTACTGGCGACAATCGGGTCATCGTTCGTGTACGGAAGGACTGTAAAGCCTTCATCGATAAGGATCTTAGCGGCTTCCAGTGTTCCAACGACATCCGGAAGCAGCGTTTCTGGGTCTCCAAGCACCTCTAGCTTGATCCAGTCGGTCTGGCACGCCTGACGTGCCATTCTGGCGATCCTGAGAGCATCCTCGACCGTGTAAGCACCGGCTGTGTTCGGAAGCAGCCAGTAACGATCGAAATCTATGTGCTTGAACATGTCGTTGGGGTCATCGAATTTAACCCGTCCGAGTGCAACGGTGATTATTTCCGCACCGCAAGCATCGTGTGCTGCCTGCATGGTCGCATTGTCGGAATATTTTCCCGTCCCGACCATCAGCCTTGAAGTGAACTCCTTCCCGGCTATTACAAGCGGATCGTGTGATGTCATTTCATGCCTCCGTCAGATTTCCTTGTCTTCAGTTTTATCCTTCATGCTCCATTTGAGCGTAATTGCTATGGTTATAGCGTAATCGATTATGTATAAAATGATACCGCTGACGAGAAACCATACCGGGCTGACCCAGATCAGGACGGACATCATGACGATGTGGTCGAACACTGCCCTGGGTATGAAAATCCTCGACCATAGATACCCAAATGACTTTTTCGGGCACATCTCAAGGCCGATGTTGGATCTTGCGGCGAAGTAAGACGTCGCCATTATGTGAAAAAGGAAGATATACACGATCGCAGCGATTGCATATATCCAGTTCCTGTAAACTACAAACGCTAAAATCCCGTAGGCGACCGGGATTCCGCCCAGACGCTGCACGAACAAATAGTACGGTCCAAGGTGCGACTTCAGGACCGCTTTCTCAGCAGCGGCTTTGGTGGTGTCAGCACCCAGGTGGCCCGTCGGTCTGATCTTGCCTTTGACCAAACTATCCGCCACCTATCACCTGTAGAATTTCGAGAACGTCGCCCTCGGAAAGGATGATCCCGTCGTATTCCCCCCGTGGAAGGACTTCCTTGTTGTACTCGATCACCACTGCGCCCTTCGGGGTATTTTTCTTCTCCAGGAAATCCAGAAGCGACGTGCCTTCGGGGAGCGTGACATCCATTCCGTTGATGCTGCATTTGATTGTTGTTTCGCCTGACATTTAATGAAAAACTCCCGTTCGATGCGGGAGGGGGAAAACGTGTCGAGTACAGGTTACCGAGTCCCTACGCTGGTATTAACCAGATCAGGTTCCCAGGGTTGGCCCGACGGCCTCTCAGTCCTTGTGAGGACACCCCTCCGGCATTGGTTCTATATGTTACGAAAACGAGAATAGCACTGACAATGTGAGCTGTCAATGATGAGTTAATTCAATAGAACTATATCTCACTCCTAGATTTCTATTTTTTCACTGTTCGGAAACAGTTCAAATTTACGTGCAGATTGCCATATACTCTCATAATGTTTATTACAATCGTTTAACAGACCACCTTCTGCATTAACCATTTCCAATGAACAGGTCTGTAGGGAACGTACTGGTGGAACACAGATATTTAACCATCCCCAGTCTTCATTACATAAAACTAAAAAGTTGCGAAAGTTAGTTCTATAGTAACCAATGAATATCCTTCCACATACACCGGATACACCAACTTTCTCTTTAGCGACTTCCAGATATGTAACTAAATCAGTTTCGATTCTGTCCAATAGTCCCAGATGACCCAATGGATTTGCTGGTGTATTGCTATCATCCTTAGGAGTCCTTATATTTTCAATTTCTTCATGTTTACACGTATTAATTAATGCAGGATCTAGAACAAGAATATAAAATTCGGCATGTTTTTCTGATAATGCGTTAACGAATTGGTTTTGAAAATTATGAATTAAAGTGTATGGAGCAATACCAATGATCCTAATCCGGTTGGAGCTAGAAATTCTTTCGGACACTTGGTCATAACTGGCAGATGGGTAGATTTTCGTTATTCCAAGTTTTTTGCATGTTTTTAGAATTTGCCCTGCATTTACTCCCAAATAGTTGCCAGAAAAGTAAATCACACCTGTCATTGCCAACAAACCAACAAAGAGAGAGCACAAGATAATTCTGGTTGTATTATCCGGGACCATATAAAAAGTAACTAATATTCCAATCAGATTGAGTACAGGCAATATCGCCTTTAATAATTTATCAGCACTCATGCTTTTCCCCTGTTATTGATATTTGACAATTTTACTCAGAATTAGAACATTTTTCCATGTATATATATTGCTCCCAGGTAGTTTTCAATTCTGATGATGCCTCAACCGGATTCTCTGCGTTCTGGATTGCACCGATTACAGCTGCCATGCTCGCCCCGGCATCGATAACATCCTTCAGATTTTCCTTATCTATCCCACCTATCGCGCAGATGGGGATATGATCGAACCGTCCCCAGCCCGTCCTCGGCATCGATTCCTCTTCAATGTGCCTTCCGATCTCCTTCAAACCGTCCAGACCGATCACCGGGATACCTGTTTTAGTCGGGGATTCGAATATGCTTCCCGCCGCGATGTATGTCGCTCCCTGCCCTGCCGCCTGGAGAGCGTCGGAGAAGTTCCGTACGGTCGCTCCGATAATCGCCTTCTGACCCAGCAATGCACGTGCTTCGAAGATCGGGAAATCATCCAGCCCCAGGTGGACACCGTCAGCCCCGGTAATCCCTGCAAGCTCCACGTAATCGTTCAGAATGACTGTCAAACCGGCACCACGGAGGTCATTTATTACGTTATCCAGCAAGCCGCCAAGCACAGTTTCATCAAAACGCTTGGCGCGGACCTGTACGATTTTAATACCGGCGTCAGGCAGTCTTGTGGCCCAGTCCAGCGTATGGTCTATATCGGTCTCAGGATCGATGTTGATTATCGGATAAATACCCCTGAGCACGTCCTGCTGCCTGGGATCGTGACGTATCTGAAAAATGGTCATAACGCCCGTAGAATAGCATGAAACAGCGATTCACGTCGCGGTGATTACCGGGTTGATGTATACTCTTGCGGGATAAACGTGGCGATTTACCTTCTACATGGCGATTCCCGATCGACTGACGCTTATCTTATCAAAGAACGTCAGGACAGCCTTTTAAAGGGCATTGATCGGGAGGGAAACCTTAATTACCAGGTCTTCGACCTGTCGGAAACCGGCACCACTTTCCAGGAAGTGGTCGCGAGCGCGCTTACGATCCCGTTTCTGGGCGGCCAGAGGGTGGTAGTCGCGAGGAATGTAAAGACAGTCGAAAAATTTTTCAAGAGACCCGGTGGTGAGGAAGAGGAACCGGATAAGGTCAGTGGTTCCGCCGATTCAATTCTCAGGTCAATTGAGCAGTTGAATAACCTTCCCGACGACGCCCTGTTAATACTGGTCGACAGCGACGAACATCTGGACGGGCGTACCGCATTCATTAAGGGTCTGAAGAAAGTCGGATGCGTTGTCGAGAGTTTCAAGGCCATGTGGTTCGACCCGGCATCCGGTGACATGCGACAGGCCGCGGAATTCATCCAGAAGGAAGCCGGTAAGTTCAAGCTTCGAATGGACAACAAGACTGCAGTTAAATTCGCAGAACGCGCAGGCGCCGACAGGAACACGATTGTCAGGGAGCTTGAGAAACTGGCGTTGTATGTCGGTGAGGGCAAAAGCCCGACTGTGAATGATGTTGTAGAGTCGGTCACGGAAAGTTACGAGGCGGGTATTTTTCACCTGGTGGACGTAATCGGTCAGGGTCGGATCAGTGAGGCGATGAAAGCCCTTGATGACCTGATGGATCACGGTGCCGCACCACCGTACATACTCGCGATGATCGCGCGTCAGATCAGGTTGATCGCCAGGACCCGCGAAGCGATAGACAGCGGTGTACAACGGAACCAGGGAGCGATAGCAAAGGCACTGGGTGAGGCACCATTTGTTATAGGGAAGGTGCTCAAACAGGCTGGATCGTTCAGACAGTTTTATTACCCGGAAGTGCTCGAATATCTTATGGAAACCGATGTGCGTCTCAAGCGAAGCACAATGCCCGGAAAACTGGCACTTGAGACGTTGATAGCTCGACTTGCAGGCAGTGAAGGGTCGCAAAGGCGTGGATATTTTTGAACCGGGGGGGCTTAATATCCATCATCCACGCTGGAGGCTGATCGAGTGAAAGCATTTAAAATCATCCTGGTAGTGATAACTCTCGTTCCGCTGCTGATCTGGGCAGCAGGCGGACCAATCCTGCGCGCGTTCCTGAATAAAAACTCTCATGCGATTATCAGCGATGTTGAGGTCAAGTCGGATAATCATATTAAAATCGGATCGGTTTCAGGCGACCTTTGGTCGGGAATTAAACTCGAGAGGATTATCGTCTACGCTGACAAGGATCCTGAACATCTGCCGCTTCTGACAGCCGATGAAATCCACCTTAAGATATCAATTTGGGATGTATTCAACGAGGATGTAACTCCTACCAGCATCCACATTCAGGGTTTTAATGCTGTTCTGCATATCGACGATGAAGGGAACATAATACTTCCGGAATGGGAGCTCCAGACGGCTCGCAGCCATCCTGAGCCGCACCTGGCAGGTTACTCATTCAGCCGAAATTCAAGCGAAGCTGTCCTGATCACGTGCGAGGACGGATTGCTGGAGATATACAAGCGATTCCCCGGACTGACGGAGTCTGTGGACATCGTCTTCACACAGCTTGAAGGCTCAGGTGAGTACGTCTACCAGGACGGGTTCTATATCGATTCGATCACAGGTGATTACCTGAGCACACCGATCTCAGTCAGCGGTTACGTCCCGCAGGAATCATCCGAGACCATGAATGTCAGCGCGACCATTGGTGAAGTAAACCTTCCGAGCCTTTTCAGGGACATCGATCCGCTGTTCAGGGACAATGAATATTTGCCCGGTGGACTTGCACAGGGCGGGATACATATGGCGGGACCTTCGGGCCATCTGGCGGTCGCTGGCACGATTGAACTGGCAAACGCCAGTGTCGGGAACATACAGGTCGATGTTGCACGAGGATCGGTGGCATATTCCGCGGGTGTGATCGACCTGACAGCCGTTACAGCCGAAGCTTACGGGGGGGCGATTACAGGTTCAGCACGTATTAACATGCTTTCGGAAGTCCCGATCTGGACATCTGTCTGCACATTCCAGGAGCTTGATATCCCGGCGTACCTTACCGACGCTGAATACCTTGCGTATGAGATGACCGGTGAGTTCGCAGGGGTAATTGATGCAAGGGGGGACTTTGTCAATCCTGACTCCCTCTCCTGCACAGTCGAGTTGAGATCGGGTGGCGGCAGGTTCCTGACTCCATTCTCGGAGAAATTCCTGACAGTGGCAGGTGTCGCAAAATCTACGGACATTGAAATAACTGACGAGGATCTTGCCGATTACGACATACTTGTCCTGAACGCCACTATTCAGCAGTCATCCATTGGACTCGACCGGTTTCACTTCGTGTCGACCGACCTTGAAGTCGATGCACGGGGACAGGTCGGTTTTGATAAAACAATCTCCGCTAGTGGAGGGCTGACTGTCCCTGCCGACCTTGCCCGACGCCACCCGAGATTCGGCACGTTCATGGAGTTCCTTCCCGACACCCTGAACCGGGTATCGCTGGAATTCGAAATATCGGGCACCTTGTCCGAACCGAAATTTGAACCTATGCTGACCGAGAATTTCCTGCTGGGATTACTGGACCAGGGAAGCGACCTCGGTCATGACGTACTAGATTCGTTCACGGGTCTGGATTGATCCGGACCGGATGCATTGAGAGGTGTGAGTAATGACAGATAAATTCGCGGACGGTCGCGACAAATTTAACGAAGCAGTCAGTAAACAGAAGGATGCAGGGAAAATCAGGTCCCCGAAAAGCACGTCCGGATTTGATTTCAAAGCCGCATATTCCCCGGAAGACATTGATGGGTTGAACCTTGGCACCGACATCGCATGGCCGGGTGATGTCCCCTACACTCGCGGTGTATATAACACGATGTACCTCGGACGATTCTGGACGATGAGGCAGTATGCGGGATTCGGCGACGCCGAGGACACCAACAAACGCTATCATTTCCTCATCGATTCCGGCTTGACAGGTTTATCGGTTGCATTCGACCTGCCCACCCAGATGGGTCTCGATTCAGATAATGAATTATCAGAGGGTGAAGTTGGCAAGACAGGTGTCGCGATAGACAGCATCCGTGACATGGAGATTCTCTTCAGGGGAATCGATCTCGGCAAGGTCACGACATCCATGACAATCAACGCACCCGCAACAGTGCTGCTTGCGATGTACATGACTGTCGCGGAGAATAACGGTGTCGATACAAAGGGTCTCGGCGGAACAATACAGAACGATATTCTCAAGGAATACATGGCACGCGGTACTTACATATTTCCACCCGATCCGAGCATGTTTTTAGTCAGCGACTCGTTCCGTTACTGCTCCAGTAACCTGCCCCGTTGGAATCCGATCTCAATTTCCGGCTATCACATCCGTGAGGCAGGCTGCACAGCCGTACAGGAGGTCGCGTTCACTCTTGCCGACGGGCGGCAATACGTGAAGACCGCAATTGAAGCGGGATTGCCGGTCGACAGTTTCGCTCCCAGGCTTAGCTTCTTCTTTAACGCTCACAACAACCTGATCGAAGAGGTTGCGAAGTTCAGGGCTGCACGACGTCTCTGGGCCCGAATAATGAAGGACGAGTTCAAAGCTGAAAATCCGAAAAGCTGGATGCTCAGGTTCCACACACAGACCGCTGGCAGCATGCTGACAAGAGAGCAGCCGATTGTTAACTCAATTCGAGTTGGTATGCAGGCGTTAGCTGCGGTACTTGGGGGTACGCAGAGCCTTCATACAAATTCGATGGATGAAGCTCTCTGTCTTCCCACAGAATCATCCGTACGTCTTGCACTGAGAACTCAGCAGGTACTGGCATACGAGACCGGTGTCGCAGATATAATCGACGCTCTCGGCGGCAGCTGGGCTATTGAGTCGCTTACGGATAAAATTGAGGAGGAGGCAAGGCATTATTTCGGGGAAATTGACCGTCGAGGGGGAATGCTCGCGGCAATCGAGGAGGGTTACCCGCAGAGGGAAATCCAGAACGCTGCGTATGAATGGCAGAAAGCCGTGGACAGCGGTGATCGCGTGATTGTCGGTGTGAATAAATTCCGGATCGATGACGACGCGGAGGAAGCGTTTGAAGTGCTGAAGGTCGATCCGAAACTGGGTGAGCAGCAATCCGCGAAGCTCGCACAGCTCAGGAGCGAGCGCGATAACCCGGCGGTTGAGAAAGCCCTCGACGCAGTTCAGAAAGCTGCGGCCGAACGAGTTGAACTTTTTGAGGCGGTACTCGACGCTGTCAGGCTTGAAGCCACACTGGGAGAGATCTGCGATCGACTACGTGCCGAGTACGGTGAGTACAGGGAAAGCATCGTGGTATAGAACATGGCATTCGATCCCATCGAATTTATTGAAACCAAGAAAGACGGTATGAAGCACCGTCCTAAGGAGATTCAGGAGTTCATCAGGCTCCTCGTTTCCGGCGACCTTCCCGAATACCAGGCAGCTGCATGGCTGATGGCTGTTATTTTCAACGGACTGGCTTTCAGCGAGACTCTTGCACTTACACAGGCAATGGCAACGTCCGGGAAGGTATATAAATGGGATACCGACGGTCCTCCGGTCGTCGACAAGCACTCGACAGGCGGTGTTGGAGATACAGTAACGCTCGTGGTTGCTCCTTTAGTTGCTGCAATGGGCATGCGGATGGGCAAACATTCCGGTCGCGGGCTCGGACACACTGGGGGAACAATCGACAAGCTCGAAAGTATCCCGGGATTCAGAACAAGCCTCACCGAAAAGGAATTCCGGAAGATTGTTAACAGGGTCGGATGCGGAGTCGCGGGTCAGGACAAATCCATGACACCTGCTGACGGGATTCTCTATTCCCTGCGTGACGTTACATCTACTGTCGATCAGGAAGCGTTGATCGCGTCCAGCATTATGTCAAAGAAGCTTGCCGGTGGAGCTATGCATATACTCCTTGAGGTCAAGGTCGGTTCCGGTGCGTTCATGAAGGACCCGGAATCAGCGAGATCGCTCTCGAAACTGATGATCAGGCTTGGTATGGCATCCGGGAGGAATGTCAGGACGGTGCTGAGCTCGATGTCCTCACCGCTCGGTCGTGCAGTTGGAAACGCCCTGGAGGTCAGGGAAGCTATTAAAGTGTTGAAAAATGACACACCGGACGACGACCCATTGAAACGTATTGCAATTGAGATCGCAGCCAGGCTTGCATCGATGTGTGGCTTCGGGAAAATACATCAGACTCGGAGTCGCGCCAGAAGCTGTCTCGCTGGTGGTGCAGCTCTTTCAAGGTTCAGGGACATGGTGAGTGCACAGGGGGGCGATGAAGCTGTTATCGATCAACCGGAAAAAATCCTTCCGCACGCTGGTAAAATCCTTGAGATACCCTCGACCTCAAATGGTTTCCTGAAGACCTGCAATGCTCTGATTATCGGTGAACTGGTACGTGACCTTGGGGGAGGCAGGAAGTCCAAAAACGATGTAATTGATTCATCAGTTGGGATCCTGATTCACTCTCGTCCCGGAATGAAGGTCGGCAGTGGCGACGTCCTCTGTGAGATTCATACAAATGGTCGGATCAGCAATTCCGAGGCTGTCCAACGTGCTGAGTCGGCCTTCAAAGTGGTCAGCAGGAAACCTGAAATCCCCGATCTGTTTATCTGACAGAAAAAATCCTGGTGAAAGAAAAACCCCCTGACTGCAGGGGGAATTTAATCTTGTTGGATAAAGGTTTCCTGGTGTGGGCATTAAGTCCTAGAAATATTCAAGGCAGGTGAGTCTCATGGACCCTACTCCTGCCGGCAGGTCGTCATGAACTACGTAGATTTCGAAGGTATCCGGATCGACGTCCATTGCCAAGCCGTGCCCGGGGAATGGCCCTATCAGGAAAAGCGGATTCTGCCAGTCGTCAATTGGATCATCGTCGAACACGTCGAAGATCTGAATGTACCATGCCGCGGTATCGAATGTGTACAGTACCGCGACCCAGTTATGCTCGGGATACTGGTCGGCTCCCATGTAAATTTCATTGGACAGCGTGGGAAGGACATCCACGTCCACAAGACTTGGCTGCTCGAGTACCGGCCACGGTATTCCACCGCCAAGCATCGTGCTGTCGTACGTCCTCAGGTGCTGGAAGCCGTCCGGATAGCTGTAATTAACCAGCCAGACGTCAAGTTCGCGATCGTTGAAGAATCCACCGCCGGGACGGTTTTCACCGGTGTAAACGTGTGTGGTGAACGGATTCAGTTCACCATCCGGTTCGTCGTCTACTCCCATTGCTACAACGTGGTCGTAACTGACGCCCTTTGTCACCGAAGCTCCTGAGAGATCGTCCATAAGCGGCAGGTAAGCCCTGAGGACTTCGCTGGGATCATCGTAAGGCTCAGATATCCTGTGCAGCGACACAGTTGTCGGGACGCTGTAACCGGTCGTTCCATCGAACGCATATAACGAGTAAATCGGGTCGCCAAACGTGTTGCCGTAACCGCCCGACAGGTCCTTCGACAGCTCGAGATACGGAGATGTAAAGTCAAGCGATCCGGTATACCAGCTGAACGTGTATATTCCACCGTTGATGTGCATGTTTGTGCAATGTCTGACCCAATACTCACCGTTAACAGGAGTGTCAGAATCAGAAATTACACCGAATGCACCCTGGGCTGCTGCATCCAGACGTGTCACCGGTTTCAACCAGTTGCCGGGATAACCAGCCAGTTCGATCCAGTGATCGAATTCACGGTTGTAGCCTATGTATTTTCCGCTTGTGTCGTTGAAGAACACCAGCATCGAATCTCCGGGTATTATTGCCCATGGCTCAGGCGGATCGGAGATTACCGTCATATCGGTGAAAGCACCCGATGGTCCGGGACCCGGGAATGGCAGGGCCTCAAAAGTGTCCTCGCGCGGCCGCCAGGTCTTTGCCACATCAACTACCGGCAGTGTGAAGATGTTATACGCCCTGACATCCTCCCCTACAACGCTCATGCCCCAGTCCTCGACCACGATCAGGAGGTCGCTTCCGCCATCCTCCGTTTTCGCGTAGCCGGTTTCGTTGTCAACGGTGTACGTATACCTGAACTGATCATCACTCATTGGTGTGTTGCCTGCCGGGTCGATCGATCTTACACCGTAGAACAGGTCCGGAGCTTCGAGTGTGATCGTAGAGATTGTCTCCCATCCCTGGTGATCGAAAATATCGAAGGTTACATCGGCGTAACCGCCCTGTTGTGTCAGGAAGTTATCGTCGATGGTCATTGACATCTGGTACGGTTCCCGTGAGTTGGCTGAGGGTGGGAAATCGTCCCATACAGGTTCTGTCACGGGCCAGTGCAGCGGGAATGACCAGCTTGCGTCGATTGAATATGCGAATTTTATAAAGGTCTGAGGTTCAGCGCGTATTTCGTACTCAACCGGGATAATGTAGCCGGGTTTAAACATCTGCCTGTTATCGTGCGAGTAGAAAATCTTGAAAGGGTGCAGGTTGCCGACGATCGAAGCCTCACTTGGATGCGTCAGGCGTCCCCTCCTGTATTGATATAACTGCGTACCCTCGTACGCGGTTTCCCTGTTGAAATGGGTAGTGTAGCCATCGGCGTTAATAATCCTGCGTGAAGCGAATAAAGAAACCTCAACAGCGTCCCTGTCTCGAACGAAATGATTGGGGAACGACGTTTCAGCATCGAAAATTGCCACACCCCGAACATCAAATCCGGTAAGATCCAGCCTGTCAGGGTTTGCAGGATGCTCGATGGTCACCTCGACAACAAGAGTCTGGTTATTTGACCAGTAGAGGTTTGTCAGCCTTACACAGTTCAGGCATCCCCATCCCTCCAGCATCTGGAGAACATTGTAATGTATCTCCAGGTTGCGTTGAGGCACAATCTCCGACGTCATACCGCCCGTGTCAATGGTAATGTCGTACATCCCCCACGTGTACCTGCCGTTGCTGCTCGACTGGTTGCCCGAGGTGCTGCTACCCTCGTTAAGAAGGTCAGGTGCTGTCGGACCTGAACCTCCACAGCCCGAAATGAGCATCGCGAGCAGCAGTAGTATCCCTGTTTGCAGGAGCCTTCGTCGCATTTGAATATTATCGCTCACGAATGACCTCCGCGGACCCTGAATTATCGATAGAAAACATACGGTAAGGCCCGTGAATGGATATGAGCCTGGAGTCGATTAATCGGATCAAGCCCGGCGGTGTTTAATTACTATTAATATCCTTTAAAGCACCGCCGGGCGTGTTACATTCATCCTGAAAATTGCCTGATTAAATCAGGATCAATAGAAGTACTCATACACCGTCATGTATTGTATGGCGGTGTCGTCCTTGCTGAGCACGTAGACCTCGAAGTACGCCAGATCCACATCCATCGCCATCGGTTTGAAATTCGCACCGAGTATCGGCGACAGTGTCGATGTGTAGCTCGGTAGATACGGGTCGTTACCCGGGCTGTCCGGTGCTGGATTCAGCGGATCATAGAACGCCAGCCAGTAATGCGTGTTGTTAGTCATCAGAACGCACAACCAGTCAAAGCCGGCAACAGTTTCACCAATAATCGTGACGTTGCTGTACCTTGACGGTACAACTTCGATATCGATTGCATATGCACCCGGGAAGGCATTCTTGATGTCGGCGTCTGTAAGTGTCCAGATTGGATTGATCGGGAGGTTCGAGAAGTTGATATCGAACCCCTCAATCTCGCTTGCGCCCATCAGATCGGTTTCAAGCACGTAGTACGCATGGTGAAGGTTATCGAAACCTGTCGAGTAGCTGTCTATCGCACTACGCAGCCGGTCAATTGACGGATTAATGGCCTGAGGAACAAATCCCGCGTTAATCATCGGCAGATCCGCTCTGAATACATTCTGTGGTGGCGGTACGCCATACGGCTCCCCGACCATAAGTACATGGCAGACTGCCGGTATCGCACCTGAGTCATACGCAAACAGGCCGTACACCGGGTCAAGCATGACATTACCGAATCCTGTAGTTACGTCCCTGATTGTCTCAAGGTAGGCAGCTACAGTACCGTCATCGGTTCCGGTATGCCATGAGAACTGGTACTGGCCGCAGAAGTTGAACATGTTCTGGGTATGCCTGACCTCGTAGTTCGTGCCGCTGATGGCAGTAGTACTCGTGCTGCCCAGCCCGAACCAGCCATTGATGGTGGCATCGACGCTATGCGGATAATACAGCCACGATGGTGAGTTGCCGGGATACCCGAACTTAATGGCTGTTGAGTCCAGTTCCCTGTCCCAGCAGATAAACTGCTCGTCTACATCATTAAAGAGCAGGATCTCCGGCTCACCGGCAAACAGGTCGCATTCCGGATCAGGAAAACTGATGATTGCCAGGTCGGGACTTCCGTTGGAAAGTGACGAAGGTTCTATCAACGGAGCAACAAGCGGAACGTTAACGAATGAGTCGTCACCGTTCCTGTCCCTCCAGAATCCCGGAATGTCTGCGACCGGAACTTTCAGGATGTTATAAGCAGTAAGGTCGGGATTGACCACTGAATTTTCAACGTCCTCGACCACTATCAGCAGATCGCTTCCCCCGCCTGTCGTCGTGGCATTACCCTTTGTATTAGGAACGGTCACTTCGTAACGTGCCGTGTCGGGGAATGGGAATCCGATCGGTGCTCCGGGATCCAGAGTTCCGAAGAACAGGTCCGGAGCCTCGACGTGAATATGTGAGAACACTGTCGCATCCTGCCAGTCCGACACGTCGAACTGGACCACAGCGCTGCCACCGATCTTGGTCATTGAGTTTGTTGTTACACCTGCTGAGATCTGGAAAGGTTCCAGGCAGTGAGCTGACGGTGGAAAATCGTCCTCTGGAGTCGGTGAGATCGGCAGGTTAATCGGTTGTTCCCAGTTAGCATCTACGGCATACGCAAAAGTGAGCGGTCCGGGCGGAAAATCGAACTCGTATGTCCGCGTATTACCCTGACCCGGCATGAACAGACGACCAACCGGATCGGTCCAGAAGGCCTTGTAACCATGAAGGTTGCCTTCAATAAAATATTCATCCGGTGATGCATAGATCCCCTTGATATAGCCGAACAGCTGGGGATGGAAAACCTCGGGAGCTGTCCATCTGTTCCATAGTGTAGTATATCCGTCAGCATTCAACAGCCTTCTGGATGCATATATGGGTGTCAGGTCCCCATAGACGTCCTTGATGATTGTTGAAATGAAGACCTTTTCGGCCGGCAGTATCGCAATGCCCCTCACATCGCGACCGATCAACTGCTCGCTGGTTGGGAACGGATGTCTCAGGTAAACGTCCACCAGCAGAGTGCCGGTGTCAGACCATGAGACGTTCTCAATGAAAAGGTTATACGTGCCCGGTGGGTTCTGAAGGTAACCCACCACATTGAAGTGGAACTGGGCTTCCCTGATGGGCTCCACATCGATCGCAGTATGATCCGCGTTCAGGTGGAACAGGTAATAACCCCAAAGGAAATTATTGGTGTCCTGTTCAGAATTCGATCCCTGTCCTTCGATACCGGGAGTCAATCCTACGTCCGTGCCGGACATGTCCGGCAAGATTGCACCTCCACTGCCGGAGCATCCAAATAATCCGATAACCAGAATAACGGTCAGTATCGGCGCAATGCACAGACTTCTCGATGGCATATCAGCCTCCATTAAATTGTCTACCGGCCCCGTGGGGGGGTCGGAGGAATTTCTGATCAATTGAATCGAACGGGATACGAGAAACGATTAGAGGATGTATTATCAATATATAGCCAGTCATAGGCATTGTCAAGGCATCGCATTCAATTGCATAATATTTCAAGCATGAAAACCCGGCACTGTTACTATCCACCCAGATCAAACCAGTCGAGTGGAGCGGCAAACTGGTCAATCCAGCCCAGACAGCACGCTTCGAGCGCAAATACAGAGTCATCGAGACCCATGTTACAGGCTGCAGCCCTGATGCCCCAGTAACCGAACTCAGCAGTTCCCAGTATATTCAGATCTCCATCGATTCGTGTAACATAGCCAGTGTTTATGCCGCCAAAAACTTCGATTCGGCAGGCAGTACTTTCCACCATGAGAGCCACTTTATCGGTCACGATGTCCATATGTATTGACGGCCCACCAAGAACATCGTCAAGTTGACCGGCAATGTTGCCAAGATGGTTAACCTCGACGACTTTTCCGCGACCGCCGTCATTCACTGCAAGATACAATGAATGGTTCCAGATACTGAATTCCATATCGTCCACAACACCCAGATCTTGAACCGGGCTGACATCCCAGATATTGCACTCATTTAACTCGTAAAGGGGTGCATCGTACTTATAGATTTTGCCGCCACCGAATGCAAACAAGTAATTGTCCCCGTCGAAACAGATCGAGGTCAAAGGTGTACCGACAACAATGTTCAGCAGGGTCTCAAGAGTGATATCGAACTCGCCAGTTGCCACGTACAGATTGATAGTACCAGCGTTCAGGCCGCTGAGAGCGACGAGACCACTCATTGTTGTGTCTATGGAGCGAACCCAGCTGGCCTCCTCGAGAAGCGGCACCGGATCCGGCATATTTGGTGGCATTACTGAATACAGCGCGCCTGAAATCACCATGATGAATTTGCCATTGGCAAGGAATGCCAGGTCATTTACTGCAGAGGTATTGGTGTGCTCGAGAATCTGCTGCGCTCCCATAAACCTGTGAGGCATTGCGCCTTCGCAACTCGGTGGTATCGATGGGGGTATGTACAACGGGTCGCTAACCAGGATGGTTATTAGCTCATCAAGCTGGTCCGGGACTCCCATATCATCAGTGACCCGAAGGTCGACGTTGTACAATCCTACCTCTGAGAAGACGAAATTGGCGTTCCCCTGGGAATCGGTGTAATCCTGCCATCCATTGCCATCATCAAAGTCCCACTCCCAGGACAGTATCTCACCGTCGGGATCAACGCTGCTGTCGGTAAATATCAATTGCTGACCTGCGAATGGTGCTGCGCAGTTTACCTCGGCGATGGCTTCCGGAGGGAAGTTACTTCCAGCCGGCATAACGGTGATCATCAGTGGTTCATCGAGTATGTCCCATGCGCCCAGAGAATCGGTGACCTTCAGATCTACATAGTACTCACCCTCGAAATCGTACTGCTTGCTTGCGAGAATGAACGGACTGTCATCGTATTCACCATCGAAATCAAGGTCCCATTGCCAGCTTGTCGGGTTTCCATCCTCAGGGTCGTATGAATCGTTTCCGTCAAAGAAGACGATATCACCCTCAAATACGAAGGTCTGGCTGGCGTTTGCAATCGCCACAGGCGGCTGGTTACCGCCCTCCACGACCTGGATTATCAGTTTGTCATCGAGCGTGTCGCAAAGCCCGGGTGTATCACAAACCCGAACGTCCACATGGTATTCTCCGGGTGTATCGTAGAACCAGTCCACTTCAGGTGTGAAGGCATCGAAGTACGCACCGTCTCCGGTCAGATCCCATGCAAGGAAAGCAGGATCGCCCTCCTCTGGATCGTATGAATCGGTTGCATCGAAGTGAACGATCTCATCGACCGCGACCAGGTATTTTGATGCTTCAGCTATAGCCACAGGCGGCTGATTCGGCTCACCGGTGACCTCGATACTGATCAGTGTGTCGAGAGTGTCCTCCTGATCCTTCGAGTCAGTGACCTTCAGGTCGACTTCATAGGTGCCGGGATCCCAGTACTGCCAGAACACAATTCCTGTGAAGGCATCTGAGTATGTCTTTGCACCGAGTAGGTCCCAGAAGTACATCGTGACGTCGCCATCCTCAGGGTCAAACGATCCGGTTCCATCGAAGGTGATGATCTCGCCGACCTCTGCTGTCAGCTTATCCGCAGTTGCTACCGCTGTTGGCGGCAGATCGCTCGAATCGCTGACCTGAATTTCAATGGTCTCATCGAGAGTGTCACCAAGGCCGCCGGAGTCCTTCACGAGGACGTCCACGTAGTATGTTCCCTCAGTATCCCAGCTGTATGTAACTTCCGAGCCTGTATCGTCATCGTACGTGCCGTCTTCATCGAGGTCCCACTCGTATGATGCAACGGTACCATCCTCAGCATCGTACGATGCACTTGCATCGAACGTCACTATTTCATCGAGATCCACTTCGGTTTTATCAGCTTCAGCGACCGCGACAGGTGGTGTGTTACCGGATGGGCTTACGGTTACTACCAACGGTGCGTCAAGCACGTCTGTAAGCCCGCCACTGTCTGTAACAAGCACATTCACCGGGAAAGAACCGATATCGTTGTATGTGAAATCCATTTCGGCAATAAAGCCATCGTCGAATTCACCGTCACCATCGAGATCCCATGCGAACGATGTGAGCTCTGCATCCTCCGGGTCCGTTGACCCTGATGCGTCGAAATGGACCTCGGTTCCCACCGGAACACCGTAGTTCGAAACAGTGCCATGGGCCGTTGGCCGCGTATTTATTCCATCGTCGTATACGACCATCCCGCCCATCTGGTAGTTTGCATATTCAATTATGATGTTGGGATTCACCAGGTCAGGACCGCTGCCCAGCTCGTCCTGAGATTTTACCAGCACCCTGTAAATACCCGGAGTAGCAGTTGAATCATTAGTCAACTGCCTGTAGAACATGTAACGTCCGTCCTCCGACCATGCCTCATTCATATTCAGGGTACCGCCGAAAAGGTCCGGGACTTCGATCTCCGTGAAATCGACATTGTCCTGCCAGTCGAAAACTTCTATTATCGCCGTTCCCTCGGCGAGGAATGTATCTGCAATCGGGTCGATGTAAATAATGTTGACCTCGTACGGGTCGGCCATATTCGGGTCGGTCGAGACATCGTCTTCATCGTAAAAAAGCGGGTCAGACCATGTTGCATCGAGTGCATAAAGGAATGCTGCATCCTCTGGTTCGAGTGACGGGAACTGGCACGTAACGTGCTCCTGGGCTGACGTCATGTTGGCAAATATTCGCATTGGCAGCTCAGTATTGAAGGCAACATAAGGATTCAACTCGGCTGTGTAATAGCCGCCAACATCGTAAGCCGTTGTCCAGCCATCTGCATTGAGTATCTGTGTCGCAACAGGACCAATGGTGAATCCGAAATCCTCGTTGGATTTGAAGATACCGATACCCCGCATATCGAAGACATCCGCATATGAATCGGGAACCGGATGTGTAACGAGGATATCCAGGTTGCAGATCGCGGTATCGAAATCTATTTCAAGGTTGATAAAATCGAGGCAGGCTGCAACCGGATTACAGTAGATCGGTATCAGCTGGATCAGGTCGAGGTGCAGCATCGCTGTCCTCAGATCGAGAACCTCGATTGAATTCGTTTCTGCGTTTATTCGCACTTCGACAAGTGAGAGAAGCTGATGCCCTCCCCCTGATGTGTTCCGTGAGAAACCTACCGGGTCTGAACCGGTACTGAGTCCCGGCTGGTCTACAGGTTCCGGAGCGGTTGGACCACTTCCTCCCTGACAACCCAGAATAAGGAATACGAGAACTGGAACCAGGTATACAAAAATATGGTTGCGCAGCAGCATTTTGCGCACCTCCGTACAAGGTTGGGAACATCTTATTTTACTCTAACTACAATATACAACGCAATGCAAGAAGTGTCTTTACTGTATAAAACCACGGTTAACAACCTGTTTACCGTGTATTTTTCCCTTAATACCAGTCAAACGGAACCGGACTCAGGTTTGACAACCGTAATCCTGCTCGTATACTAGCGCTCGATTCTATCAAACGTCCGTGGAGCTGACTCAACATGCTCGATCTGAAGACAATCCTGGGAAATGTCGATGGTGCCGCTGACAGGCTGGCACTGCGCGATCCCGATTTCAATCCCGATACCCTTAAACAGTTCGATAAAAAGCGCCGGCAGATCATCGGAGAGGTTGAGGCAAAAAAGGCAGAGCAGAATCGTGCGAGCAGGGAGATCGGCTCCAGGAAAAAAGCCGGTGAGGATGCAGGTGATATTCTCGATCAGATGAAGGGACTTTCCGAGGAAATTAAATCACTCGACAGCATGCTTGATGACATCGAAGCGTCGATTAATAAGGCGGTTGAATCACTCCCAAACGTCCCCGACAAATCGACACCGGTAGCCGCTGATAAATCAGGGAACGTGATAGCCGGAACCTTCAGGGAACCGAACAATCCTGAAGACTGGGGATTTAAGTTCCGAAATCACATCGAGGTTGCAGAAGGTCTGGGAACAAACGGTGGACTCGATTTCCCGCGGGCAGCAAGA
>JAUWTM010000041.1 GCA_030614715.1 Planctomycetota bacterium
CTGCCGTTGCTATTAATTCAGTGGCGGACGGTCCTACGACATGCGCCCCGACCAGTTTTTTCTCGTCACCAATAGCTATCAGCTTCGCGAATCCGGTGGCTTTCCCTTCAACGACAGCCTTACCACTTGCTGCGAATGGAAATTTGCTTGTCTTTACGGTATCGCCATACTGGTCCCTTGCCTCCCGTTCATTGAGCCCGACACTCCCCACCTCAGGCTTTGAGTACGTAGCCCGTGGAATATTATTATAATTGATCGGGCTGACATCCATCCCGGCGATTTTTTCAGCAACCATGATCCCCTCGGCCGATGCCTTGTGTGCGAGCATCAGGCCGCCGGTTACGTCACCAACCGCGTAGATATTTCCCACTCCCGTATGGCAGTACTCGTCCACCTGGATAAATCCCCGTTCGATCGGGATGTCGTAATCTTCGTAGCCGCATCTCTTTAAGCACGGTCCGCGACCGACACTCACAAGGACGATATCTGTTTCAATCGTGAACTCATCGCCACCGTCGCGAGGTTTAACATGCGCAGTTACACCGTCACCGGTGGTGTCAACCGACTCCACCGATGCCCTTGTATGTATCTTGATTTTCCTGCGTTTCAGAAGGCCCTCATACTCGATGGATATCTCCTCATCATCCATCGGGAGTGCATGGTCGAGAAATTCGACCATCGTGACATCGACTCCCACCCCTGACATAATGTATGCAAACTCGCAGCCAATCGCGCCCGCCCCGACAATCAGCATCCGTTGTGGAAGTTCATCCAGTGAGAGCGCATGGGTCGAGGAAATTAATTTCTTGCCGTCAATCGGCAGCGAGGGAAGCGATTTTGTACGTGATCCGGTCGCGAGGATAATATTTTTCGATTTTATTACAGTCCCGTCCACATCGAACGTAGTGTCGTCCTTAAGAACACCGTGCCCGTTGATAACATCGATGTTATTCTTCTGCATCAAACTTTCGGTGCCTTTTCGGAGCTTGACCACGCAGCGGTTACGGTATTTCTGGATTGCGCTCCAGTCAGCGGTAATATCCGCGGCTTTGACACCGATTGACTTCGCGCCTTTCGCTTCAAGGTAAACCGAAACGGAATGGATGAGAGCCTTTGACGGGATACATCCAACGTTCAGGCATGTGCCGCCCATGTATCCCTTTTCAATCAATCCCACAGACATCCCGAGCTGCGACGCCCTGATCGCTGCCGTGTAACCGCCCGGTCCACCACCGAGTATCGCGAGATCGAATTTCTTTTCAGACATTAACGTGCTCCTTCATTCTTACGGTGGAAAAGGTGACAGGCATCCTTTTTGCTTCAGAGTAAGTGGACAAGTAAAAGAACTGGACTACGCAAAAAGGTGACAGTCCCCTTTTCCATTGTCACAGTGCGTATGCTCCACCTGTCGCACCAATATCGGATACGCTGCCATCGGGATCGAGCAATTCCTCTGCACCTGCATCGATACAGGGACTGCTATCACCAACAACATACGAGTCATCAGATAACATCGGATCAGCGTAGATATTCCCGCTGCTGCCGTTGTAATCCCTGTCGTACGAGTATCCCCACGTCCCATCATCGAATTCCTCATACCCGAAAGCCACCCCGGTATCAAAATTGTCCCAGACCACGTTGTGACTGATATCGAAGTTCTTAGGATCGCAGTTCATCCAGATTCCGACCCTCGGCGCGACCCACTGATCGACCGTGCCGTTACCTGCGATGATGTTGTTCGTGATCTCAATCGACGCAGTCTCGCTCCAACCGGCGATGCCGACGTTTCCGCACCTGACCACCGTGTTGTTCCGGCAGATCATGTCCGACGTTCCGGTCGCGATAATCCCCCACCCGTGAATGTCGTGGACGTAGTTATTGTAGACACCCACGCGGGTGTTTCCGAACGAACCGATCCCCTTCCAGTAGTCGTGGATGTCATTACGGATGACAGTCGCGCTTGAATCCCACGTGATTCCAACACTCGCTCCACGTCCGTTCCATATTTCATTGTCGTGAATCGTTGCCTGTGCCCCGCGATACAGAGCAACACCGTCCCACGAATTATCGTGGATTTTATTGTGATGAATGTGCAGTATCGCTCCCTCGCGACCCATCACCCCCCCGATTCCGGCTACCGTAACCGAGTAATCACCCTCATTTCCATAGATCTCGCAGCCGGTTATCTCGACCGTCGATCTCCGTACAACAACTCCGGCGCACGTGGCGGAACCGTCCTGATCACGGACTCCACCCGTGATTTTCAGTCCGATGAGCTTAACGTCCGGGCAGTCCTCGATGTAAACACCATATCCGGCGTTCGTAACGAGTTCAACATCGCCAAGACCCTGGATCGTGAGTGATTTTCCACTGATGACGAATCCTGTCGATGCCGCGACAACGGTATCCGGCTCCTGACAGTTCCCGCACTGAGGATCGGTGACATACGATGGCACGGCTTCGTACGTACCGGGCTCTACGATCAGCATTCCTCCATCGGGAACAGCGTCGATTGCCTCCTGAAGATTGGCATAATCGGCGTGCGCCGATGGACCAACGTACAGGTGTCCGGCCGTCATTTCCTCCGCGGACGAAACCGCCATCAACATGCAAATCCCAATGAATACCGCAATCGTAACGAGATTTTTCACGCGTACCATGTCTTCAAACCGTCCCCAATTGAATGTGGTGGGTATATTAGCAGAAATACCGTACGTTGTATGGGGTAAATTACAGGGCACCAAATTCGGTGCACCGTCTTCGTGCGGGTATAACCATAAATACGGTGGGTATATCCATTAATACTGTGCACCGACCGTAAGGTTGGTGGCACTTAATCACATTTCCGCCACCAGGCTTACGCCCGGTGCACTGTAGTAAGCGATCCCGCCACCAGGCTTACGCCCGGTGCACTGTAATTTGGATTATGTAACGGGGTTTAATCTTCCCAATTCAAATATATCTGGTACATATCGGTGAAATTCGCCCAGATTAAATCTCCGTCATCCACCTTGTCATCGAAATAATCTTTAAATAAGTTGTTCCAGAACGCGAGACGCTGCATCGAGATTATCGATCCGTTGTAATTCCCGATGGGATCGTGCCAGTAGAAGCAATTGATCTTCCCGGGAATTGCTCCCGCGATCGCGTAATCCACCGCATTCGGCATGTTCACGAAGAAATCAGGGTCAGACCCGGTCAGGTGACCCTTTGGAGCACGCGGGATGTATACAATCGGGCTATCAGGATCGTGAATCATCCAGTCGGTGCCGTTCAGTGTAGGTCTGATCGGATTTATCAGTCCGTCGAGAGTCTGCGTGTCAGGGTCCTTGTAGCCGTTGATCGCGAGGAACATCTGCTGACCGCCACCTGTCATGAAATCCGCAATGTACGCGGCCCAGTTACCGTCATCGCCGAGAGTCTGTGGAAACCCGCCGTTCGCGATGATCGTGTCGGCCACTCCCGCCGCATCCAGCATGTCATGGACCTGACCGATATCGTAAACGGTCTCGTGCGCGTGAGCGTCGACCCCGTGACCACCGGCCTGGAAATCCGCGAACAGTGTCGGATCGAAATTGACCGTGCCCTCGATGAACGTCCAGTCCGGCTGGATCGCCATTATCCCGCCGTGATCGTCGAAAATCGCCATGAGGGCGCGAAGCTTCTCGGAGTATTTCATGTACTCGGCCTCAATCAGGTAGTTGTCAGTCTCCTCGGCGTGCATCATGCTGCAGATGTACAGCGGTGGCGGATTCCAGACAGGCAGGATCACCTCGATCTCAACCTGCTGGTACGTGTAATGTTCCGATGTGAGTCCGCCTGCGCTGATCCAGAACTTGTAAATGCCGGGCGTATAGTTGGTAACGATGTCATCGATACCCCAGATGTCGTCGTTCGGCCTGAAATCCCTGTTGAATCCGTCGTCGGTCAACGGAGCAAGGGTTGGACCGATCGGCGACAGGTCCACGAGCGTGATCTCGACATCGCCCTGATGATCGTAGATGTGGCAGAAGAATGAAATGTAATGATAATCGTCGTTCTGAAGTGGACCCGCGACCGTTATGTTATCGATCTTGTACGGTTCCTCCTGCGGATCGGGCCACGATGCGTCGATTGTCACCGTCGCGTTCGGTGTCGCTCCCGGCGGGAAATGTACCTGGAAGCCGACCGCATGGCTTTCCCCGCCACCGAATTCTTCAACTTCGAACAGGTAGTACGGATCCCAGTACGTGCCGTCGGTGTAGAAATCCGCCCACGCGGACGGTTCGAGGAATTCCTTTGTGTCGTAATCAGAGATGATCGCCTTTACATCGTAACCAACGAGCTCCGTCGGATTTTTAAGGATCATCGTTATGTCGACGATCCTCCCGACAGGATCCCAGCCGGTGAGGAGTATCTCGATGCAGTCATTACAGGCGGGAGGGTTGAGCCAGTCGGTGACATTGACATGAAAATCAAGCCGTCTCGTCTGAACAGCTGATGTTAAACCGCTGACAGGGTCAAGTTGAATGTCCCATTGACCCCATGAGATATGGGACGATTCAACCCGTGGGAGTTCAGGGGGAGTCAGCGCGACATCCGGTGATGTCGGCACTCCCGAGCAGCCTGCAGACACGAGAAGTAGTGTCAGAATTGCACTGTAAATAAACCGCATATACGTCACCTTTTGTAGTTTTTTGTATCCCTGTAAATTATACCATGATTGGGGACGGGTAATGGTCACTTCTCAGGCATGATGCGTCTTCTGATAGCCGTGTAGGCGAGAAACCAGGCAATGCCGATTGAAAAAATATTTGCCAGCCCTGAATTTAGTAAGATCCTGGGATTGGGCCGCAAACCGTAAAAGCCTTGTAATATATATGCAAAGAAACTAAAAATGAAGGAGAACATTAATATGCCAAGAATAAACGCGATGGCTGAACCCCACCAACTCTTAAACCTCAAACTTGCGTAAATTGATACGAAAATTATAAAAATGTTGATGCCCAGAGTAATGCTCATCCCATATACTGCCAGAGTCAGATTTGTAAAGAGCTCCATTTGCTGAATACCAGCAGTAAACGTATCAAGCATAGTGAGAACCCATGCAACGGAAAAAATTAGACTGACCAATGGGTATATGAGAAAGGAAACACATTGTAATCGGAAAAAACTCCAGAACAATTGTTTTGGAGTCAAAGGGAGCATCCTTAGTAAGGCACTTGCACGTTCATGCATGAGAATGTATCGACCCGGCCAGATAAGGATGACAGCACCTAATATCAAGCCTGCAATTTCGGTCCAGGATCCAAGATATGTAAACAAGCCTATCGAACCAATTGATGGCTCCTGATAAGTAAATGATGTCAAGCTGCAGATGATAGCTCTAGTCTGATCGACGTACCAAAGAATACCGAAAGAATAAATTGCTGGAACTACAATGAGAAAAATAAACTCAAAAATATTTCCAACACGCCTGATTACTTTGTCCCGGACCAGTCCGTTTGCTGCAATGGATATAATCGGATCGTCGCTTTTCGACAGCTTCTGAAGCAGCCTCAAACGCGGCGAGAACCTCGCGAAACCTTTTAGTTCATTTTTGTCCTCGTTTTTCATTAACTCTCAAATTCCTACTGGTTTTACTTCTCGGGCATGACACATCTAATTATCGATGTGTATGCTAAAAATAAAGCACCTGCAAATGTCACAACCACAAAAATAATTAGAATTATCGTACCCAGCGTCTCAACTGACAGGTGTTTGTAATTCGGATTGTTAATCCACCCAGAGCCCATAAAAAATAACATCAACCAGAACACAGCACCTACGATTAATGACACCATTGACCCAAACCAGGATTTAAACCTGAGACTGCTGTATATTGAGAACAGAACTAAAAACGAAGTAAGGCCAAGGCCTGTCAGCAAATACGGTAATGCTGCCAATATACTGGACTTAATGATCATCGATGGGTTCGCGGTAGAGTAAACGAAGGAGTTTATGAAATTAAACACAAAGCCAAATATCAACGTGATTATTGGATAAAACCAGTAGGAGAATATCTGAAGCATGATGTGGCTCTTCAGGATCAGTTTCGGGTGAATTGGGGCAATTCTCATTAAATAGTTAGTTCTCTCCTGCATCAGGAGCGAACGTCCCGGCCAGAGCAGAATAAAAAAACCAACTAAATATACTGGAACTTCGAGCATGTGAAAGACTTGTATGGTCCAAAAAATGATGTGGGTTACAGTTGGAGATGCCCCACTCCCGGGGTATGGCTTCAGAATGTCAAGATGTATGCCCACAACGTACCAAATACTGCCCAGCAGATAAAAAACGGGCAGTATTAAAAGGTAATATAACTCAAACGCGATCCCAACACGCCTGATGACCTTGTCCCGAATCAGTCCGCTTGCTGCAATGGATATAATCGGATCGTCGCCTTTCGACAGCTTCTGAAGCAGCCTCAATCGCGGCGAGAACCTCGCGTATCCCTTTAACTCCTCTGTCTCACGATTTTCCATGCGGAACTCTTACTGTTCTATTCGCCTGCACATCGCGATGTCCGCGTTTGCGCCGCCCGGATCGATCCGCGCGTACGCGAAGCAGAACCACTCACCGTTGTATGAGATCGATGGATTCCCCAGCGCGAGATCCCCGTACGCCACCTGCTCGGGGTTCGATGTGAAGCTCCCGAATGTCTGCGACCGCCAGATCGCCAGCACGAAGTCCTCCTGCCCTCTGTCGCTTGCGTAATACAGCATCTCCTCGGGCTCGTGCATGAACGGCTGCGTCTCGATATTTGCTGTGTTCAGGTCGGTCAGCGGCACCGGATCGTCGAACAGGTCGCCTCCGAACGATTGCGCGGCCCAGATGTTCTGCTTCGACAGCGGATCGCCAAGGTCGTATGTGTCGAAGTAAAGCCAGCCGTGCTGCGAGTCGAAATACGGATTGTCCTCGCCAAGTCCCGACATATCCACAGGCGGACCGATCGCGTACGGTATCCCGAGGAACTCCGGATCGACCTTGTAGATCGTCGTGGGTTCGTAAGTATCACCGTCGAATTCTGAAACAGTCAGGAAAGCGTTAGCACCATCGGTTGTCATGCTCGGTGCAGAGATGTTCATCTGCCCGATCTGGAAATTGTTAACCTCGGCATGCTCGACCGACCATCCGGTCCACCACGAGGGACCGGCGGGGCGTTCCGCGATATAGATGTCCAGGGTCTGGTCCCACGACTGTCCCGGACGCTCCTCGCCTATCGGCCTGTTCACATTCGCCGCGTACGCTACAAGGTCGAGCGTGATATAGGCGAATGCGAAACGGTCACCGTTGGGATACAGGCACGGCGCGGTTTCCCAACCGTCAGTGGATATCGGCGATTTGAGCTTGATCGGGACGTCCCACTCAGCCAGGAGGAATTCCAGCGCGAGGAATGTGAGTCCCGTCTGCACCACCGGATCGGAATCGAGGTCGGTCGCGACAATTGTCACTTCACCGCCTGCGACCCCGTTCCAGATGGACTCGTACGTGCCGTCGCCGCGGTCGGTCACCATCCCGGCACTGCCGGAACTCGCTTCAATCTGGATGTTGCGTCCGGGAAGCGCGATTGTGCCGTTTTCGAGACGGGTGATCGTGATCACAATGGCGTCAACCGCCTCGTTGTCTGGAAGCAGACGTGTGATCGCGATCCGCATGTCGGGGTTGTCGCCCGGCGGGGAGATAGGATTGCCACCCCCGCTGCATGCGATGGTAAGTCCAGCCAGCGTTATTAGTGTGAGTGTGAAGATGCACGTGCGAAGCATGAGTGCAATTGTAGAGTAGATATCATCAACAGGCAATCAGACAATTAACCAACTGCAATTTTAGCATCGTGTTGCTCGTACCAGCCCTTCGCATCGCCGCATGTAGACTCGCTCTTCAGATCCTCATAAATCACAGCCATAACCATCAACGAGACCATGAACGTCAGAATAATCCCGAGACCGATCAGCAGGACCCCGGCAAGCGTGAATATCGACAGGGCAATCACGGTCCAAAACAGTTTAAACTTGTTACCAGCGGTCATACGCGCACTGATGTTCAATGCTGCTGCCACGGAATCATTGAACCAGTCATCGGAGATAACTAGGAACACTAGTAAGTAACCGAGCAGCAACGACATGTAAGCGATCCCCAGCGCGACCATTGCGAACATCAGCAATCCCTGAAGGAGCTTGATATCGTCAATACCCAGATTCTCGCTCAGCATGTCTAATAACGTGGACCATCCAATGCTTTCCCCGACAAATACCGGGATTGCAATAAATGACAAGAGGAAAATGTAAAAAAGCATCGCGATAAAGAGCTTCCCGAACTTGCGAAAACCCTTGAAGATATCCAGTATGGACGGCTTTTTATCGCACACTGTATGCAGGGCAAGAATTGAGAGCCCCCCAAGCAATTGTGTCATAGCGATCAGCGTAATCAAACCGTTAATGATAAATGCCAGTGGGAGCGAAAAAGTAATAAGAATCGACGACGATGGGATAATCAGAAGCTCAATCGCTCCGGCGATTGTCACTCCGAGGAGCGGTCCAAGCGTCGACGGGGTCGGATGCAGCATGAACGCGTCCCAGCCCCGCCTGAAACAATCTGAAAACGAGTAGCCCTTTCTCATTCACCTGCTCCTGTCTGAATCATTTGAATTGGGAAAAGTTACATGTTAATGAATTAAATCTCCAGCAGTGTAAATGAATTGATTATCGTGTACAACCTGACATTGGTTGGTTTTACAGTTCCTTTTCATCTACATTAACAAGGGAACACCACCCGCCACGGCGGGTTGGTGTCCCCATGTTTTTAGAACAGCGGTGACAGGCACCCGGGTTTGGCTCTATATTCTCCATTAATTCGTGAAGGTCAACGTGTCGCCAAATCCGTCCGCCAGTCCCCGCAATACATTGATTCGTGAGACCTTGCAGCATCAACGGTACTTTTTCAGTTCTCCCCCCACCTTGTACCGCCATATCATTCCAAGGTACCTGAAAACCGTCTGCATGACCTTCATCTTGCTTGCACCACCCTTGAGATCGTACCGGAGCCTTAGCGGAACCTCCCCCACTTTCGCTCCGATATTCGCCAGCTTGATAAGTATCTCGGCCATGCAGACGAAATTCTTTTCCTCGACCAGACCATCGCCATAGATTTCTGCAGCATGGCGCAGTATATTTCCCGTATACAGTCTGAACCCGCACGTGTAATCCGTGGCACCTCCGACATGAAACGCTGTATCGAGAAGCCAGCTCGCACCGCGGCTCAGAATCTTCCTGTGCAGCGCAAGCCCGATCTCCTCGCCCCTGGCACCGTCCGATTCGACAAAGTACCTGCTGGCGATGACAATATCCAGACCCTTTGACCTCTGTTTTTCACGCATGCGGACCGCCAGGTTTGGATCCTGCGTGTTGTCGGCATCGAGAGCGATCACCGCGTCGTCATCGGACGCCGTGTTTCCAAGGTGAATCAACCCCGTACGCATGGCACGTCCAAGACCCCTGTTCGGTGCATGGGTCAGAACCGTCAACGGGACCTTTTCCGACCATTCTTTAAGCAGGTTTGGGGTGGAATCGGTCGAGCCGTCGTCAACGACAACGACATGCCAGTCCTCATCCGGAAAATTCAGTCCGGAAATGGTTGTGAGGACCTTCGGAAGGTCGTCCTCTTCGTTATATGCAGGCAGCAGAAAGTAGATCACGGGCTTAGACCGGTGATTATACCAGCAAACGAACTTGTTACGTTACCGGGCAACAGCGGAATCCCTGCAAATGTCGTTGTAATCGCACCAGCGGCAGACCTGCTCAGATGGTGTTGCCTCGAAATCTTTCCTTTCAGACGCATCCGACAGGCGTTTGACAACATCGAGTGCGTCGGACAGGTCACTGGTACTTATTTTCATTAGGTGATCATATGCTGGATCGAGGAAAATGATGTGCGACTCAACATCCTCAGCCTTAACACCCTTATGCATCGCGACAAGCTGGGCGTAGAGGGCAATCTGGAGCCTGTACCGGTCCGCACGTTTTTCGAACTTGCCGGGAGTCGCTGGATCGACCTTGCCCGACTTGTAATCGATAAGTATCAGTTTTCCGTCGCAGTCAGCCAGCAGATCGATAGTCCCGAGCAGCACTTCCTCTGTGCCGGGAACCATGCCCATAAGCCTGAATTCACGTCGGACGTCCCCGCATGATTTCAAATCCTGAATAATTTCAAGTTGGAGAGTGTTGACGATCAGTCCGGTAAGTTCATCCACGTGTTTGTCCACGTCCAGACCGAATTCATTAAGCATGCCGACAGCTTTCTCAGTGACGACCTCAGGCTTGTCATCAAACGCAACTCTCTCCATCAGATTGTGCGCAATCGAGCCCCACCGGCTGGCGGGAAGTTCAAGGACCTCGGTCGATACAGAGTCCACTTCGTCAAGAACCTCACCTTCAGCCCGGGCCTCCCTTCGTTTAGCCAGACCCTCAAGTCCCATGTTCTGCGGGACGTGCCACAGTGCCCTGTACGCGTACATCCTCGGGCATTTCTCGAACGTCGAGATTTCAGTCGCGGTGACAAGGTACCGGTTCGATGTCTCCCCGGGCAGCTCTGGCAGTTCACTCAACCTTTCCTGAAGCTCTGGGAGTAAGTCCGATGCACTCTCTTCCGGTTGTGATACAGGCTGAAGTGGAATTGCAGCATCGTGATAGACCCGTCTCAGCTTGAGCTCGTAATTGCGGGAAACATGCGATAACGGACCGTCATCGGAATCCGGGGTCTGAGGTTCACCGACCATGTATGTCAGAATCTGAGGTTCGCTTCCGGCTTCATCAACCGAGCCAAGCAGTGACGGATTGTGATCCGACATTGCTTTTTCAAGCTCTCCTAGCCAGCTCGATTTGTTGTACGACCACTTCAGTCCTTCCTTCTTAGTAACACTCGTCCTGATGTAACTCGACAGTATCAGGTATTCCCTCGGACGTGTCAGCGCTACATAAAAAACACGCTCAGCCTCGGACTCTGACTTGCCGGACTCGTACTCCTTCGCATCGAGCCAAGACATCGGGACATCGGTCATGCCGGTGTTACCGTTCAGCGTCCTGAACACGATCCCGCGTTTCTCATCCCAAAGGAAGTCCTTGTCAGGAGCGGATGGCCTTTTTGCTCCAAGGTCGGCGATTACTACAAGCGGCCATTCCCGACCCTTCGCGGCATGGATCGTAGCAAGTGTCACCGCTCCCAACTCACCTGACGGTGCAACGGTTGCCTGCGCTTCAAGTGCGCCTACCGTTCGCTTCCATCTGAGGTCATCGGCTATGGAAGCCACATCGAGCCTATCCGGTTCCTGCCTTAGTTTTTCAATCAGCTTTTCAATATTTGCCCGAACGTGCCTTCCCCGGTCGAGTGCAAAAACGCGATTGACGTAGCCTGATTTGAGAAACGCGTCCTCGAGGATACGGTAAACAGGCAGATGTCCAGCCGAACGTTTAAGATTCCAGAACCATTGATTGAATCCTTCAAGCCTTATTTTGTCAGTTCCAGGTGTAAGCTCAACACCTCTGATTACATCAATCCATGAAGAATTTCGTTCGCACGTTTCCGCGATTTTTAATAGTGCATCATCCGATAACCCGACCCACGGACTTCTCAGTAACACAGCCCAGTCCAGATTGTCAGAAGCAGCCGACAGGCAGTAGAGGAGTGCGATAGCGTCAGCTACTTCCTGTGTGTCCCAGAATCCGCCACCCGATTCTGTAATCCATGGAATACCGAGCTTCGAGAACTCCTCCTCATACAGCGAGAACGGTGCCGTCCGACGGATCAATACAGCGCAATCGCCCCATGTGGCAGGCCTTGATGTCCCGTCCCTGTCGTTGATCTGAAGTTTCTCATCCCGCACGAGTTCTGAGATTCTCCGGGCGATTACAGCCGCTTCCCTCATACGTCCCGTGCCGGCATCGTCAGCGATCACAAGGTTCAACTCGATCCGTGGTGAATCCGAAGCTTTCGACAGGTACGGTTCGTAAGATGGAGTCAAATCGGTGTGCTTAACCTTCGAGCTGACACCGGGTCTTCCCCAGATGTACCTGAATGCATGATTTACAAAGTACAGCAGGTCAGGACGTGCCCTGAAATTCTCATGGAGTATTCTGTTTCCCTTCCCGGCTTCATCATGCTTTTTCAGTTTTTTTCTGAGATCCCTTAACAGCGTGAAGTCTGCGTCGCGGAAACCGTAGATGCTCTGACGTTCATCCCCGACTACGTAAAGATTTCCGGGAAGCCCACCCTTTCTCTTCGAAGGTTTCGCAAGATTGAAAATCAGGTCCTGCTGGAGCGGATTGATGTCCTGATACTCGTCAACGATCACATATTTGTACTTTTCGTTGCATCTCTTCCTGAGATCCGGATTGGCAGCCAGCGCATTACGTGCTTCAAGCTCGCAGTCACCGAACGATAGTGCGTTTTCATCGCGACGGGCTGTCCTGAACGCTTCCCTGTACTGCTCAAGCGCATCTGCGAGTGCCGGCCTGAACTGCGAAATATAAACCTCGACAGCCAGACCTTTCAGAGTCTCGCTGTCGTCATCACTTAAAGGTGTCCCGTTGAAATGCGACCTGAACTCCTTGATGAGATTCCGCGCACGGGCAGGTCCGGACCCTTCGCTGAACCTGCCACCCCAGGTATTCCAGCCCTCGACCCTCTTGACAATCGGGTCCTCCCAGTCCTTAAGCTCACTGGCAAGCCATTTCTGTAGCGGATCGATGTCGGGGAGAATTCCAAGGGCTTTTTCTGCGTACTTCGGAACGCTCCCGTCCTTGTTACGTCTCTCACTCGTCTCGACAAGAAAACCCGCAAGCATTCCTGCATCGTCCAGAAGCACTTTACTGATCTCGTTTCTTCTTTTTATGTGCTCCAGATTGCGATTTTGAAGATCCTTAAGTGCGTCCTCCCGGCTGAGACTTCCATCGCCAACGAGCCAGCCTGCAAACGACGAGGCGTTTCTCGTCAGTGTGAACTCGTGGATATCGAAGAGCATTCTAGGCCAGTCGCGCACGTTCGCCGATCTGACAGCTTCAGCCCAGAGTTCGTGCGGTGGATTATCGAGCCACCGCTCGAAACAATCGTTCGCCACTCTTACCCCGATTTCGAGGTTCCTGTCCGGGTTGAGCACGTCGAAATATGGATCGACACCGCACTCGTGCGGGTTGTCTCTCAGAAGCCTCTGCGCGAACGCATCTATTGTCTCGATCGCAGCATCGGGAACATTGCTTGCAGATTCCAGCAGCCATTTACGCTCGAATTCATCCTCCGTTTCACTCGCGAGTTCCTTGAGACGGTTCTCTATTCTCTCGGCCATCTCGGACGCGGCTTTTCTGGTGAAAGTCAGGACGAGAAGCTCACGAACATCGATTCGACCCTCCGCAACCATTCGCTTAGCGACAGTTTCAGCTAGTACGGTTGTCTTTCCTGTTCCCGCACCAGCAGCTACCACGAGCACACCCACTGGAATTTCGGTGGCACGGACCTGATTTTCAGTCAGCCTGAATGTCATTCGTCCGCACCCCCCTCAGTCAATCCTTCATCTCCAGTGAACCTGTAACGGCAGAGGTCGACGTACGCACATTTATTACCGCATAGGTTTGAATCCCGTGGATACGGTGTGATTTCACCCGATGAAATTTTCCGAATCAGCCTGCCGAGTGATTCCCGCGCAAATTGCAGGTGACCATCGACTGTCAACTCGTCGTCGAGTCTGAAAACTGCCCCGTCCAATGGTGGAACCCGGTCAGGGTTGTGTATAACTGTTCCGGTTCCGTCTGCAGTTATCTTGTTCAACGGGAGAAAACACGCGAGTTCCACATCGAGACCGAGACCGGCTTTCACCAGCGTGATATAACAGGCAAGCTGAAAATCACGGCCATCTTTCAGCGATTTACCTGCTGCATCCTGCCTCGATCTCTTGTAATCGGCGACAAGCGCATATTTATCCTCGCGGACATCGACACGGTCTATCCGTCCGCCAAGTGTAAGGGTGTACCCCTGGTCAATTTCGAAACTGACAGGGTCACTGGAATCGAAGGCCAGCTCCGCTTCCACCTGCCTGTACCCGAGCGGAATGAGCACTTCCTGCTCAAATTTCCTGAATCGATTCAGCGTGTCGACTATCTGACGTTTTCGTGCCTCTGTTACAGAACTGGCAGCAAGGCAGGTCAGATCTGCGGCAACTTCATCGACAAGATCCCTGAAGTCCTCCGTCTTGCCCCCCCTGAACCATTCTGCAAGTGCAGCATGAGCAATGATGCCCCAGGTTCGGTAATCGAATCCGTCCCTGACCGAGTCACGATCCGGTTCCCTTAGTTTCAGGACGCGATTCGCGAAAAATCTGTACGGGCACTGAACAAGATGATTCAGCCCTGTCGGTGAGATCGGTCTTTCGTTGTTTCCGCACGCAGCCGTACTCAGAATTTCACCATTCTGAATTGTCGGCGCATCGTAATGGGCATGAGTGATGGCAAGTGTGGAATCGAATCCGGGTATCTTTTCAGCTTCGACCCCCCTCTCCAGTGCGATTGACGTAACATCCGATGGATAAAGGCATTCCCCGGGATCGATCGGCGGCTCGTGCTCGATTATCTCCGGGTTTTCGTCTCCGTAGAGCCATTCAACACATTTTTCGAGCGGACCGGATTTCAAAAGCGGATTACCGTCAGTGTTGTTCATCGGCCAGGTTAGAATCAGCCTGTCGCGTGCCCGTGTGACAGCAATTCTGAACAGTGCTTCCTCACGATCCTTCAGTTCATCGTACGTCGGTAGTTTCGGATCGAGACCCTCCCTCAGGCTGTCGGGGAGAAACGGGTTCGGCGACGGTCGGTGCGGGAAATACTCACGCGCAAGCCCGGACACGATCGCGACCTTCACTCCCCACGTCCTCGCGGCGAGTAATGTAACCGCATTAACGCAGTCCCTGCGCCTGTCGAGAGGCTTCCCCTGCGCGTCCGACAGCTCATCGAACATGAATCTGGCGATCACATCAGATGCCAGAACATCCTGCACGTCATGAAGGGCATGCGCCGAATCCAGCAGGACAGATTTCATACCGTCCCATGCCCATCCCTCTTCCACCAGAATTTCATCCGGAATATCCTTCCAGCTTGCCCTGATCTTCTCCCCGCATGATTCCAGTATCAATTCTGTGTATTCAACCGGATCAAATTCACCGACCGACTGCAGATTCGCGAGTTCGTTAATAAGTCCAGCGACCTCGTGACCTGCACCGGATGCCCACTCCAGCCATGCTTCACTACTTCCTAGTTTCGATACAGCCTGCGTGTGATGGATCGCACTGCAGACACTGTCCGCTGACAGCATTAGTGACGGATGCGCAAGCAGGCTGCAAACGGTCGCATCAGACCAGTCGCCTGACAGGATTTTTAAATACCTATCGACCAGTGCTCCTGGACCCGTCTCCCGGAGCGGCTGGTTAACATAAAAACGTAACGGTATTCCTGCCCGTTTGAAAGCTGATGCAAGGTGATACCTCGATCTTCCGAGATCGGGCGCCAGAATTGCTATGTCTGAGTAGGAATATCCGTCATTCACGCATTTCGTTACTTCACGCGCGATGGCAGCGGCTTCAACGAGTGGATTCGATGCTGACAGCACCTTCATTCGGTCCCTGGATGGCGCAACCGGACAAGTTTCAGGACGGCAGGCGTGAATATCCCACGAGCCAACGTCCGCGAGCCATCGAAGGTCCTCGCAATCATCCCATCTCGATGATGAATCGAATCGCTCCTCTTTAAAACCTGCCTTAATGAACATCTGAAGGAGCTCATTCGACGGCATCTGGTCAGGATCGATGGCTGCTGCGACATTTTGTACACCCGAGCATATTTTCTCGACCAACCTCCATTGAAGCGGATTGATCTCAGTGAAGCCGTCGATCAGTACAAGATCCCAGGAGCCTGATTCGACATTCTTCACGGCAGTATTTACTCCAATTTGCTCATCTCTCTTCCCTTCCTCAGTCAACCACTCCTCCCAGAGACGTAACGCGGTCAGCAGCAATGAGTCATTCTCTCTTTCCACTCTGGATACAGAGTCATACGTGTGCCCGTAGCTCCTGAGCGACATCAGGGCATTACAGAGGGCTTTTCTTCCGCCATCGGTCGACAGGATTTCAGTACCCTCCGTTCCCAGTGAACCGTCCGCGACCCATTTTGAAACCAGGGCCCTGCAATGCGTCAATCCTGCTGTTGTAGAACCTGCGATCGACCTGACAAGTGAGCCGATCGAGACGATCCACTTATCGCAATACGCTGACGGTACACCGTCCGGGGTGAATCTCGCGATCAGGTCCCGTACGTGCTCACGCGCCGACGCGTCAGGCACAATGAACAGCACACGGTCCTCCCGGCCATCCTGCCTGGCCTGGTTAAATAATTGTAGTAGTGACCTTGTCTTTCCGGATCCGGGGGGACCGGTGAAAATTATGCGTCCCAGTGATTTTCCATCCCTGCGTGCCATATCAGGGCATAAAAATAACCCACATCACACCGTGGGTCCACCAAATTCCATAATTATTTCAATTAAATCTGCTCTACGTCTCCCAGCGGCCATCTGTCCATTCTTCGTCCAGCTTCCCCCTGGCCTCATCGTAATTGACCATCTCCTCCCTGTCCATGAATTCATCGAGCTCGTCTTCCGACAGCGAGCGCACAAGCCCCTCGACCATCAGAGCGTCGATCAGTGAATCGGGCTCCATGAAGGCGTCGACTTTTCCCAGGCGCTCCTCGAGGATCTGCTGTGCCCTGAACGCGCGAGTGCTGGGGTAGACGCCGTCGAGCGGGATATCGATATCCTCGGGCGGTTCGTTCTCGATCCCGTACGTGTCCGCGATGCGCTCGAGGATTTCCCCGGCAGTGCCGTGCACCTTGATCTCCTCATCGAGTTCCGGGAAAAGCCCCCCAAGCTCGATGATATATACTTTACGTTCGTCCATCCCTACGTCTCAAGCTCGAACTGTTATCACCCTTCCCGTTCCCCTGAATATAATCCGAAAAATTTGCGTGCAATGCAACAGTATCCGTTACAGAAATACTGTCTGAACTTTTTTCAACCGTTTCAAAATCCAGGTTAACTCCCGGGGTTATCCTTAACACCCTCGAGGTAGGCCTTTTCAATCTCGTCGAATAAATCGAGCGTCTCGCGTGCTTCCTTCTCATCGAGCAGCTCGATTGCGAAACCCGCGTGGACGATTGCCCAGTCTCCTACCTTCGCATGCGGGACCAGAGCGATTGAAGCATTGACCGAGATACCATCGACCCCACACGTTGCCATGTCGTTCTCAATCGACGTTATCTCCATTGGGATCGCTAAACACATTGATGCTCTTCTCGCTTTTCTCCCCAAGCGACTTCCATGATATTTTACTCTATTGTGAGGTCACGGGCAGGTATTATCAATTAAAAAATTCAGCAAAAATATGCCGGGCTTGCCAGAGCAAATTATCTGTGCTATTAACCCCGTATGATCTATCCATGTTTCAAGGACAAGGTCGCACTGATAACAGGTGGTACACGCGGAATCGGACGGCAGATAGCGGAGTTACTCGCTTTCTCAGGATGCCACGTATCCCTTGTATACCTACGCGACAAGCGCTCAGCCAGTGCTGCGGAAAGTGAGCTTGGGAAATCCGAGGTCGGTGTCCAGACCATCCAGGCAAACCTTATAGAGGATGACGCCGTCCCGAAAATCATCGCAGAAGTCCACAAACGTTACGGACGTCTCGACTACTTCGTCTCCAACGCAGTCTTCGGTGTGTTGAAACCGATCGGGGAATTCACCGGCAAGCGGTTTGACATAGGCATGAAAGCCAACGCGACAGCGTATATTCTCCTCGCTCAGGCTGCGGCCGATCTCATGGTGCCGCTGGGTACGGTCGACGACCCGTGGGAGGTCCCCGAGGGACCATTACCCGCCAACAAACGCATGGTAGCAATGTCCAGCCTGGGTTCAGTAAAGGTCATTCCCGGCTACGCGGGCGTCGGAGCAAGTAAAGCCGCGATCGAAACCATCACAAAATATCTCGCTGCTGAGCTTGCACCTCGTGGCATCGGCGTCAACACTGTCACAGGGGGACTTGTCGATACCGACTCGATGAAGGCATTCAAGAACTCTCAGGAATGGGTCGATGACCAGGTAAAACGGACACCGCTCGGACGGCTGGGACAGCCTGCGGACATTGCCAGGGTAGTAGTATGGCTTCTGAGCGACCAGGCCCAGTGGATCACGGGACAGAATATTGTCGCGGACGGAGGTCTGAGCCTGGTGTAACGGACACTGCACGCTGTTCATTTAAATGAAAACAAACCTATGCCGCCCTTACGCGCACGATGATAGTCCATCAAGCTGACACGGTCGGGCGCTTAAGGGTGTCTCATATTACGAAGACTTACGCTCTGTAATCACCAAATATTATTCTTTTCTTTGCTTTTGATCCTGTAAAACATGTACATTAGATGATACACCCTCAAGCACCAGTCACTCTCAAAAAGATTCGCCATCAACGTATGCTTGAGGGCGGCACAGGTGAGTAATTTTATAAATATTAGTTGTCAAGGGGACTGGCGGACGGATCTGGCCATCAAGGGGACTGGCGGACGGATTTGGCGAAACGATGATATCGACTGTCTACAATACTCAATGGAGCCAAATCCGGGTGCCTGTCCCCGTTACATAGAATAGAGAAATAACAACGGTTACAGTTATAAAATTGATGGGATCATTTTCTGAAAAATCATCTCTGCTGAAGGATACAAGCGTAATAATCACAGGCGCGACACGCGGTATCGGTGTCGGCATCGCAAATGAACTCGCACGGCTGGGTGCGAGACTTACTCTCGGATATCTCGAAAACGATGATGCTGCCCATGAATTGAAACAACAACTTTCCGAAAAATTCCACACACCAGCACTGTTCAAGGGTGACCTGACAAGTCCGGAGGGTGCATCCGGAATTGTAAAGAGTGCAATGGATGCTTTCGGGCGAGTCGACGCACTCGTCAGCAACCTTGGACCGTTTCTCTGGAAATTAATCACTGAGATGTCAGTCGACGAATGGGATCACATGGTCCGAGCTAACTTATCGGCTCATTTTTTCCTTGTACGTGAGCTGCTTCCACACATGCACGAAAGAAATGAGGGGAATTTCGTTTTCATCGGCGGAGTCGGCAGTGGGCAGATAACCGGTCACCCTCGCTCTTCTGCGTACAACTCGGCCAAGGTCGGATTAGCCGAGTTTGTCAGGACTTTAGCGATAGAGGAAGGCCCTCACGGCATCCGTGCGAACATGATAGCTCCCGGTGTTATAGATAATGGCGAGTACACTGACGGCTTCAAGGAACGGATAGTCGAGGAAATTCCACTTGGATATATCGGGGAGCCGGAGGACATCGGAAAGGCTGTCGCGTGGCTGCTGTCACCCGATTCGAGATACGTAACCGGTGCAATCATCGACATCTCAGGCGGTTACCATCTGACCATGCGTTAGCCACCTTCCTTAATCACCTGCAATTTATATGCTATGCTTTTCCAACCAACGTGATCGAGGTACCGTATGCGCAATTTTACAATCCCGTTGATCATATTCCTCTCACTGGCGATTCTCTGTCCCGCTCAGGCCCGTGATTTTACTATCGACGATTTCGACCCACCGGGACCATACGGTCCTCTCGACCCGGAAGATCCCGACGGCATGGATATCATCGACGTTTACTCCATGGCAATCGACGATCTCCTCAGGGAATTGACCATCACCGGGTATGACAGCGAGGTGAACGAGCTCTTCCAGGCCGTGCCGTTCCCGATGGAGCTGGTCGCACTCATGGCACAGGCTGAAATACATTTCGGTAACATCACCGATCCCGGTGAGCTGCGTGAACTGGTTGATACAGCCAATGGCAATAAACCCGCAGCCAACTCATTTGCTTTCATTCTTGATGGCGACGTGGACTGGGTCGGAAGCGATGTAACCATGTTCTACTTCCCGAGCGCTGAGGAGTCCGATGGCATCGAGGTTCCCTGCTACCAGATTTCTGTCAGCGACCCGGATCCGGACGGAATTGCGATCAGCGAATGGGCGGTTGCGATCGACTCAGTGGATGAATTGACAAACTTCCTTGCAGCTGAGAGTGTCGCATTGATCGTCGGCTTGAACGATCCCGAAGTCGAACCTGTGATTCTTTACTGCGGTTTCTGGCGCTCATGGGGACTTTTCGACCTCAGGGACGATGAAGATGAGACTGAAGTAACTGGGGTTACTGCTGAATAAATTTTCGCCTTCCTCTGAAAATTTTATTTCTTTCCCATCGTTGAATAAACATAAAGCAGCCATCATGGCTGCTTTTACTGTCTTCTTTTCAGGTATGCCCTGATTAGTTAATAGTACCGTCGATCGCCGACAGCTTGTTCGACAACGCCGCGAAATGGTTGAGCTCCTCCCAGATCAATCGATCGATCTTGTCACGGTCATCCTGGCTCGGAAGAGCTTCCTTGATGGCGAGGTAGAACACGATCGAATCCTTCTCGGCATCGATCGCGATCTTTAATACATCCGCGACAGTCTCCTCACCCGTAAGCTTCTCAAACGGATCCTTGTCGAGCCTGAAAATATGCCCGTCAGCCCATGACTGAAGGAACAGGTCATTATATTCAGCGGTCTCCACTGAAATTTTCGGCCCGGTTTTTATGTGGGCTTCCCGCATCTTCTCGAACACTTTCTTGTGCTCGAGCTCCTCCTCAGCCAGTTCGAGGAACTTCCATGACGCATCCTGGTCATTTAGAACCTCTGCTGCCAGATTATAAAACCTCGCACCATTCTCTTCGATCTTCGCGGCGATCCGGAAGATCTCATCGATGTTTAACTCGAGATGCATGACGTACTCCTTACCAGGTTATAGCCGGGTTGAGGGTGAATATCCTGGAAGCCATTTCCTTATCGAGCATGTACAGTCCGTTCTTGTTGTCCTCGATCAGATTCAGCTTGTCGAGGACCTCACCGACACTCACTTCTTCCTCGATCTGCTCATCGACAAACCAGTTGAGAATACCCATTTCCGCTGCGAAGTCACCTTCGTCACGCGCGATCTTCATCAGCTTGTGGATGCGTCCCGTGATGTGCACCTCGTGTGCAAGGGCATCCTCAAACGCTGCTGTCGGGGAGTCCCACGTGGTCTGCGGCTTGGCGATCGCCAATAATTCAACCTTCCCTCCGCGTTCCAGAATATGCGTGAAGAATTTCTGGGCGTGAGTGACCTCTTCCATGCCCTGTGCGCGCATCCAGTGTCCGAATCCCGGGAGGTTCCCGTTCTCGAAATACGCGGACATCTGGTAGTACAGGTAGGCCGAGTAGATCTCCTCCTGAATCTGTTTATTCATCTCTTTCAGTAGTTTTTTGCTTAGTTCCGGCATTATATTTTTCCTCTCTGTGTTTTTCGATTAATTTCTCGTGCTCCGTTGAGACCGGAGTCGGGTTCTAGCCCGCTTCCTTCAACGCCCTGAGTACGTCCTCGTAGTCAGGCTCAGTGGATACTTCCTCAACGATCTGCTTGTACCTGATAACTCCTGTTTTGTCGACGATAAAGACGAATCGGGCCAGCAGCCTGAGTTCCTTGATCAGAACACCGTACGCTGTGCCGAACGATGCGTCGCGATGGTCAGACAGCGTGATGACATTGTCGATTCCCTCGGCCGCGCAATATCGTTTCTGTGCGAACGGCAGGTCCATGCTGATCGTCAGCACCTTCACGTCGTCACCGAGATTCCCGGCTTCCGCGTTGAACTTATGCGTCTCCATCGCGCAGACCGCGGTGTCGATCGACGGCACCGATGCTATCACCAGTGTTTTACCTTCAAAATCACCAAGGCTTACAGGCTTAAGGTCGTTGTCCAGCACCGTGAAGTCCGGAGCAGTGTCCCCGACCGAAACGGTCGTACCGAGAAGTGTCAGTGGGTTTCCATGCGATGTGATGATACCCGTGTGTTCGTCCATGAGTGCCCTCCTCAAGGCAATCTATTTTCCGGGGTCCTTTTTCAGACAAAGGAACCAGTCAAGGCAGTTATATTCTTCACCGGCACCGTCGACCCGGTCTTTCGCGGCTCCGCACGAACCCGGGGGCGGGATGATAACGTCATCGCCGGGCTGCCAGTTGGCGGGCGTCGCGATCTGGTGTTCATCCGTCCTCTGAAGCGAGACCAGGAGCCGCTTGATCTCATCCACGTGACGTCCGTTGGAAAGCGGGTAGTAAAGCATAGCCCTGATTATCGAGTTCGGATCGATAACGAATACCGCCCTGACCGCCTGGGTGGTCGACGCTTCAGGCTGGAGCATTCCGTACATCTTCGAGACCTCCATCGTGAGGTCTTCGATCACCGGGAATTTGACCTCGACATTCTTCATGCCGTTCCACTCGATCTTCTCCTGGATCGTTCTGAGCCAGGCGATATGCGAAAATCCTGAATCGATTGACAACCCGATCAGCTCGCAGTTCAGCTCCCTGAACTCATCAGCCATCGATGCGAACGTCATGAATTCTGTCGTGCAGACCGGTGTGAAATCAGCCGGGTGCGAGAAAAAAATGACCCATTTCCCCTTGTACTGTTCGGGAAATTTGATTTCACCCTGCGTGGTCCTGGCAATGAACTCAGGGGCTTTTTCCCCGATCAGTGGCATCCTGCTGTATTCATGTCCGGACATCGTTCACTCCTCATTCCCCCGTTTACCGGAGCGGGGCTGAATTTTCCTGGTTACCTGTTCCAAGGCACTCTGAAATGAATCCCGACGGGTCAAGTTCATCCCTTATTCCGAGACGTGTCAGCGCGAAATCGTACTTGACCGGATCGTCGGGCGAGACCTTCCTGAACTCGCCCGTGACCTCGATCGCGGTCTGTAAATCCGCGCTTTTCCGTCCTGTCAGACCCAGTGCCAGACAGATTCTATACATATGTACATCAATCGGAACCAGTAACCTTCCGGGCGGCACAGTATACCACCCGCCGGGATCGACGTCATCCTCACGAACCATCCAACGAAGGTACAGGTTCAGCCTTTTACAGGCACTTTTCCGCGATGGATGCGGCAGCAGATGGCCCAGCTGGTGTCCTGCTTCAGATTCGATTTCGTCGACCAGAAAGCACAGTCCCGGGAGGATATTCACATCATCGTCCGAGGACCCTTTAACGAAACATTTCTGCAACGATCCATGCTTTTTTATTACCCGGCCTGTACCGATCAGGAGTGCTGCAAGCTCCTCCCCGGTCGTGAACCGGTACTTGAAATCCGAAAATGTCCGTTCCAGCTTCGATTTTGATGCATTCCTGAGAAATTCCGATGGGGTTTCAATCCTGTCCAGCACGATCCGCACGGTTTTAAGTATCTGGCGGACCGAGCCGTACGCCAGCGACGACGCAATCAACCCGACTATCTCCCTGTCCGCGGGATCGGGGTACTCGTACAAGAATTCAAGCGGATCGGGGTGCACGTACTCGCGACGGTTGTACTTCGAGTAAAGCTCCTCGAGCGCTGACCATGCAATTGACGGGAAAATTCCGTCCCCAGGCCTTCCTTCGCCTGATTTTTCAATGTGTGTTCCTGACATGCCCTATCTCACCTTCCTTCTGCAGTCCGGACAGATCCCTATCAGTTCAAGGTTATGGCCTGTAATCTCGAACTCCGTTTGCGGCAGAAATTTCCTCTCGATTCCCCTGCCCGGCTCCGACGGCAGGTCCTCAATCTTTCCGCAGGCCTGACACCGTATATGGTAATGATCGAGTACCGTCTTGTCGAATCGCTTCTGGCAACCCGAAAATTCAAGTTTCCTGACGAGACCGGCCTCGCTCAAAGCATCGAGGTTACGGTACACGGTCGCGAGGCTGATCTTCGGAAGCTTCTTCCTGACAAGATCGTACAATTCGTCCGCGGACGGGTGCGTCTCGCACCTGTCGAGGATGTCGAGTATGACCCTCCGCTGCCGGGTCATCTTGATATTTTCAGCCATATCTACCATGTTGATCTAATTGCAAATAATAACTATTCGCAAATAGTACACGACAAAAACGAAGCTGTCAATGGGGTTAAATAGAATGCTGATTACGTACGGTAGTACCACCTGTCTACCACATATGATAAAATCCTAAGCCAGAGGGGTTGATCGATCATGACAGGGAAGAAGCACAGACTTGGGGTCCTTATCAGCGGACGGGGTTCGAACCTGCAGGCGATCATCGATGCCTGTGCCGACGGCCGTCTCGACGCCGAGATCGCGGTGGTTATCTCGGATGTCGAGGACGCGTACGGGCTCGAACGCGCTCGAAAAGCAGGTATCAAGGACATTTTCATCCCGTGGAAAAAAGGCAAACGTAAAGCGTGGGAGGCCGACGCAGCGGGAATCCTTATCGCTGAAGGCTGCGAACTTATCTGTCTCGCGGGCTTCATGCACATCGTGTCTGAAGTCCTCATGGGCTCGTTCCCGAACCTCATTCTCAACATCCATCCGGCACTCCTTCCGGGTTTCCCCGGCCTGCACGTGCAGCAGAAAGCCCTCGACTGGGGCTGCAAGGTCGCCGGCTGCACGGTGCATTTCGTGACCGACGATCTCGATATGGGTCCGATAATCGTACAGAAATCAGTCCCGATTCTGGAAAGCGACGATGCGGGAGCACTGGCGGCTAGAATTCTCGAACAGGAGCATATAGCTTACCCCGAGGCGATCGACCTCGTATTGTCAGGACGGACAAGTATCGAAGGTCGCAGGGTAAAGATCAGCCCGAAATAGTGTAGAGCAGACATGTCCCTGGTTCAGATTGAAAAAATGGACAATCTCTTTGTCTGTCGCATTTCAGGTGAAATGACGAGTTATCTGCTCGATGCGCTTAAGCACGACCTTGCGTCGAAAGTAAGGGAGGAAAAAATCTACCGCGTCCTCCTGAACCTTGAGAAGGTTGAGTACATATCGTCGCGGGACCTCGGGGTCTTCGTCCAGATTTATAAATTCCTGGCTACACACAGCAAAAGACACAAGCCTGAAACCGAGGCTGTTCTTGCCTTCTCCAACGTGAGTAAATTTGTCATGGGTATCCTGGAGATGACCAAGCTCCAGCAGATCTTCAAGATCTATCAAACTGAAGATGACGCCATTGGACAGCTTTCCAGGTTAGATTAGTTTCTGAAGTAGTACTGCTTTCGAGGCCAGAGCCTCAATTCGCCTTGTATTTATTTAACTCCTGCTCTTTAATTAGACCATCATTTCTAAAAACGGTGACACATGTACGGATCACGGTTTCTGCTGGTTTCCATAATCATTTTATCAATGCTGCTTACAGGATGCCCTCAGCCGGGCGAGGGACCCGGGCCTCCGGGCATCGATCCCGAGAACATCCTCGCGATACCACCACTCGATACCGAGTTCGTCTATGAAGGCGAGGCCCTTAACTGGAATACCGTCGATCACCCCCGCATCATGGCCCGACCTGAGGGAATCGAGTTTTTAAAAAATAATCCCGACGACCAGATCGCACGGACCCTGATCAGCGCCGCGGAGATGAACCGCGACCTCGCAATGTCGGACCCGAACTTCATGGAGGCCACCGCACCCCTGTCATGGGCATGGGGCTATGTCCTCACAGGCGACCCGACCTACCTCGAACTAATCAGGGGGATTATCCCGATTCTAGTGCAATTCCCGCCAATCGTGAAAGTGCCCGAGGGCGCCAACATCCCGTTCCTGCAACAGGCGCTCGCACTCGGCGGCATCTACGATCTTCTTTATCACGATTTATCTGAATCGGAACTCGCACAGATCGAACCCGTGCTCCGCGATACCGTCTTTCATACACTTGCTTACAAGGTCACCGAGTACGATCGCGACATAAATTTCTGGGCGAACGACCCTGACACAAATTACTACGTCACGTTCCACTCGACAGCAGGGCTTGTAGCCATAGCACTCGGTGATGTGGAGCCGGACGCGACTGCGCTCGCGGAACACTGCTGGCTGAGAATTAAGGACTCGATGCACGCTTTTTCATCCGAAAACGGCTGGCGTGAGGGTCTTACATACCTCGATTTCTGCTGGGGACAGTTCGCGTGTTATTTCCTTCTCGCTATGGAGCGAAGCACCGACCTGAAACCGTACGATGACCCATGGTTTACGGCCAGCATCCCGTGGGCGTTGTGGGGAGCACTGCCGGATTACGAGACCATCGCTTGTTTCGGCGACAACGAGCCTGAAAATTACTCGGTAGGATCGTGGCTGTATCGAGTCGGGGTTCTGACAGGCGATGTTTCTTATATCCGTCAGGCTCAAATGTCCGCAATAACCAACGAAATGGCACTCGATCTTCCGGTTTTCCATGCGATGTGCATCGGACGGGAGACTTCGGGACCAGTATTCAACCGGTTCCTTGACAATCCGACCATCACACGTCACATGCCCGGACTTGAGTGGGGATACATCCGTACCGGTGCGTATTCGAGAGGCTGGTACGGTGAAAATGACTTCTACCTCGCCTTTAAGTCCGGTATCTCAGGCTACGATCACAATCATCTCGACCAGGGCTCGATGATCCTTGCCGCTTACTCGGAAATCCTCCTGAGTGACCCCGGCAGGGGTGGCCCCGACCTGATCAGGCAGGATCCCGCACTCAACTGCCTGTTCGAAGCGGGACTTGGGCATAACACTTTGATAGTCAACGACGGCTGCTACATGGACCTTGCGTTGTTCCCCGACAATCCTGACTATTTCGCCGACCCGGGCACGATCACATCGATCACCGAAACCGATAATTTCGTCCAGTACACTACCAACAATTCAGGACTTTACCCGACTGAACCGCTTGTCGATTTCCGTCGCACGTTCATCTACATAAAACCCGGCATTATAGAAGGTGCGGAACTCGGAGCACTTGTGATCGCAGACAGGGTTGAATTTTCGGAGGAAATCGAGCACTCGTTCCTTTTCCATACACCGGGTGAGGTCGAAATGATCGAAACCGGGCTTTCCCGGCTCGTGAACGGCTCTGCGCGACTGGATTATTACGGCGACTGCACAGTGCCGACCACCGATCAATCAGAACGTCAGGAGACAACGTGGGATATCCGAGATTCCACGTGTTATTACCGATCCACTGATGGTCCCGTCAGGGCTAGTGACTGGGTCCACGTACTGATACCGGTACCCGACCCGGACCCGGGTACAATCGAATCCCCTGCACCGAATTTCGAGAGAACAATCATGGGAATGGTAATCGCATGGGATGATTATAACTTCACTCTCATGCTGAAACCGGTCGATGGCTGGGTTGTCGGCACCAATACCGATTAACGTTCCGGTTTTTTCGGGTTATAATATTCAGCCATCACAACGTGACCGATCAAGCACCCCACAATCCATCGATCGGGCCTCCGATCACCTTCCGGACCGACATAATCGGTGTAATCGGCATTACCGTCCTTGTCATCGTTCTGATGGGGCCGACACTCGACGGATCACGCACCGTCATGAGCGATTCATGGCACTACAACTACCCCTGGGCTGTCGAGGTATCGGTCGACTCGGAAGCTCTCGAGCAGGCGATCGGTGAAAATAACCCGGTCCCGGCATACAGACCGGATGAGCCATACGTCATCGCCTACGACATCTACCTCGAATCCATCCCGTGGTTCGCGTTCGCCAA
>JAUWTM010000066.1 GCA_030614715.1 Planctomycetota bacterium
GGAAACGATTCACTTGCCGCGTACTTCCGGTTCGACCTGCCGGTCACACAAGCCGTACCGGGTCACGATAGGGGCTGGGCCAGAAGCTGGGGAAGTACGGATATTGATGAAGGCGAGGGAGTGGCGGTCGACCACCTGGGAAATATTTACATTACCGGAACTTTCTTTGAAACAGTCGATTTCGATCCCGGCGACGGTGTTGACCTCCATGCTGCAGTTGGTGCACGGGACGCGTATTTGAGTAAATTCAACACGGCCGGTGAATGGCAATGGTCACGAACGTGGGGAGGTGTGTCATGGGATGAAGGAAGGTGCGTGGATGTCGATGGGATGGGTAATGTTTATGTTACCGGCTATTTTGCGATACTTGTCGATTTCGATCCCGGCCCCGGGGTCCATATGCGTAACGCTGTTGGTGGACTGGATGCGTACATGAGCAGGTTTGATCCGGATGGCATTTTTCAATGGGTCCGGACCTGGGGTGGGCCCGGCTGGGAAGAGGGCAGGGGCGTTGTAGTTGGAAATGACAACAGTATTTATGCAGCCGGTCATTTTGGGGATACAGTGGATTTCGATCCCGGTGATGGCACCGATGTCCACACATCGAACGGCCTGCTCGATGTATTTGTGAGCAGGTTCGATCCTGACGGCAATTTCGAGTGGGCTCGCACGTGGGGTGGACTTGAATACGATCGCTGTTACGGTGTCGATGTCGACGATGCAGGGAACGCCTATACTGCGGGTCTCTATTCTCTGACGGTGGATTTCGATCCCGGTACCGGTACCGAAGCGTATACCTCTAATGGGGAGACCGACATTTTTACAAACAAATTCGATCCGGACGGTAATTTCGAGTGGGTTCGTACGTGGGGAGGCCAGGATTTCGATGAGAGTTACGGACTCGTGACCGATGCTGCTGGCACGAGCTATGTCACGGGTATGTTCCATGAGGTCGTGGACTTCGATCCGGGCCCGGCTGATGACAACCACCAATCGAACGGTGATGACGATGTTTTTCTAAGCGTTCTGGATTCTGACGGTAATTACATGTGGGCGCAGACGTGGGGAGGCCCCCTGGTAGATGTCGGGCATGATGCAGCACTGGACACTTCCGGCCTGGTCTTTGTCACGGGAATTTTCATGAACGAGGTAGACTTCGATCCCGGTCCGGGGGATTACACATACACATCGAACGGTTCAACCGACATTTTTTTGAACAGGTTTGTCTTGTCCGGTGAATACAAGGGAGCAACTACGTCGGGGGGAATAGGGGACGACCTCGCGTTTTCAGTAACTTCGGACTGCTGGGATAATGTGCTGGTCACTGGATATTTCCTCGACCAGGTCAACTTCGCACCAGACCAGATTCCATGCGATGATGATCCATTTATTTATATTTCAAACGGGGCAAGCGACGCAGTACTGATTAAATACCTGCCGGACGGATGCTGGCAGTAGCTGGTGAGAACCGGGTTGCATCCATATTTAACCTGCTGCCATCCACTCCTGAATCTCACCGTACACATTTGTCTCCTCGCACGGTTCACCTTCGTAATCGTAAAGAGTTACGTCGTATCCGTAACCCTGAAGGATCTCAGAAGCGTACTCATCACGCGCAAGATTGTGCACGATGAAGATACGGACATCGGTGCCATTAACGAAAGCCGCGTCGGTGATGAAACCTGAATCCAGCGGTCCCTCGAACGAGATTATCCCGTCAACAAGGTCCGGACTGGGAAGTCCCGCCCTGTACCCGAAAGCAGCACCGTCATTGAATCCCAGCAGGAAAACCCTGTCGGCATTTAATTCATTTTTCAATGTTCGAATTGAATTTTCAATGTAACCTGCGCTCATGCCGGTTGCATTCGACGGGAGTTCACCGTGAAATTGCGGCCAGCTGCCCCACCAGTCCCACGTGTACATCTGGTAATCACCGAGAATCATGGCATAGGGAGCCTGGATTGCCGCATATATGAAGTCCGGGTTGTCGAATTGACCGTATATATTGCTGAAACCGTAAGCGAATCCGCGGTTTGCATGCAGTGCCACGACAAGCGTGCGGGATTCTCCCGCAACGTAGTCGTCGGGATACTGGATATGGCACGGAGCATAAGCCTCACACGGTAGAAACACACACTGTGTTTCAGTGAATATCTCATCGAATCGTGCGTTGGTGGTTTCCAGAGCTTCGTCGAACTCATCGGTGCCCCTGACGCTGTCGAAATCGGTATCTGTATCGATCAGTTCCCGGTTCATGAAGCCTGCCTGCACTGCAAGTGTCAGGTAATGACCGGCAAGTTCGGCTTCACCGAGCAATCCGTAGCAGCACGCGAGATTATAAATCGCTGTGTCATTTGCACGGTCGTACTGAAGGTATGTCAGGTAGTATTGCGCGGAGAGCTCGTAATCACCGTCCACGTATGCCTCCCTGGCGGCGTAATACAGGTTGTTAATGTCCTCATCCAGGAATGATCCAGATGAAATATCATAGATATCGAAAGCGTCCGGTTCAGGGATCTCCTCCTGTGCAAGGGCAGGAGTGAGTAAAAATAAACAGATCAGTGCAATTGTTTGCAGGAAATAAATTTTGCGCATGGTTATCCCCCAGTTAAATTAGAGTCAAGTTGCTGGTTATGGCAAACAACATTGTTGACGGATTGTATTGTACAGATTTTTCCCCCAAGGGGCGTGCAAAATCAGCCGTAGACCGAATCTAGTCCGGTGTTTCAACCTCGTAAAACAAGCTGATTACCGCATTACTGCCATCAGAGCTGAGCACCACGATATTCCCGTCATTAGAAGTGGCATTAGAGTATTCGACAATCAATGACAGGATCATGCATGCAACAAGTTGGGTGGTAACCTGGTGTGACATGAGAACCTCCTGATAATGCAGGATCAACAGCGTCTCGACATTATAGCGTAAATTCATGAATCCCGATATCATGTGATGGAATACTCGCAACACTGAAAATCCTGCTACAATTACCTCCTGGCGGAGGGCAATCATGTCACCACATTACATAGTAAAACTCATTACCTGCCTGACTGTATTCTTATTTCCTTTGATTATTAGCGTCCCGGTAACTATCCGGGCACAGGATACGGGTCAGCTCGTACTTAACGAGATCAGTCCGTGGCCATCGGACGGCACCGTCTGGGTGGAATTACTGAATCCATCGGACGATCCGGTCCTTATCGATGGCTGGTCGATCGAATTCGTCTCCGGATTCTCGTTTGAGTTCCCGGACAGCTCAGGGGAGGTATCCGGTGGAGGGCTGCACAAGCTGAATATCGGCGGTGATAATCCACTGGACCCCGAAGGCGATGGGTGCATTCTCTCAAGCCCGGATGGCCCGGTCGATGCAGTCACGTGGGGACAATTCACCCAGCCTGAAGCACTGCCATTTAATTTTGGGCGTCCGGTCAACCCGGAGTACGGCTTTATCGGTGCAAACAGGGACCTTCACGAGCCGGACGATGTAGTAATCCGATTGCCTGTCGCATGGGAGGATGATCTGACATCACTTATCGGGACATCGCACTGGATTTACCGTTCAGGTGATTCAGCAACTCCCGGAGAACATAATCCACCACCCCCACCGGTGTACTATTCGCCATCGGACGGAGCTTACATCGCATCGGACTTCATGCTGGTAGTCGAGGGATTCGATTGGACGTCCGAAACGACGTTCCAGGTCGCAACAGATGAGCAATTCCAGGATGTTGTGATCGAGGAAACGGTCACCGGTTACTCAATCATGGTTGATTCACTTGAGGGCGGCACGTACTACTGGCGGGTCAGGGGAAACAGGGGAGAACCGTGTCCATGGACCGGTCATCTTGAATTCACACGAGCCGATTTCGATATTGAGGAGCTGTTAAACGGGATGGAGGGTGAGATCAGCAGCCTGCCCGGTGAATCCGGAATCCGTATCGCCGATCACAAAGGGGGACTTGATCCGGAAACATGGTTTACAAGCTACCATGCAATCCCGATCGTACATGACACCCAGCGAAAAGACACGATGATGGTCTGTCTCGACGGCTGCAACATGACTGGCACGTATCCGTGGGATAATCCACAGCCGACAAACGACGATTCGAACGCCAGTCACGGCTGCAGTAACTGCGGGATGGCAAGTCTGAAGATGATGGCCTCGGCTCACGGCTGCTCAGTCAGCCAGGATCGAATCGCGTACTACATGATGGAGGAAGCCGGAACCGCGTCGCATCATGCCGTTCGCAAGGGGCAGATCGGTAACCCGTGGGAGGATCTGAATCATGGGGTGGATGGTGGCCTTGACAGCGAGGATTGTCCGCTCCTGGTTTCGTGGCTCTACAACCAGCCTGCAAGCGCGTCCCAGGAGGTTTTTTACAACTCGAACACCTTCTATAACAACAGTCCCGCGATGGACAGCATCGCGGAATTCATCGCCGATAACCGTCCCGTACTGCGTCATATGGCAACTCACACTAATTTGATAGCCGGAGCGGCGGTTCTGGATATTCCGGGTATCGGTGAGATGCACTTCGTCAAGGTCCATGATACGAACGTCATGGGCAACATACTCTGGATCGATATCGACAGCACGTCGGGTGTCTACAATGAGTTTACATTCCCGCCGACTACCGGACGCATGACCCGCAACGATGAACCGGAGATCCAGCAGGATTCCGATGAGGATGGGCTTGTTGATTTCGACGAAATCCATAGGTTGCACACTGATCCCAACGATGTTGACACCGATGGTGATAATGTTAACGATAAACAGGACATGCTCGGATACCTGTTTACCAGAACCGGGGAGTACCTGAAGAGTGAGCGTGATTTTGACAACGACGGTGCTGCCAAGGAACTCGATCCTGACAACGATGATCCGAACGATAACAGCGCATGGGACGGCTGCGAGGATATCGATCACGACGGGTTTGTAACTCCGAACACACACGAAACCACGTGTTTCAATGTCAATGACGATTTCGACAACGTAAACCCGGAATGCTTCCGCGGCTACATTAAGCTGGTAATCGACGTGGACCGTGCCGGTCCGGATTACACGCTGCAGTACGATTTCCTTGAGATGGTCGTAATCGAGGCAGGCGTGACCGATCCGGAGGCATTTGTCCACGAGCATAAATGGGACTACCACCTTGTGTACCGCAGCTCTTATGGTAATGCCACGGCGCATCATAATGATTCAGGACTGGCAAGGATTCGTCTGGACTACGAACCGTCCACAATGGAATATTTTCTCCTTGTCGAAGCCAACACACCACCGATTACGATTACTCCACTGATCGAAACACCGGACATTGTGTTCATGATGTTTCCACCACCAAGCATCTACTGGTTTGATCGTGACGAACGCTGGCCGCTGGGGCCGGCTCAGGTGGTCGATGGGGGATTACTTGTTAAAGGTGAATTTGAGATGGAAATTCACCTGTTCAGCTGGGAGATATGGATCGAACCACCGTCGTGATGCAGGTACTAAGTCGTGTAATTTACTTTCTCGTGCATATTTGTAATGAAATGCATCGATGTTTATAATTGAAATCCGTTTTAAATAACAGGAAGCTCCACGGAGTGCTTGTTTCAAATGACCACAGACAAATACCTTACACTCTCAGGATATTTCGGCAGGCAGAAGGAACTGCTTGTCGGTCGCGACACTACAGGACTGATATTGCTGATCGATGAACTCACCTCCCCGGGAGGGCGGGTAATCCTGCCTGCAATGTGCTGCATGACGAGGCTGGCATCCGTGCTTCAGGCCGGACGAACGCCAGTTGTTGTCGATGTCGATGAGAACATGGGAATGGACCCCGACCGTCTCGCTGCTGTAGCCCGAGCGGGTGACGTGGTGGTCGCGGTCCACTTGTTTGGAATACCGTGCGACATACATAAAATAATCGAGGTCTGCAATGCGAAGAAGTGCGCGCTCATAGAGGACGCATCGCAGGCCATTGGTGCGATGATCGATGATAAACCCGCGGGGTCGTTCGGCAATGCCAGTATTCTAAGTTTTGCTGACCGTAAAATCCTCCCGACAAACGGAGGAGGTGCGATTGTCGTCAACGATGAAAGCCTGCATGCGAAACTTGGAGCCGCTGTTGAACACCTCTCGCCACGTCCAGCGAACTACGAGGCAAGAAAAAGTGGTATGCATGAGGATATCAAAGTGCCGTTCGACAAGGCTCGTTCAGGGGACACAATAGCCGCGGCAGCATGGGGTGCTATCTACAAGAAATATGGCGACATCTATTATTTCTCGATTGAGAAAGAGGAAGCCGGCCTGATTAAGTCCTCCGTTGATAATTTCTCTAGAACGGTTGAAAATCGCCGAGACATGGTCTACCTGCTTCGGAAGAAGATGTCGGGATCAAACATTAAATTCCTCGATTATCCTATCAACAGCGCTCCCTGGCGATTTTCGTTCATCCTGTCGGAAAACATGACCGGTGCAGATGTGGTGCAGGCGGTAAAAACATTGCGCGAAAACGGAGTTGACGCGTCCTCACTTTACCTGCCGTTACACTGGCTGGCACCAGCAAAGGCATGGACGGAGGGTTGCCCGGTTGCGGAGCATGCAGGAGTCCGGATCGTTAATATCCGGGTCGATGAAACGACAACATGGGAAGACGCAAATAAGGCCGGACACCTGGTCCATGAACACACGAGGTAAGGCACCCGTGTTTTCCAAACTGAATCAATTTTGGTCCCCTTAAAGAGTATTAATTTTATCCAGTTCGTGATATATATTTAGTATGGCCTTCCGTTAAGTGACGTATAGGGTGAGGGTGCACCTGTCATGAGTTCAATAATCAGAAATACACAGCAGATACTCAAGCTTTCCGGATTCTTTGGCCGACGCCGGGCGTTACTGACCGGTCGCGATACCACCGCGCTGATTTTGCTGATCGAAGCTATGACCGGGACCGATGGACGCGTAATCCTTCCGGCCATGTGCTGCATGACAAGGCTTGCAGCGGTAATCCAGACAGGCCGTTTGCCTGTGATCGTGGATGTAGACAAAAACATGAGCATGGACCCGGAACGCCTGGAGAAGGTCGCGCGTCCGGGTGACCTTGTCGTTGGCGTCCACCTGTTCGGTATTCCGTTCGATGTAAAAAGTATTAAGGAAATATGTGAAAGGAAGGAGTGCAAGCTTGTAGAGGACGCGTCGCAGGCAATCGGCGCGACAATCGATGACAAACCCGCCGGTTCAGTGGGGGATGCAAGCATCCTGAGCTTCGCAGACAGAAAAATCCTCCCGACTATCGGGGGTGGAGCAATACTTGTTGACGACGGTGATCTATACAAGTCGCTGCAGGCTGCCGTGTTGGAACTGCCGGACCGTCCGGTTGCTTACAGGATTAAAAAACGCAGGCTGATAAAGGACACAAAAGAGGCATTTGATAAAGCCCGGTGCGGGGACACGGTAGCGGCGGCTGAATGGAGCATCACTTATAAAAAGTACGGCGATATCTACAAGTTCGCTATCAAGTGGGAGGAAGCCGAGATAATCCTGACCTCGATAGCGAGATTCGAGGACACCGTGGAGAACCGTCGCGACATGGTGTACCTGCTTCGTAAAAAGATGGCCGGGGCTAAAATTGAATTCCTTGAATACCCGATCAACAGCGCACCGTGGCGCTTTACGATCATAATGTCCGACAATATGACCGGAGCCGATGTAATGAAGCTGGCAAACACGTTGCGTGAGAATGGTATCGATGTTTCCTCGTTGTACCTCCCGCTTCACTGGTTGTCACCGGTTAAGACGTACACCAACGGCTGTCCGATCGCTGAGCACGCAGGCGTCAGGGTCATCAATATCAGGGTAGATGAAACGACAACGCTGGAGCATGTCAATCTTGCCGGTCACCTTGTCGAGGAGCTGACCTGGTAACCAATTGGCACTAAAATGGGTCGTGTCGATGAAAAATCCACATATTAAAGGGAATATTTGTTTCCCGAGTGTGTTTAGCTACTGGAGGAGTTACAAGGAGTGTTTCCAATGAAGTATCTACGTATAGCCCTACTCCTCGGGATGGTAATATTTCTGTCATCATGCGGTCCCGGTACCGGTTTCCTGCTTTTCACCCTTCCCGATGGCATAGACGACGAGATCCAGATCACAGACCTGGACGTATCCATGATTCTCTCATCCCCGCAGTTTGAAGGGACGTTGTTCCTGGATCCCGGCGAGGAATACATGATTCGGGTCTTTTACATCAAACGTAACACCAGCGGTATTACATACAGCGATGTAACTGGGACGTCCTCATATAACTGGGAAGGGTCCGAATCTGTGGCAAGTGTCGATATGGGGGGCAGGATAACTGGCCAGGCTGTGGGGACCACTAAACTCGCAGCGAAATACAACACTGAGGGTTTCGGATCGTCTAATTTCGTGTACCTGACCGTAATTGTCAGGTAAAGAGAATATAAAAGGGGACACAGTGCAGGTATCGGGTCCGGATTGTCCAGGGGGCTGCTGCAATCGTATTACCAATCCCTTTTGCAGATCATGAAACCGACCTTTGCAACAGCATCGGGGATGTGCCTTACCCAGGTCCTTGACTTTCCCTGTCCAACACTATCCAGTTTATCCCATTCAACCAGGGTCGGGCTTGTCTTTTTATCGTGGTCGCGATTCCCATGCTTCCAGCCATCAAGTTTCCGGTTCACGACCATCTGCTCGTGATCCAGTTCAGCTATTTTCTCGATGTCCTCGTCACTGAGAACCGCTTTTTGACGGTTCGGGGTATCAACTGGCACAACCTGGAATCCCGCTATTGACAGAATGCGCGGTACGGCGTACGCCTGCTGTCTGTTGGACGATCTTGTGACCTCGGGAAGCTCACGCCACGGATTCATGGTCACATCAGCCGTAGTGGACTCATTCGCGGCATCCATCTGCGCAAGCCAGCTTTCATGAAGTGAAATTGCCAGCTTCTCGTTCAGGTGACCCAGCATTTCAGGTTTGCATGACTCCCTGAGAAGCTCGAACGGGTACAGGTTTTTGTTCTCCCTCACGCTGGCTGCATTGATCAGGCGGGTCAGGCCCATGTCCTCGTTAGTACGGATGATGATCGGAACGTCATCCTCCATCTTTTTATGCAAGGCCAGCGCGGACAGAAGCCCGAGCATGTCGTTATCGATACAGATGAACATTGACGAAATGCGCGTCCTGCCGTTTTCGAAGAGAAAATCGGCCTGCTGGAATTCCTCGGATTCAAAATCGCAGTTAATTACCTCTAAGTCACAAGCCTCTCCGACCAGGGGGTACCTGTGCTTCAGCATTTCTACCTGCACCGACGCTACTTTATCGACCACGTACAATTTCAACTTCTTATAAGGAAAAAGAATGCGCCAGCGGGTGGACATCTCCATCGCCAGTGCCTGCCCGAACTTCCCAAGTCCGAGGATCATTACCGATGGGTGTTTGTCACCCGGAAGCTCTTTCGTTTCCCATCCGAATGGTGGGTAAGTATCGAGTATCAGCTGTGCCCCTTTGGAGTGTATGTTGAACGGGCAGAGGACGAATGATTCTGTGTCCTCCGATGTCATTACAGGATGTTCCTTGAGAAGGTCGAAGATCGGATTTCCAGCAATATGCATGTAACAAGTCAGGGGTTTACGGCGGACGTTTATCAGGATGTCCCGGGCCTGCCACGCAACCTCGGCGTTCAGGCTGTCGTCACCGGTCCCGGCAATAATCGCCTTCGCAACATCGATTTTCGCCCTCCTGAGGACCACAGGGTCCATCGAGTCACCGATGAGCGTGATAATTCCCCTGTCACGGAAAGCCCGGAGGTTTTCGTTGTCCCTGTATTTCTCGATTACAACGACCTGCTCGTCCTGTTCAGAATATGCTTCTGCAAGCAGGCTTCCCATCCGGCCGAGACCGCAGATTACTATATGGTCGTTGACGAACCGAAGACGGATCAGCTGGAGCTGTTCGTAGAAGATGGTCGCGAGAGCCTTAATCGCGGTGTACATCGCGACCGCTGGCGCAAGAAGCCGTGCTGTTTCAAGCTGCCAGACAAGATCTCCCTTTACAACGTCGCCTGATTCCAGAACGAAGAGCTGAAGTGTGAGGTAGAAAATTCTAAGTGGTGACGCCTCGCCCCTGAGATGATGGTCGAATCCTGCATAGCCCAGTATGAGTGCTACAAGCCAGATACCCGCGATGATGAACCACTGGTATTCCTGCCAGAGCGTTGAGGGAAGCCAATCCAGACCTCCCCCTGGACGTGGGTCGCCTTTTCCCGATGTACCCGGCGACTTGCCAGATGTTCCCATCATCACCTTCATACACTATCATAAATTGTTCCGTGCATACATCCCTTCTTATGTCCATTAGGTTTCTGAACGGCTCTGTCCGTTATGGAGTAATAACCGGGGGGTGGTGTCGCGAGCGCAATTGCAGCGTCGTTGTGGTGTAAAAACCTATCGGGTATACTTTATCCATTAATTTTAGTGAATGCGCGATGTGGTTTCGTGAATGTTTTATAAGAGGTGGCAATGAGCAAGGTTTTCATAAGTCATGTGGAGGAAGATGCCGAACTGGCTTTGATGATAGCCTGTGGACTTGAGGAAGCCGGTTATTCCACCTGGTATTACGAGCGTGATTCAATTCCCGGCGTTTCATATCTTATCCAGACAGGGCAGGCGATCGAGGAGTGCAGCGCATTCGTCCTGCTGATCTCTAACATGTCGGTTGATTCGCACCAGGTCAGCACGGAAGTCGAAAGGGCGCACGAATGCAATAAGTATTTCATACCGCTGATGATCGATTTCCCTCACGAGGATCTTGCAAAGCGTCAGCCGCTATGGCGTCAGGCTCTTGGGACTCACGTCACGATCAATGTGCCGTTGATTGGAGCCGAATCGATAGTTCCCAAGATAATCCAGGGACTTGAGTTCCTTAGTGCCCAGACCGGAGCCATGACTGACTCGACAATCCAGTTAATCGAGCAGCATGCCGGAATTCCTGAGGACACACAGAGGATACTCGAGAACCTTGGCGGTCGAGTGGCGGTCGAAGGGGATAACTGCTACGTCATCGGCTATAAACCGTCCGTGAAAACGATCTACGGCCGCACTGAACTGGTGGATGAATGCACCAGTATACTCAGCGATCAGACCTGTGGATTCCTGTGTCTTCACGGTCAGGGAGGGATTGGAAAAAGCACGCTTGCCAGCCTTATTATCTCGAAATTTACTGATTCCGACAATGATCTTTTCGATCGTGCCATCTGGTACAACCTCAGGGCGGAACCCGATCCTGAAACAGCACTTCTTCATCTTGTTACACTGGTCACAGGTGAACTAATACATGCAGGCAGCCAGGCGAAACCGTCCTTCGAGATGCTCCTGAATCTCCTGAGGACGGGTCAGGTCAATTCACCAACACTCGTTGTTCTGGATAACCTCGACAGTGCCTTCGGCGTGGGTGCCGAAGCTGGAACCTTCACGGATGATCGCTGGCCCAGTATTATACGTGCTCTCCTGGGACCAAAATCCGCTGTAATTGTGACATCCCGGGAACTCCCGAGGTTCCAGGACACGACCGCCAGGAACTACCATGTCGGCGGTATATCATGCGATGATTCCGTAAGTCTGTTACGCACGTCCGGGCTGCAGGATGACGATGAGATCCTCAAGGGTGCATATTCGCTTCTCCAGGGGCATCCGATGGCACTCAACACGCTGGCAGCCGTGGTCATGCGACGTCCGGGCTACAGAAAACGGCTTGCACGCGCCGGTGACATCATCGAGGCAATCAAGGACTGCCCGGATCGTACCCGGAATCCGGTCGCTCTAATTGAAGAGGTGATAACACCGAGCCATCTTCCAGAAACTGAGCACGTAGTACTTCTTTCCATGCCGGTGCTCTTCAGGGCGGAAACGGCAGAGGCAATTGCAGCTATCAATTCTGATATTGATCCGGGGAAGGTTGAAAACGCACTGGATGAATTGTATCTCAGGTCGCTGGTGCAGGTTGAGATGGACGTCGATCCACCGCTTTACTCATTACATCCGCTGGTTAAGGACGTAGCTCGCAGGAATGCCCCTGATATAGGTAAGCTCCATGAACGGGCGTATGAATACTACGCATCTTTACCCTGGGACAGGGAATCCAAGAACCCCGGTGATGTGGAACATCTCAGGCTGGCGGTATCCCATGCCCTGTACATCGAGAATCTCGACTGGGTTAAGAACATACTGTACAAGGATTTCTCTCTATCCATTCGCCTGATTAGCTGGGGACGCAGCGATCTTGCATTACCGCTTCACCAGAAGGAATACGTTCTGGCGAATAAGAAGGGTGACGTCCGCGACAGCATGAGGGCAGCCGGGGCGTTGTCCAAATGCCTGTTAATGCTTGGACATACGTCAGATTCGTTTGAATATGCCGAACAGGCACTGGGCATTGCAGAAAGTGAAGATGACAAGGTAAACCAGTGCAGGTACAGGACTTATATCGGGCGGATTCTGTTCCAGAAGGGTGATTTCCAGCAGGCTGATCCCTGGCTCATCAACACGCTTGCAATCGCCGAAGAAATAGGCGACCGCAAGAGGGAGGGCCGGATCCGTGCCTTGATCGGTCAGATTCTCATGCACAGGGGCGAATTCGATGAAGCCCTCGGTTGGCTCGAGAAGGCGCATGAATTAGCCGTTGAGTTCGATGATCGACCTGTACAGATGGAGACTCGGATGGTGATCAGCAGAATTTATTTCCGAAGAGGTAACGATGCTGAGGCCATTAAGCTGTTAAACGAGGCTCATGCAACAGCGGTCGAATCCGGTGACAGGATTTCTGAAAGTAAAATTACCGGGCTTCTGGGTCAGATAAAGATGTGGATGGGGGATTTCATCTCAGCGGGTGAGAATTATGAGGAATCCCTGAAGATCGACTCTGAGACCGGTGACAGACGACACGAGGGTGCGATTCGCGCTCAACTTGCGACAATCTGCATAAAACGAGGGCAATACAGGAGGGCAATTGGTTTACTGGAGCCTTCCATAGACATTGCCAGGGATATCAAGTCAAAGTCAGCCGAAGTGTTCCGTCGCAGCCTGATAGGTCAGGCCTGGCTCGGACTTGATATGCATGAAAAAGCTCTGGAGGAGATCCACTACGCTTTGGCGTTCGTGGTCGAGTCTGGCAGGAAAACTAACGAATGCATCCTGAGGGGTAACGTCGGTGAAGTTTATCTTGATATGGGAGAGTACGACACGGCGCTCGACTGGTTCCGCCAGGCACTCGACCTCGCGGTCGAGATGGAGGACAAGGCATGTGAGAGTATGTGGCTTGGGATGATGGGGGAAGCCTTCCTGGGTCTGGGCAATCATGATGCCGCACGTGAATGGCTTGAAAAGGCACTCAAGCAAACGCTGGAGATACCATCACTGGAAGTGGAGCGTCGAATTCGCCTGGCACTCGGAAAACTGAACGTCGCTACAGGGCGTAAAAATGATGGTATTCCGCATCTCGAAAGAGCCCTGGCAATCACTCAACAGCTTGGGATGGAACAGGCATTCGTTGAGGAGGTCGAGGAGAGCCTGTTACTGGCTAAGGAGTGAATTCCGATGTCGATAAATATACTGTCTGACAGCGGGAAACGTCACAGTCGTTATCTTGACATGTAATTTTATAAATGATAGCTTTCTATTTCGCAAACCACGGACAAATTCCAAATTACAGATAAAAGGCAGAATCAGCACTGGGCACGAACCAGGGGGTGGCGCACTAACGTGCGGCGGTTTATTGTCCTGTTGCAACACAAACGGAGGACGGTCATGACAGAAGCCGAATTACGCGATGCAGCAAGCGCCTATGTATACACGGTGTGGGACGATGAGGACCTGGTGGATTTGAATGGGCCAGCTTATGATTATATTACGACTGGACCAGGCCAACCGTTGTTGCGTCTCATTGACGACAGAATCAACGATCTAGTGGAAGCCTTAAAAAACCTGCCCCGCCACTAGACAGACTGGCAGCGAATCAGGTTGCTGCAGCTCTGTTGAGCACGTTTACGCGTTCGACAGGAATTCGCTGTATGCCAGGTTCCTTACCGGGGATTGGTTATTTCCTGTTGTCATGGACATGTTATTTATCAGTGGTATTGCGCAGGACCCCGGATAGACCAATCAGAGGGCCGTCCTGCTGCAAAAAAAATGGAGGATACAGATGACTGAAGCTGAACTGCGTAGTGCATCGGGTAATTATGTTCGCGCTGTCTGGAACGAGCTTAAGCGTGAGGGATCACCGTTTGAGTACATGCGCTCGGAACCTTGCGAAGTGATCCTGCATCAGATCGACAATAAGATAACTCAACTGGTCAACCTTCTGAAACAAAATGAAGATGACAACCAGTCCGGGGAACAGAAGTCATAGGGTCTTAATTCAGGCCAGACAAACGTCTTCTCACTGAAGGCGTAACACGGCAAATCCTCACAAATGGATTGGTGACATTCTGCGTTGCTTGTGCAATAGTAGCAGGTCAAATTCAGCATGCCCATCCGGGTGGCAGGAGATGCGTCATGACCGACATGCATTGGGACAATGCGATCACCGAGGTCACACCGACTAAGATCAACATCCGGGGTTACCCGGTCCAGGAACTCATGGGCAGGATGACGTTTGCACAGGTGATCTGGCTCGTAATAATGGGCGATTTGCCCGATGAAAACACATCGAAGCTGATAGAAACGATACTCATTCAGACGATCGATCACGGTCCCGCACCCCCGTCATGCCAGACGGTGCGATGTGTGACGTCGACAGGCGCAAACCTCCAGACAGCGGTTGCGTCGGGAATCATGTGCATGAACCGTTTCCACGGAGGTGCGATCGAGGGATGCTTCCATGCTCTTCAGGACGGGATAAAGCTGGTCAGGGACGAAGGAATTTCATTTGATGATGCTGCTGTGAAGCTGATAGACATATACAGGAAAGAGGGAAAGCGTATACCCGGTTTCGGTCACCAGCTTCATAAGATCGATCCGCGCACGGTCAGGTTGTTCGAGATCTGCGGGGAGATTGGGTTCGACGGGGACAACATCAGGATGGTAAAAGCTCTCGAAAAGGCATTTGCTGATTCCGGAAAGCCGCTGACACTCAACATTAACGGTGCTACCGGGGCTGTACTCGGGGATCTAGGAGTACCACCCAACCTGATGAGCGGATTTTTCATGATGTCGCGCGTTCCCGGATTGATAGCGCATTCGGTGGAGGAGATGGACCGAATGCGTCCGATGCGAAAAATCCATCCCACCGACTACGGGTACGATGGTGAGCCGGAAAGGCATTTAGAGTAATTAATAATGCAGTGCTGTGTTCAATCTGCGAACGACAGGCCTTCAAGTACGTTAGCGAATTCCCAATGCGTAGCCCAGCCGGTGATGCCGGTATCACTGAAGAGCATGAACCAGTCCCATGCCATGTAAGACCATTCGCCACCCTCTATCCAGATCGGTTTACAGGCAACGACTGTTACCCACGAACCCTCGACTACGGTCTCCACGACCACATTGCTTTCGGGCTGGGTGTAGATGTCGAAGGTTTCATTAACATAGAATGTTGAGGAACCGTCAACGTAGTTTAGGCAGCTCTCTACGTAATAGAACTCCTGCGGAACAAGTTCCAGCACGTGAGTGTTGGGATTCAGGACCCATTTTTCGTAACCGGACCAGAAACCGTGCCAGTTCTCGGTGTACATGGACCCGTCACCCGTGATTTCCCTCCAGCCGTAGATGTCACCGACATCGATCAGATCGTAGCCGTCGTACGCGAAAATCAGGCACTCGGCATCGTCGCTGGGACCGTATGTTTCGATCATGATCTCGACCATGTCGTCTTTTTCATCGAGGTCGATGATCTCGAAACCCATAAGGTCCGGCTCGAGGAATCCCTTGAGTTCGATATCGTCAATGTACAGTTCGAAGTAACCGGCGTATGCGTCGTAGTACATCTCGACAAGCTCATCCACACCGTCACCATCGAGGTCTACAAGTTCATCCTGGTGCTCAAGACCGTTATCATCCTGTCCGTATACCGGCAATGCGGTGATAAGAAACGCACAGAGAATTAGAATTAATGTTCGGGTCATTAAAAGTCTCCTTTTCAGAATCATGAAGAAGCATTATAAAATGATTGCGTCAGTTATGCCATCGATCTGCGTAGCATGCGCGTCTCGCGCATGATTACCAGTCGCATGTCCGTCCCGGGCATGCTTCGTTACCATCTACATCGTTATTTGGGGACACCTGACGGCTGACGCCTGAGGTGTCCCCGTGATTGCGCATGATTACCGGTCGCTTGTCCGTCCCGGGCATGCAACAGATTGGTACAAAAAATTAACTTTCATGTTAAAATCCCCATGATCCTGACGAGGTGGTAACCAATGGCGAGATATATTCTCCTTCTGCTTATCCTTCTAAGCCTTTTCCTGACAGTCGCATCACCGGAGATCTCGAGATCGTCCGTGGTGAGCGCACAGGGTGACGGAACTCTGATTCTCAATGAGATCAGCCCGTGGCCTGCCAACAGCGAGGTCTGGGTCGAACTTCTGAACCCGACCGAACACCCCGCGGACCTCGGCGGATGGACGATAACGTTCCGTTCCGGTTTCTCGTATACATTCCCGTCAGGCGCAGGTGAGGTCGACGGATGGAACCTGCACGTTCTGAATATTTCGGGAGGAAATCCCCTCAATCCCAACGGAGACGCTTGTTACCTGCTCAACGGAGAAACTGCGGTCGACGGCATCACGTGGGGATCTCCAATTGTCGGAACCGGAGCGCCGATCTCAACCGGTTCACCGCTCTGGCCCGATACGGAGGTCTACGGTCCGGGTGATTCGATTTTCAATCCCGACGATGTCGTCATGAGGATTCCGGACACCTGGCTGGCATCAACTCACGACTGGACCGGTTCAGAGTTCTGGAAAATCCGGAATTCAGCCTCATCGAGTAAGGGAGCGCATAACCCCCTTCCGGGACCACTGGTCAGGCTGCCGGACAATGAGAGCCGAATCGCATCGGACTTCCACCTCGCTGTTTCAGGCATGGATCATGCGGATTTAATTAACTTCCAGGTATCGAGCGATCCGGAATTCAATTCGATCGTGATAGACGAAACGGTGTCCGGTCGGAGTTTGAGAATTGAGGATCTTGCCGCCGGACGGTACTTCTGGAGATTGAGGATGGAAATGCCCTCCACGAGCGACTGGTACCCGACGTGGGAATTCACCCGCATGGCGTACAACCTCGATGACCTGATCGCCGGGCAGCCAACCCGTGTTTCGTGGCATAAGGGTGGAGGGGACGAACCTGAAGGGGTCATCGATCACACATTATCCGACGTGGATGTAGGACTTCTCGATGTTGTTACACATCACGTGAACCTGGGTATCGGGCACATTTTCCAGCACAAGGACACCGACATGGTGTGTCTGGATGGTTGTCCGGAAAGCGGAGAATTCAACTGGCAGGACCCGCATCCGATCGGAGATGATGCTCATTCAGGCGGTCACAACGATAAATACTGCACCCGTGCCAGCCTCTCGATGATCGCTGCGCATGGCGGATGCAACCTGAGCCAGGATCGAATCACCTACCACATCTATGAGGAGGTGGGATCCTCTCGCGGCATCAGGGAACTCGGTCATGCCGATGAACCGTTCATGGACCTTGCGCACGGTACCGGCACATGGGACGAGGACACGCTTACAACACTCGACTGGATATATGGGGCTTCCCCCGGTTCATCCACGTCTTACTTTCATACCTCTGAAATAATAGATGACAGTGACCCATCCGATATGGATTCTCTCAGAGATTTTATAGACGCCGGCCGTCCGGTAATCCGTAACATTCCCGGTCATACAACTCTTTGCGATGGTTACGCGATCGTTCTCCGTGACAGCGGCCTTGAGGAGCGTTATATCCATGTCCTCGATCCCTGGAACGTCGGCGACGTGCAGTGGATATCATTGCTGACCGCTCCACCGGAGCACTGGTACAACTTTCCGCCAACAACGGGGTCTCCCATGCGTAACGATGAACCGGAGATTGGCATGGACTCCGACGGTGATCTTCTTTGTGATTTCGACGAGGTGCAACGATTCGAAACCGATCCGCACAACATGGATACCGATGGCGATGATCTGGATGACTACGCCGACATGCTGGGGTACATTTTCGACCTGTACGGAAACCACGACCTGAGAGATCGTGATATCGATGGCGATGAAGCTCCGAAGGAGCTTGACCCGGACAACGATCATCCAGATGATAACGGCATGAACGACGGGTGCGAAGATGCGAATCAGGATGGATGGTATAACTCGGACGGTACAGAATCTGATAATTTTGTTGAAACCGACGATTTCACAGTCATACCAAGGCATTGTTACCGTGGCTTCATAAACCTCAACTCACAGGCTTCCGGCGCTTATCCTCTTCCAACCGTGTACACAAGGGAAAATCTGTTGATAGAAGCAAGTCAACCTCTCTCATCCTCGGAGTATGTCCATGAATGCGATTGGGTTCTCTCAAGCGATCCGATAGTGATACATGCGGGCACGGTTTCGGTCGGCGCGATTGCGTCCGGTTCGGGTGAGGGTGTGGCCCGGATAGAAATCGAGGTTGACGAGGGCGGTCATTACATCATGACAACCGACTGTCAGCCGAGAGTTGGGCATTATACGGTCACGACGTCTGGTCCGGGTGGTTTCAGCTCAGCCACTTATCCAATTTACCTCGCGTTCGCAGATCACCATTACGGTTATGTCAGTGGTGCAGCACCTCCCGAGGTCTGGGCGATGCTCGAAGCGATGGGGCCTGTCAACATCTATGAAGGCGAAGTTACCACGTCGGAAGAAGGATCCAGAATAGCTGGATTCGATGATTTTAGCATACCGGGTTCATTGGGAATGTCAGGCTTTGTTCATCGGGAATGGCAGATCTGGCTTGATTAACGGACTTGCGATCGGTTTCAACGTTTGTGTCAGGTGACAGGCAGGAAAAGGTCCAATGTAAGTTCATCGTCGGACTCACCGGCAATGCCGACGTGTTCCTCCAGGTACTGGTGGTTGCCGCATTCGATGCCCGCGCTCTTGCGCCAGTCAACAAGCTTCTTCCAGGTCGGTCCGATATTCTGAACGCCTTTGCATTGTGTTACTGCGTACTTTCCACCGGGAAATTCCCGCACTTCCACCCTGTCATCCGATTCAACTTCCGGTCCCACGTTGATAATAAATTCGTAACCGTATACGGGATTTCCCGGGGTGGGATCAGGCTTGTTGTAACCGAACGTGCGAGGCCTTTCCGGCAGGTTCAGAAGACCTTTTTCCCTGGCCCATGCACTGAGTTTTTCCTGGGCGGGTCCTTCCGGAGCCTCACCCATCGCATGAAATGCGGCCACTCTCATAGGCGGCAGTTCTTCGAAACGGATGTCCAGATCAGTCATTTCTTTCCTCCATGTAATTTCACTGCATTAACAGATGCTAAACAAATGTTAACTGACTCGAATTGAATGCGTTTGTCAACCCGCAGCAATGAGCGCCAGTATTAATGCTATACTTTATGCACATCAGTCAAGGAGGGGTATACATGCGCTCCAAAGATATCGTGCGCTCTGCAGCCTTAATCCTGCTCATCATGGGACTTTCAGGATGCCATGGAAATCCTGTCAGCCCTGATACCGGTCAAAACAGTTCATTACAATCAGTTAATCCGGTCCATAAATGCTTCGGATACTACTCGCTGGCATTTGATACCGTGACCTGGGAGGTTGACATCCTTCCGGTCAGGACCGGAGAGCTGCATCTCAATGTCACTAATGTTATGAACTCGACAATGGGTGTCTCGGCGTCGGGAGTTCCGGGTGAGCACGATCCGCCGAACGGAATTTTCACGTTCGATGTCACATTGAATCATCCGTTCGATACACAGCCTCAACTTACAGGATTTGATGTTAAAGGCATACTGATCACACCCGGTACGCTGGCTATCGACACACTTGTGTTTGCCGACACCGATGAAACCCTCCTTCTGAACGCCGACGGTTACACACGCTGGTGGAATCCGACTGAATTCACAAGTCCCGGCATGTTCGGGTACACGCACGGCAGTCTCGCAAATGCAGCAGCGTCGGCACTGACCGCGACTGTTAATCCGTACAAGTATTTCGCCGATATCCTCTATCCGGACCAGAACCTGAGCCCCGTGCACGGTGAACCGTTGACAGAGGATCAGGGCAGGGGAGTTTTTCTCGCAGGGGAGACCAACACCCGTCGTTACCGCATCAAGTTCCCGATGGATCCCGGTCCGGTCGTCACGTACGGCTACGCGATTGATGCGTCATGGTCAGCACCGACCCCGAATCCCCCGATCGAGATTCCCGATGACTTCCCGATGGTCGCCAACCAGCCTGAGCCTTACGATGTGACCATTGCAGCACTCGTAAACACGCTATATTTCGACACAGACACGGGAAATTTCGGTGGACTACTGCGCCTGCAGTCCAATGTCTACGACTGGCAGAGCCAGGACATTGGCAACATGCAGGGAGCGGCTAACTATGTGAAATTTTACTCTCCAGCGCTTTTCAGCGGGGCTGTTGACGGGGTCTTTGACAGTGAAACGTCAATCAGGGCCAAATTCACAGCAGATCTGTCAGGGACAGCAATTCCCATCGAAGCCGGACGACAGCTTCTGGCGGTTCGAGTGGAGTCCAGCGATGGATCACTATACGATCAAGGCATCGCACCCGCACCGTCCGACCCGGTCTGCTCGTGGAACGCTGTCGCGATTGATGTTATGGACCCGGAATGTGTAGGTGACGCAAACAACGACTGGCTCGATGCAGTGGACATCGACATTACTGACCTTGTCACAGATCAGCTTTGTTCACCGACCGATTACCGTGACTTTTACAAATTTACAATTCCATCAGGACACGTGCTGGGTGGGGAGCTGATACTCTGGTGCGACCTCGATCCGTGTGAAGTGGAACTGTACGACACTGACCAGAATTTAATAACAGAGACAAACATAGTTAACGGTAAGGCTCCGATTGCGCTCGAACCTCTTGTCCTGATGCCGGATGAATATTACATCAGGGTGTATACGGCTGATGATTCATTCCCTGCACCGTACCTGCTTGAATTCACTGAGGACCCCATCACGCTTGATCCATTGAACACAGAAAACATTTCACCGTCGCATCTCTACATTGAACCATACAATACTATCTGGGAGGGAAATTACCTCTAC
>JAUWTM010000201.1 GCA_030614715.1 Planctomycetota bacterium
AAGACGTGATTTCTCTGGTAAAATCAGGTTGGAAATATCATCCATATGCATTTCGCGGTAATGAATGGAGGCCAGTTATGGCTCTGGAACTAAGGAATCAAGCTGTAAACGTGAACGAAATTGTCAGCAACCACGGCACCGAAAGACATCACCTGATGAACATTGTACGCGATGCACAGGACGCATTCGGCTGCGTCTCAGGCGACACAGCAAAGGCCATCGCGGACGCGATGGGTATTCACATGGTCGAGGTCGAAGGTGTTGTAAGTTACTACCACTTCCTCACTCGAAAGCCCAGCGGTAAGGTAACAATCTACCTCTCAAAGGGCGCTGCGCCCAGCATCAACGGAGTCCGTGAACTCACCAGCGTGCTGGAGGAAGTGACCGGATCGAAATTCCGTAAATCAGGCGCAGACGATGCCGTCGGTCTCGAATGGACTTCATGCATCGGTATGAGCGACCAGGAGCCAGCAGCACTTGTCGATGGCGTGGTCATCACAAACATCGATGCCGACAAAGCAGGATCGCTTGTCGCACACCTTGTAAACGGTGGGGATCCGAAGGAATTCAGTACGGAGACCGGAGACGGAAAGAATTCCTCCGACCGTATTCACGCGATGGTGAACAACAACATCCGGAAGAAGGGCGAGATAATTTTCGGTGACCGCATTGTCGGCGATGCGATCCGCAAGCTCGTCGCGATGGAGCCGTCAGCCGTACTCGACGAGGTCAAAAACTCAAACCTCAGGGGTCGCGGCGGTGCAGGATTCCCGTGCGGCCTGAAATGGGATTTCTGCCTGAAGAACGAGGCTGCTAACAGGTATATCGTCTGCAACGCGGACGAGGGTGAGCCCGGAACCTTCAAGGACCGTGTGCTCCTCACCGAACAGCCGGAACTGGTGTTTGAGGGCATGGCTGTCGCGGGTTACGTACTGAACGCTGAAGAGGGAATCATGTACCTTCGGGCCGAGTACGAGTACCTGTATGAGTACCTCCTTAATGTATTGAATAAAATGCGGGAGGCCAACCTGCTCGGGTGCAACATCGCGGGTATGGACGGCTTCAATTTCGATATAAAAATCCAGCTCGGTGCCGGCGCTTACGTATGCGGCGAGGAAACAGCGCTTCTTGAATCAACCGAAGGTAAGCGTGGTGAACCCCGCGACCGTCCACCTTTCCCGGTATCCAACGGATACATGGGTGAGCCGACCGCGATCAACAACGTGGAGACACTCTCCGCAGCCGCTCGAATCATCGAGAAGGGTGCTGACTGGTTTAAATCATTCGGAACGGAGAAATCAGCCGGTACCAAGGTCCTGAGCGTATCAGGAGATGTTGAACGACCCGGTGTCTACGAGGTTCCGTTCGGCATCACCCTCGCGGAACTGCTCAGGGAAGCAGGCGGGGAGAACGCAAAGGCGATGACAGTCGGCGGACCGTCAGGAAAGATCGTCTCGAGCGCAGACTTCGGACGCAGGATCGCATTTGAGGATATGGCGACGGGCGGCTCGATGGTTGTCTTTGGACCGGACAGCGACATTCTCCAGATCGCCAACGACTACATGGAGTTCTTCATCGAGGAATCCTGCGGACGCTGCACTCCGTGCCGGGTCGGGACCACGCTTCTTACCAGGCACCTTGAAAAGATCCGTGCAGGACGCGGCACTAAGAGCGACATCAATTACATGATAAATCTCGGTAAGGTTATCACCGGCATGAGCAGGTGCGGACTCGGCTTGACCGCATCGAATCCTGTCCTGTCAACGATCGAGAATTTCAGTGAGCTGTACGATGGTCTTCTCACCGGGGAAGAATTCGTACCGATCCACGACATGGACCTTGCGGTACGGATCGGCCGGGAGATCGCCAATTTCAACTGACGGGAGCATGACATGAAAGAAGAAATTACAATCACGATAGACGGTGTTGAAATCAAGACAAAGACAGGGGAGTTCATCCTTCGAGCGGCACTGAACGCCGGGATCTACATACCGCACCTGTGTTTCCATCCGGACCTTCCACCTCACGGGAGCTGCCGTGTATGCACGGTGAAGGTCAATGGTCGACATATGGCCTCGTGTACTACCCCGGCGGAAGACGGGATGGTAATCACGAGTGATGACGCAGAACTTCTCGATCTACGGAAAGCGGTAATCGAGATGCTCTTCGTAGAGGGCAATCACTTCTGTATGTTCTGCGAGATGAGCGGGAAGTGCGAACTCCAGGCTGTAGCGTACAGACTGGGCATACTGGTTCCAAGGTACCCGAACCTGTTCCCGCAGCGCGAGGTTGACGCGAGCCATCCCGACGTGATGCTTGACCACAACCGCTGCATTCTATGCGGCCGGTGTGTACGGGCAAGCGATGAAAAAGATGGAAAGCACGTTTTCGAGCTGATGGAGCGCGGTGCAAAGACCAGGCTCGGTGTCGACGCTGAGAACAACCTTGGTGAGACCAACCTCAGCATCGATGATAAAGCTCTGGACGTATGCCCGGTAGGTGCGTTACTCATAAAGGACACCGCGTACCGTATTCCGATCGGAGAAAGACAGTACGACAAAACCCCTGTTGGATCGCAACACAAGGGCAATAAGTAAAGGAAGCTGTGGAATAACAATGACTGAGAAACCAAAAGTAGCAACTGCGTCACTGGCCGGATGTTTCGGATGTCACATGACGTTACTCGATATCGATGACCGCATCCTGAGTCTTATCGATCTCATTGACTTCGACAAATCACCGATCGATGACATCAAGGAACTCGGGGATTGCACTGTAGGGCTTATCGAAGGCGGGGTTTCAAACTCCGAGAACCTGGAGACACTGCGTGAGTTCCGCAGAAAGTGCACGATCCTTGTATCAATGGGAGATTGCGCAACGAGCGGTGGAATTCCCGCCATGAGGAATACGGTCCCGTTGAAAGAGTGCCTCGAGGAAGCGTACCTGAATGGACCGAGTGTCGTTGACGGTGTAATACCCAACGACCCGGATCTCCCGAGCATTCTCGACAGGGTTTATCCATGCCACGAGGTCGTGAAGATTGATTATCACCTTCCCGGATGTCCGCCATCGGCAGACTCAATCTGGGCAGTGCTGAATTTCCTGCTGTCGGGCGAGGAAAACCTTGAATTACCGTATGAGCTGATCAAATACGACTGACATGACATTGCACGCAACGCGTATCACGTGCGCCCCGCACATGCCGTATATAAAAGTAAACGAGGTGCGATTTTGACCGCCACAGAGATAAAAACAGTCACAAGGAAAATCGTCATCGAGCCCGTCACCCGGGTAGAGGGACATGGAAAAGTCACCCTTCTCGTCGATGAAAATGGACATATCACCCGTGCGAGAATGCACGTAGTCGAGTTCCGCGGATTCGAGCGTTTCATACAGGGACGTCCGTTCTGGGAACTTCCCGTCGCGGTGCAGAGGCTATGCGGAATCTGCCCGGTGAGCCATCATCTTGCAGCCGCGAAGGCGACCGACTGGCTGGTCGGTGGTGAAAATCTGACCCCGACCGCACAGAAAATGCGCCGCTTGATGCATCTCGGTCAGACGTTCCAGTCGCACGCACTCCATTTCTTCCACCTGTGCTCGCCGGATCTTCTGTTCGGCTTCGACGCACCGGTCTCTAAAAGAAACATCATCGGCGTGATCAGGGAGCATCCCGACCTCGCCGTCCAGGGCGTAATGATGCGCAAGTACGGCCAGGAGATCATCAAGGCGACCGCCGGGAAGAAAATTCACGGCACGGGCGCGATCCCCGGTGGTATCAATAAGAATTTATCCATCGAGGAGCGCGATTTCTTCCTCAGTGACATCGAGCAGATGATCGAATGGGCACAGGGAGCCGTTGAACTGATCAAGGGCGTCCATGCACAGATGCCGGACCTCATGAAGACCTTCGGTGCTTTCCCGTCGAACCACCTGAGCCTCGTCCGTGAGGACGGAGCTCTTGACCTCTATCACGGGAACCTTCGTGCGAAGGACTCACTGGGCAACATCATTTTCGACCAGGTCGATTATGCGAACTATCTCGACTACATCCGCGAGGAAGTGCGGTCGTGGTCGTACATGAAGTTCCCGTTCATCACGTCGCTCGGAAAGGAGAACGGCTGGTACCGTGTCGGACCCCTCGCGCGAATCAACAACTGCGATTTTATCCCGACACCGCTTGCCGAGGCTGAACGTCAGGAATTCATGAAGGAAGCCGAGGGCGGAACGGTTGTCAACACGACGCTGCACTATCACTGGGCACGTATGATTGAAACCCTTCACTCCATCGAGGGAATTCGCGATCTCCTCAACGATCCCGATCTGCAGGGTGACGATTTGATCGTCCGGGGTGAGAAAAGGAAGGAATGCGTCGGACTGATCGAGGCTCCTCGCGGCACGCTGTTCCATCACTACAGGATCGACGACAACGACCAGGTGACGATGGCGAACCTGATAGTGTCGACAACGAACAACAACGAGGCGATGAACCGTGCGGTGCAGACGGTCGCGGCGCAGTACCTGGACGGAAATGAGATCACCGAGCCGCTCCTGAACCATATCGAGGTCGCGATTCGCGCTTACGATCCGTGCCTTTCGTGCGCAACTCACGCGATCGGCAAGATGCCACTCGAGGTTGAGCTTGTGACCGAGGACGGAGAAGTCCTGGATAGTAAGTTTAAAAACAGGTAGTAATTTCGTGCAATCAATATGGAGCGCCTGCGTCCCATGGGTCTGGTAATTTAATTACCAACTGGGCGTAGGCGCTCTTTTTTCATGCTATCATTCCAACGATGAAAATCCTCATCCTCGGATACGGTAATCCCGGACGGCAGGACGACGGGCTTGGTCCCGCGCTCATCAAGGCGCTCGAATATAAGGGTGTCGACGCCGGGGACGGCGTAAATAACGTCACTCTCGACTCCGATTACCAGCTCAATATCGAGTACGCACTCGACCTGGCAAAGAACGATGTCGTGATCTTCGTCGATGCATCGGTTACCGCTGGGGAGCCGTTCGAGTTCACTGAAATTGGTCCGTCGGAGGAGGTTTCGTTCACAACGCACTCGATGTCAGCCGAATCTCTGCTCGGCCTGACATCGGACCTCATGGAAACCCCGCTGAAGGCCTATCAACTCGCGATCAGGGGCTATTCATTCGAATTTGAAGAAGGATTGACTGCTGAAGCCCGAAATAACCTCACAGATGCCGTAAATTTCATCATAATTTTCATCTCAAAGCCAACGGATTAACACAATTTAATGCTTTGCGACCCCCAACGCTTGTGATTCGGATCACAAGCACGCTTGACACTCCTTCACCACTGTGAAATAATTGCCTGCTGATATCTTGTGAACTAGGGCACAAGCATTCCAACGTGCTTAAAAAGAGGTAATCCATGAAAATCGCCGTACTGATAAAGTACTGTCCGGACTCCGAGGCCGTAATCAAGGTTTCGGACGGCAAACTGGACACATCAGGTGTGAAATACTCCGTCAGCCCTTACGACGAATACGCCTGTGAGGAAGCCCTGAAGATCATCGAGGCAAAGGGCGAGGGCGAAGTAGTCGTTTTCAATGTCGGACCGCAGAAGAATGCGAAGGGTATCAAGGACGAGCTCGCACGTGGCGCGGATCGCGCGGTTCATATTGTCACGGACGCCGAGGTCACATGCCCGAGGTACGCGGGGGAGCTATTAGCCGCCGCACTCAAGGAGGAGAATCCAGATCTTATCCTGTGCGGCTGGAAGGGAATCGATTACGACCTCGGAGTTACGGGAATCAAGGTCGCAGAGTACCTCGGCATCCCGCACGTGATGATCGTAACGAAGCTCGAGCTTTCCGACGGCAAGGCAAACTGCACGCGGCAGTCGGACATCGATGAGGTTATCGAGGTTGCACTTCCCGCGGTTATCGGTACCCAGAAGGGCCTGAACGAACCCCGATACCCGTCACTCAAGGGCATCATGAAGGCAAAGAAGAAACCCGTGAAGACAACGACACCTGCCGAGATCGGGCTCGAACGGGGCGATGTACGTGCCGAGTACACTGACTTCGCGCAACCGCCGTCAAAGCAGGCGGGCAAGAAGTTCGAAGGTCCCGAGTCGGCTGCTGAAGTCGTCAAACTTCTCCGCGAGGAGGCAAAGGTCATATAAGGAAATACAACGGACCTTTCGAGGAAAATAAAATGGCAAACGACATATTGATCATAGCTGAACATCGCGGGGGACTATTAAAGAAGGTCACAATCGAGGCAATCGGCGTCGGTAAAATGATAGCTGGCGACCTCGGTGGTGACGTGCATGTCGCGATTCTCGGAAATGGCGTCCAGGCATTGGCCGATGAGCTCCAGGGCTACGGCGTTCCGGTTACGCTTTTCGAGGATGCAAAGCTCGAAAACTACAGTTACGACGGATACTGCCAGGCACTGGTACCGTTCATCGAGGCGCGCGATTTCTCGCTGATCCTGACTGGCGCAACACCGACCGGTCGCGACCTCGCAGCA
>JAUWTM010000240.1 GCA_030614715.1 Planctomycetota bacterium
AACACCGTGTGACAAATTTAATGCCCCCCCCTGACAACACGGGGATTACGTCGATGCCGTCACCGACAAGGAGACGCATGACCTCGAGTGCCTTGAATGCTGCGATACTACCGGAGATTCCAAATATTACTCTCGGCATTTTTTCACCCGGATTCCCGGCGACCTTCTACTTCTTACCCCTACTGTCTGACGGGGGCGGGATTACCAGCCTGTCGCGCATTGCCAGGGCCTCGCGACGATCCTTTTCGTTCTTTTCATACTCTGCCATTTCCTGCGGTGTGAGATACTGACCCCTCACCTTGCCGTCCGCGATTCGCTCGAGAGCCTTCTGGAGCGGCTCCCTCGCTTCCTTGTCCTTCAAACGGATACGTTTGGCTTCCCGTGCAGCAAGCATGGTCAGCTCGTAAATGCTGTCCACCTTCTCGAGAAGATCATCTATTGTTGGTTTTCGCATACTGTTTTATGCACCTCCGCGCAATGCGGTATGGGTTCTTTATTCTGTTACGGTCTGATTTTCGTCCTGTGCATCCTTGCTTTCTCGGCGGTCAAGATAGCCGTTAGCGTAGCTGCCGCCTCGTCAAGCTTCCCCGATTCATTGACTACTATGTAACTGAATCGGTTCATTTGCTCGTACTCCCACTCGGAGTTACGAATCCTTCTCTCGATATCCTCTTTCTCGTCCGTCCCCCGCCGTCGAAGTCTTTCATGCGCGACTTTGCGATCTGAGGGCGTCACGAACACCGAGGTTACGTCTCCAAGCCTTTCCATCACCTGCAGCGCACCCTGTACGTCGATTTCCAGTATTACAATCCAGCCCTCCCGGAGCTTGTCCTCGACCCACGCCTTGCGGGTGCCGTAATAATGGCCGTGGACCTCAGCCCACTCGAGAAAAGCGCCCTCGGAAACAAGCCGGTGGAATGCGTCGTCCGAAACATGATGGTAATGCTCACCAACTATGTCCTCCCCGCGCGGAGTACGGGTCGTTGTCGAGATGGACAGGACGAAATCGTCACGGATCGACCTGACCTTCTCAATCACGGTGCCCTTGCCGGCACCGGACACTCCCGACACGATGACAACAAATCCCATCTGAGGTTCGATATCTTTTTTGTTCGTTTCGTTCACAGAATCCTCAGCCATTATCCCATCCTCAGAATTCACGTTCGATCATGTATTGCGCCAGCCCGGCCAGGAGATTCCTCGACTGTGACTCATCTATCTCCTCAAGGAACGGTAGCGCGGTCTCAATGTATTCCCTCGCGATTCCGTTAACATGTTCGATCGTTCCGATCTCCCTCAGTATCTCTTCGAACCGGTCGACCTCACCCGCGGAAAGGTCCGGCTTGCCCAGTAAGGGTTGAAGCTCGGAAAGCTGCGCTTCTGACGCCTCCCGGAAGGCATGCAGCAGTAAAAGTGTGTGCTTGCCCTCACGGATATCGCTTCCCCTCGGCTTGCCAAGCTTGTCCTCGTCACCGACAATCCCGAGAATATCGTCCTGTATCTGGAACGCAAGGCCGGCAGCCCGGCTGAATCCGGCGAGAGCCCTGACGATGGGGTTCGACGGATCATTCGAATTCAGGCCAGCCATCGCTCCTGCTGTCCCACAGTACTCGAACAGTGCCGCAGTCTTGCCCTCGAGCATCTCCAGCACCTGTTCTTCAGTCACGTCCCCGACCCGCTCCAGCGCGAACCGTACGTCCCTCGCTTCACCGTCCACCAGCGCCGGTGTCAGCTCTGCGTGCATGATGCGAAGGATCCTCAGAACGACCTTCTCATCGATCCCGTCCTCGACCATCCTGAGAAGCAGCAGGTTAACGCAGCCGTGCATCAGATCGCCAACCAGGATCGCAATGTCCCTGCCGTATTTCTCCGCACCGGCACCATCGTAGGTTTTCCCGGCTTCGGCTTCGATCTCCCTGTGGAGGCTCGGTAAGCCGCGACGCAGGTCGTCCTCATCGATGATGTCGTCGTGGATCAGTGTCCAGTTATGGTAAAGCTCAACGGCCGCCTGCAGCGGAAGCGTGCCCGGTACGCCCTCTTTAACGCTTGCAGCGCCTGCGGCAAGTCCCACAAGCGCAGGACGAAGCGTCTTGCCCCCGCGCAGCGGATAAGACAACAGGTGATCCCTGAGATGCGGCTCACTCACCAGGTGAGAAAGGCCGAATCCCTCGATATATTTCACAACCTCAGCCCGACGATCCGCAAGGTAGTCGAGCAGCGATTGTCTGTCTGCAGCTGTTATGTTCATTTACGCCTGCGCTTTTTCCAGGGCCGCTTCGATGTCATCGAACTCCATCCAGATTCCCCGCTTGAAGGTCTCCCGAGCGATAATTGTTCTCATGATTTCGTTTGTACCCTCAAAGATCTGGTGGATCTTCGTGTCGCGGAGGAGCTTCTCGACCGGGTATTCCATCGAGTAACCGTAACCGCCGTGGCACTGGATTGCCTCAATACAGACTTCCATCGCCACGTCGCTGGCGAAACACTTCGCGATCGCAGCCTCACGGCTCATCCTCAGGCCCTGGTCCTTCAGCCATGCAGCGTGGTATGCCAGCCACCTTGCCGCGTTGCATTTCATCACCATGTCGGCGATCTTGAACTGCATCCCCTGGAATTTCGAGATCGGTTTCCCGAATTGTACACGTTCCGACGTATACTTGACCGATTCCTCGATCGCACGGGACATGATACCTGTCGCGCTTGCAGCGACTCCGACCCTTGCACCGTCCAGAATAGCCATTGCTACATGGAAACCACGACCGATATTCTTTTCGCCGCCAAGAACCGAGTCCTTCGGGAGCTTCATGTGGTCATACCGTGTGACAACCTGGTGCGATGCGCGGATTCCCATGGTTTTCTCAAGCGATCCTACCGAAAAGCCTTCCCAGTCGGTCTCAACTATGAAGGGTGTAACCCCCATGAGTCCCTTTGATGGATTGACAGTAGCGAAGACATGGATAATTTTCGCGATGTCACCGCTTGTCGTCCACTGCTTCTCACCGTTCAGGAGCCAGTGATCCCCTTTATCCTCCGCGGTCACCCGGATATTGCTTGCATCCGACCCGGCATCGGGTTCAGTAAGTCCGAATGCACCGATCCACTCGCCGGTCGTCAGCTTCGGAAGGTACTTTTCCTTCTGTTCTTCTGTACCGTGACTGATGATCGGTGCGACACCAAGCGAACAATGCGCACCCATTACAGTACCGACACCCGAACAACCTCGTGAAATCTGCTCACCAATAATCGCGTACTCCATATATCCCAGCCCTGCTCCGCCATACTTCTCGGGAGAGATCGGAACCATCATGCCGATTTCGCCAAGGGCCTTGATAATATCCCACGGGATCTCACGTTCGGTATCGAAGCGTGCTGCGTTCGGTATGATAAGATCGTCCGCTATCTGACGGGCGGTATCCCTTATCGCTATTTGTTCTGAAGTCAGCGAAAAGTCCATATATTTACTCTCCTCGATGCGTCTTGTAGCCAATTAATCTACGCAGACTGACATACCCGGGTAGCAAGGGCATAATGAAAACAAAACATAGACAACCGATGGTGGCGGTTGCCAATGCTAGAAAGACTAGGTAGCCCGGCTCCCAGGTCAGGATTTGTCTAACGAAAATCCTATAGATTGTACTAGTGAAGCTAAGTAAATACACGGCTAGTGACGTCGGCAACACAACAAAAATTCGGAATCTGAATGCAGCCGCAC
>JAUWTM010000039.1 GCA_030614715.1 Planctomycetota bacterium
CCCTCCGTCCTCCCCGTCGTCCAGATTCATTACTATCCTGAAGATAATTCGACCGAGGTGATCCCCCTGAGACAGGTTGCGGGTCACTGGAACGTCCTGAAATGGCTCGAACAGGGACCCTGCACCGACTGCGTCGGAATCGCAGGTGTGACTCCCCAGCCGGGAGGCTCGAAGCTCTGGGATGTCGAGATTACACATCCGTTCCCGCTTGCAACCCTGACAGGATTCGATGTCAGGGGCATCGCCATGTTCGCAGGAGGTCATACATTCACCGTATCGGGTCTTACCACACCTGATGTCGATGCGGGTAATGGCGGTCTTCTGAACGCCGACGGGTACACAACCCTTTACAACTCCACTACAGAGGGAAGCGGTCCCGGTGGCTTGCAGGGATACCTGAAGGGTAACTTTGGCAGTCCACTTGTACCCGATGCTACTCTAAATGGATACAAACGACATATTTCAGCGGGTACTGAGAATGTGCGTAATGCATTGTATGCAGGTGAAACCGTCCAGGCATCCTATGACATCATGTTCCCAACCACTGGCTTCTACTTCAACTACTGCGTCGATGGTAACTGGTCGGCGGCGACCACGAAGCCGGTAACCGATCCCATGACGGATTTCCCGCCGGACGCCAACTGCCAGGAGCCCTGGAATATCGATGTTGATGATACTCCTGTCGGCGGGGGCATGACCCCGGCCGGTGGTGAGACGGTTATCACCATGGATGTATTCGACTGGCAGGGCAATAACACCTTCAATGCTCCAATCGTTGAGTGTCCTGACTTATTCACCGGGGAGCTTACTGCGGCATTCGTGTCAGAAGGCACCGGTTTCGCAACTTATGAAGTAACAATTGAAAACACAGAGGGCGCTGCTGCCGGTGAGTATCGCGTACTGGTATCGGTCGAGGACCAGGAGAACGCGACGTCACCGGAGTGGCTTGATTTAACCTCTTACCAGATCTACATGGTTGAAGTACTGGCCGGAGCGAATGATCCACCGGTCGCTGGTGGTATCGCAGGAACACCCACCGGAAGACCATACATACCGATCCCGTTCTTCGATTCATCCACCGACCCTCAGGGCGATACGGATATCGTAGCTTACGAATGGGACTTCTCCTACGATGTCGGTGACGGATTCCAGGTTGATATCGATCAGAAGGATCCCGTATGGCAGTTCACGGAAGAGGGAATCTTCCAGGTCCAGCATCGTGTGCGCGACACGCAAAGCGAAGAGGACATGCTGGATACACCAATCGAGGTCACCGTCGAGCGTGTCGGTTACGGCGGCACCATCGGTAGTTCCGTGATGGACCAGTGCCAGGGTATCGCAGTATCTGAGACTGGAGAAGTTTACCTCACGGGAACCACTGAAGGCGCGATTGACCTTGATCCAGGTTCCGGCACTGATAACTACACCTCAGCCGGTGATACGGACTTTATCCTTACGAAGCTCGATGCTGACGGCAGCCAGTCGTGGGGACATGGATGGGGAAGCTCTACTGCAGATAAAGCCTTTGATGTGGCGATCTCTCCAACCGGTAATATCTATATCGTCGGGGCATTTAACGGCACGGTGGACTTCGATCCCGGTGGCTCGACAGAAAATGCTACGGCTAACGGAGATAAAGAGGATGCATTCGTGCTGGGGCTGAATTCAGCCGGCAACTTCGCTAATCTCGATACCTGGGGAGGAACATCGTGGGAAGGTGCAACAGGGATTGATTTCGATGATGCCGATAATGCTTACGTTGCAGGATATTTCTACGGCACGGTGGATTTCAATCCGGATGGAGCGCCCATATCATTGACTTCAAACGGTGGTTCAGACTGCTTCCTGATGAAATTCGGCGTTGGCGGGTCTGTAGACTGGGCCATTAAGTTCGGTGGTCTGCAGAACGACATGGTCAGGGGACTTGCTGTTGATGGCCTGGGCAATTGTGCGGTCGTCGGGTACTTCCAGGACACAGTCGATTTCGATCCGGGTGGCGGAACCACCCAATACACGTCAGCCGGAGACTGGGACGGTTACCTCGCAGTATTCGACTCAACCGGAGCACTGACCTGGGCAGGCGGTTGGGGATCCACAGGCAAGGACCAGGCATGGTCGGTCGGCGTTGATGCACTTGCAGGTTTCGCGGTATGCGGCCAGTTCGTGGGCACGGTTGATTTCGACCCCGGTGCCGGTTCCGATCCGCACACTGCCGAAGGCACTTTCGCTGACGCATTCCTGACCTTCTTCGATCCAACCGGCATGTACTTCTGGACGATGACATGGGGGGCAGCTGATGCCCAGGATTATGCAACAAGCCTGTTCCTGCAGTCATCCGGTTCACCGGTAGCAAATATCGCAGTTACCGGTGCATTCAACGGCACTACCGACATGGACCCGACCGAGGGTGAGGATCTGCTTGATTCTGTTGGCTCAACTGATGTATACGTCAGCATGTTCTCATCGGCCGGCGAGTACCTGTGGGCCAGAACCTGGGGAAGCACCAGTCTGGATGAAGGAAGAGCGGTTGGCATGGATCCATTCCGCAATGTCTACGTCGGCGGTAATTACAGCGGTACGATAGATCTCGATCCCAGCCAGGGTATTGAAGAATTCCCCACACTTGGCAACTATGACATATTCATCTCAAAGCTTGCTCCCGACGGATGGTGGTAGGCCTTTGTTGTTCTCTACAATCCAATGAAACAATAAGCCCCCGATACATTCGGGGGCTTTTTTTTATCGATATAAAGCTGCAGGTACTGCTTAATCACTCACGTCAATGAAAACATTCCAGTTAGTGTAACCTCCGCCGGGGAAATTACGGCTATCGATGTGCGTAGCGTACACTTTCCCGGTCAAAGTCAGGTCGAATGAAAAATTATCCAGCATGTATGTATCGGGTGCGTTTACGTACACCTCGTCCGGTGATTCCCACGTGTTCCCACCGTCACATGACCTTGCCAGCAGCAACTCGTCATAATTGTGGCGGAAGAAAACAAACGGATTACCCCATGGGCTCACCTCGATTCTCGGGTCCATGTAGTTGTTAGTTCCATAACCATCCACTGTATCGATCTCTGTCTCATTGATCCAGGTAGCACCGCCATTGATTGATTGTGCGTAATACAGTTCATATGTGTTAGGTGGATTACTGCCACCTACATTGCCATCGTTGCGGCGATCGACCCAGGACGCGTGAATGGTACCGTTATTATCGATTGCAATCCCTGGGAATGTCTGCTCAAAGGTCAGATCCGGCGGATTGACCATTACATCAACACCGAACGGAGTGACGTCGTCACGGGTGTCGGAATAGATATCGAGGCTGGTCAGGGGTGGAATCGTGATACCCCTCCGATCGGTCCATGCGCAGACTACCGTGCCATCCGGGGCGACATCGAAGTCGTAGCAATTGGCAGACGTCTGCAACTCCACCGGGCTGTCATCTATAAGTTCTGCGGGTTGCCATGTCGCTCCATGATCGTCTGACCAGGAGTAATACACATGGTGCTGGAGAAAAACCCTGCGATCCATCCAGACAGCGTGAAGCCTGTCATTGTCATCCGTATCGAGAAGGATAGCTCTTGTCTCATTGTTAGGCTGAAGGGAACCGGTTTCGAAGTCGTATAAACTGACCTGATCCGACCATGTTTGTCCACCATCCACAGAAGCACTGACGAAAGGTTCAGGGCTGGAGCCGGTGTACTCGATCCATCCGCAATAAATTGTTCCGTCGTTCCCAAGTGCCAGTGAACCCCACATCCTGGAAGTCAGGCTCTCGTAGGTATTTACTACGACCGGATTATCCCAACTCAGTCCCCCGTCACCAGAGTGCCTGCACATCATCATCTGGGCACTGGCGGCTCCCCTTGGATAAGTAACCCAGACATCCTCGTCGACTGCAAGGGTAGACCTGCGACCGAGAGTCGGATTGTTCTCAAGGAGTACATCAATCTGTGTCTCCCAGGAGAATGTGTAATCGCCCGGACATGGGTCGGGAATGAAATTGTTGTATAGATCGTAATAAACTACATGATCATCGTTCGTTGTTGACACTTTTATATAATAGGTACCGCCTGTGAGTTCCCATGGATCGTCGAGGACGGCAACACCCATTCCCACATGGGCTTCTCCCAGTAAAGTGTATGAATCGTCGTACAACCCAACCGCAGTGGGTGTCGTGGGAGTTTGCAGTTCGATCGATCCGTAGGCGTAGGTGGCCGGTGGAACCACGAACGTGTAGTAATCTTCATCATCGGTACCGCTGCCGCCGGGATTACAGAGCGTTCCGAACACATCTGATCCCAGATCAAGGGGCTCCGCTTCAGGAAAATCGTTGTTACTGTCAGCTTCGCATGTCACTGTTTGAATCGTGACCCATTCCGAGTTCCATGCCCGAAGGTCCTCATCCGGCCCTACGGTGGTCCCGGACTGGGTGTATGTACCGTCAGTCGCCGGGGCCTGGACTGAAACGAGAAGCAGGTGAGGGTCGCCGCTGCTTAGCTGCTGCAGACTGGATGTCACATCCGCCTCGTAAGTCGCGTGATTGAAACTTTCCGCTACGAAGTCAAGTGTCACAGGACCGGTCAGCAATGTCGGAGCCCACGCTGTTACGCTGTCAATCTCCTGTGCCAGTGAGCCGGTGTAAATTCCCTGCCAGTCGCTGACATTCGCCTGTACTCTAAGACCGCCCGACACTCCGCCGCCGTCGAGGTATTCAAGCGTATTGGCCGGGTACACAATCTGGATTCTGAACGCCTCGGGTTGATTTGCGGAGATCGGAAAATCATCTGGAACTTCACTTGGAGGATTCGGAGTGGGGAAGTACCAGCTGGCATCAATTGCATAGTTGAACTTGATCACCGGACCTCCCGACACCGGGAACTGGATCTCGTACCGTCTCGTGTTGGTCGACCCGGCTGTGAAAACAGCCCTGCCGTCGGGATCATCAAGCGTTGGCAGAATCAGGTCGCTTAGAGGGCTCTGGGCACCGAGAGAATCCGCGAACAACTTATAGGGATTGCCGGTAGCGGTAAGTTCTGTCGGATCCTGAAGCCCCGGTTTTCCGGGCGTGTATCCAAGGAGGAACGCGTCACCCGTAAATTCGGTCGGATTCCACCATCGGGTGATACCGTCCCCGTTCAGTAATTCTGTCTCACCGGGACCTGCGATGGTGAGCGGTCCGACTATGAATGTCCCGGGAGTTATCAGGATTCCTTTCACGTCGAAACCGCAGAATTTTTCCAGGCCTGCGAACGGGTGGGTCAGTGAAACATCGAGTACGATCAGGCCGTTGGCGATGTCACTCGCTCCCGAGTCAATCACAACACCCATCCCGAGTGTCGACAGAACCGGGGCAACCACGTTGATGTGCAGCATGGGCGATCTCGACGGCACTAACTCGATCTCACCTGTCTCGGCATTGCAGGTAAGGTCGGCCCATCCCCACAGCATGTGACTGTTCGATGAACCGGTAGCAGTGTTACCGGTAATATCCGGGTCCGTTGGGCTTCCGGCGATATCCGGACCTAATGGGCTTCCGGTTCCTGCACATCCAATTACGGCAATGCTAAGTGCTGTCAGGACAAGCAATGCTAATACGAATCTATTGGAGTTCATTATGGATTTCTCCTTGTCGGAATGTCAGCTATAACACGGCACAAGGCTGTTAAATGATCTTATTAAGTATTATACAAAATTAATGGGTGTTAGCCAGAGAAGCAGATTGAATCCTGAGGCATAAACGACCGGACACATTGCATATCAGTTAAACCGTAGCGCAGACCGTAGCGCAGACTGCCAGTCTGCAGTATCGCTGACTGCCAGTCAGCCCTTCAACTCGCCAGCATCCCAGTAACACCACACCCATTCCCAATTCTCCAGACCGGCTTTAATCGGATTCTCAGCAACATAATTAATAATTCGACGGAACTCCTTCTCATCCCTGATCAGCCGATCGTACCTTTCCGGCTGCCATAGTCGACCTTCCTGTCTCAGCACGTCGTTGATCCTGTTTCCTGTATACGATTTCCACGAATGAAGAATCCTCTCCAGGCTTTGATTGTCCAACGGTTTAAAAACGACATGAACATGATTGGGCATCACACAAAATGTGAACAGCCGGTATTTTACACCGTCGAAATACTTCAAATTTTCGATCACGATCTCTGCTGCTTCAGGTTTAGACAGGATACAACTTCCGTAGCCCCGGTCCAGATATGAATCCAGCCTGGCTGAGAATCTTGACGTGATTTTTGCCTTTTCACGTGATGTCAATTTTCGTCCAGAGTTTTCGATCTGTTTGATCCTTTGCAGTCTTTCTGCATGGAGTTGATTTAATACTGAAACTGGTAAGGAGTCGGCGAGTCGGTAGGTGACGAAATAGATTGCGTCGTCAGTTTCCCAATGGGGAAGATAACCACGGGAGGAAATTTTGATTTCGGAAAATTGCTGACTGGCAGTCAGCGGTACTGCAGACAGGCTGTCTGCGCTACAGTCTGCGCTACAGTCTGTGCTACGGTTTGGGTTGTGGTCTGGATTTCGGCTTGCACTCAGCATTTCGGATCGCCTTCTGGTTCGTTTTCAGGGTTCGACACTTACTAAACGATTGGGAGACGGGAAAGCTGACATAAAAAATTGAGGGTATCAGGAATTTTCCTGTTCTGTGACTTTGCTTAATTTAATGGTTTATAATTATCTTCCTGATATAGCCGGACAACAATGGCAGTTACTAAAATCCCAAAAGAGAAGCTCGATAAACTGCTCGACTCCATGCCGTCGAAGCCCGGTATCTATATCATGCGCGGTGAGGGTGGCAGGATCCTGTATATCGGGAAGGCCAAGGTCCTCAGGAATCGCGTACGGTCGTACTTCCAGGATTCGGCGAGCCATCCGAGACGCACCCGCCGCATGGTCTGGCAGGTTCGCGATATCGACATTATCATCACGGCGACCGAACTCGAAGCACTCACCCTCGAAGCCACCCTGATCAAGCAGCACCAGCCGTATTACAACGTCCTCCTGAAGGACGATAAATCCTATCCATATGTAAAAATCACGTACGGTGAAAAATACCCTAGAGTTGTACTCGCACGCGACCTGACTCGTGATCCCGACGCGCGCTACTATGGTCCGTTTTCAGCACTGACAGTCCGTCGGGCACTCGAAATCATCCACGACACCTTTCCGCTTCGGGAATGCCACGATGACCTCGAAAAAGAGAAGAAACGCCCCTGCCTTCAGTACCAGATCGGACGGTGCATGGGTCCGTGCATAATGGCCTGCACCCACGACGAGTACGTACGCATGATCAAGGACATCGAGATGTTCCTTCGCGGTGACGGCGAGAAACTAGCGACCCGTCTCGAAAAAGAGATGCAGGAAGCCAGTGACGCAACGGAATTTGAACGAGCTGCCGACCTGAGGGACCAGGCGAGGGCGATCAGGGATGTCACCGAAAAACAGCTGGTCGTTCTCGACAGGTACATCGACCAGGATTACATCGCTGTCGCACTTGGATGGGGACGGGCTCTCGTCACAATTTTCTTTGTCAGGGGCGGAAAACTGGTCGGGAAGGAAAATTTCCTGCTGAAGGGAACCACCGGGAGCGAATCGGAGCGAATCGAGAGCATTTACTCATTCATCAGGCATTATTACTCACGTGCAGGTGTGATTCCCGCTGAAATTTACATTGAGAACGAGGTCGGGGATCACCCGGTCCTCGAGGAATGGCTGTCATCGATGAGGGGTGGAAAGGTCAGGATTCGGGTACCACAGCGCGGTGATAAGCTGAAAATCCTGGAAATGGTACGTGAAAACGCCAGGACCGAGCTTGAATCGAAGATTCAGCGGGATGAAGATGAGCAAAAACGTATCACGGAGGCCCTGAAAGAGCTGAAAAAGGCGCTCCACCTTCCCAGAAGGCCTCATTGGATAGAATGCTACGATGTAAGTAATTTCGGAGTGGACAACAAAGAGCATACCGCAGTGGCCTCACGTGTGGTATATATAGATGGGAAGCCGTCGAAGGACGACTACCGCAGGTATCGTATTAAGCTTGTGAAAGCACAGGACGATTATGCGATGATGCGGGAAGCGATCCTGAGACGTCTGCATGAGTTCAAAGAGGAGCCTGGCGAGGCAAGTCGTATTGGACTGATGCTCCTTGATGGAGGCAAAGGCCACCTGGGAATTGTCTGGCGGCTCTTGCACGAATACGAATTTGACGATAAGATACCACTTGCAGCGCTGGCGAAGGCGCATGAGGAGATTTATATCCCCGGTCGCGACTCGCCGATCAAGTTGCCCGAAAGTTCGCCTGCGCTGAAAATGTTGACTGAGATACGTGACGAAGCACATAGGTTTGCAAACAGATATAGAGTAGTTTTGGAAAAAAAGAGATTAGAGACCAATATCCTGGACCATATACCAGGCATTGGACCGAAGCGCAAAGAGGCATTAATAAAGCGTTTCGGAAGCGTAAAGAAACTGTCGGCGGCAACGGCGAAAGAGATCGCCGGGGTCGAAGGAATCGGTTTAGAGACGGCGAATGTAATTCTGGAAGAACTGGGGCGGGCTATCAGCAGGAAGTCTTAGCACAAACGGGCACTTCTGTAAGAATAAAAAACCGGATTAAAGTGCGTAAAGATTAACACTTATTACCCCTAGGGACAGGGGAAGTGTGGATAGTATTTAATGAGTTAAAAGGAGGTCTCACAAATGCTGTTGTGGGTACTCATTGGCATTATACTGCTGGCAGTAGTCGTGGCTCTCGTTAGTTCGTTAGGCGGCAAATCTCAAGCCAGGACCGAGACATTTATTGCTCCACCGGAACCGGAGCCTTCACCAAGTTTCGATGAATACCAGCCACCAAAGGCTTCAAACTGGGAAGAAGGTGCAAAGTCTACGGTCAGTAAAAATTTCGGAAAGGGTGGCGAACCGTCAGGTGTATCAACCGACTCCGGAGGAATTGCTACATCGACCGGGGACGAAGATCTCGACTGGCTGAAGAATGCAACGCCGTTTGAACCACGTGCGACCAATCTTAACCTGGACGACTCTGTCGAAGAAGAACTGGAACCTGTCTGATTAAATACGGACGTTAAACTTAAATAATCCTGCGACCGATCAGTGCGCCTGCGCGTACTGCTGAATAAAACTGCATGTCCGGCACGCAGTTTTTTTTAATCCCGAGGCCTGAATTAAAAAACACACGTCGGGCACCTCCCGGTGCTCTGCAGCCGTGTGTTTGTCAAATATTATTATTCTCCCCCTACGAGGTCTGTGTCTCCTGTTTTGCCCAGAGTTCCTTGATCCTGCCAGCACGGAACTTGTCGTAGCTCGAACCGGCCGACCAGACATCAAGAATATCATCCGGTAGCGCACAGGGGTCGCAGTCCTTGAGTTTGGATTCAGCCCGATCCTTGTCAATCGAGCTTCCTTCCATCCACGACTTGAGCCGTCTGATGGTGGAGTCATTTGCCATATCCATTGGATAGCCCTCCAGTTATCTCAAGGTGAGGTGATGCCCATACCTCACGTCGTATTATCCAAATGGTGACACAGTTAGATTTTATCATGTAACTGATGTTCCCACAAGATCAGATTTGATGCTGGATTGGTGAAAACGAGCTTTCACAGAATGTACCATGATACAATCAGCGATCCAGCCCGTATCCCGCTATAAATGGTCCTAAAATGACGGATACCCGAACATAAGCCCGGGCATCCGACCCCTGTGAGGGGGAAGAAGAGAGACGCGTGCTGGATGAACTGTATATCTTCCACACCTCTCCTCAAGGTGATCCATAATACGATCACACTATTTCACCGAAAAGTACTAACCGATTTTAAAACGACTGAACCAGCTCAACAAATCTGTCGTCATCCCGGAATTCCTCGAACCCGTCAGCGTCCAGGGCACCTTCGAAGTCGGTGAAACCCAGTTCGAAGGCACGCTCCAGCCACTGAAGGGCCTGGTCCGGTCGCACGAGTGCCGCATAGGATTCAGCCACACCAAACGCGGCACTTGGATCCTCTTCATCGAGTCTTGAAGCTGCGAGGAAGTTACTTAACGCTTCACCCCATTCGTCCTGGTCACGGGCCCTTATCGCCGCATCGAATATATCGAGCGCCCGTTCGCACGGCATCGACAAACCTGCGTCGTACGACCTGCTCAACGCGTCGATGGCACCGTCTATCCCGTCCTCCACTTCCGTGCCGGCAAATTCGCTTACTCGCTGTGACGGGATTGCGAAATTAAAGCCTTCGAGCAGCAGCATTCCCTTGCCCTGTACAACACCGATAACGCTGCCGGTATCAAGGTCGTACAGTGGACCACCCGAGCAGCCCAGGGTCACCGCGGCATCGGTCTGAAGAAGGACCACCTCACCATCCGCGTCCCGACGAATGCAAGAAAGAATGCCCTGCGTGACTGTAAGACCGCCAAGCCCGAGCTCCTCACCAACCGGGTAACCCAGTGTTATTACGGCGTCACCAAGGCTGGCTGAGCCGGTTATGTCGAAGGGCACGGTGGGAAGGTGAACGCCGGGTATGCGTATGAGTGCAAGGTCGGCGTCGATATCAAGCGCGATTATTTCCGCTAACTGTTCCGACCTGTTGAAGCGATCCGGCCAGCCAACGACGATGTCATTGGCTCCTATCACTACGTGAGCGTTTGTCAGGATATAGCCGTCTTCCCTGACAATGATTCCGGAGCCCTGGGACCATTGTCCCATGCCCATGTCAGCAATGACCCAGACGACCGACGGTTCGATCGTGCGAATCACGTCGCTTAGGCTCCAGGAGCTATCATTTTCATCACCCCGGACGGGTAACGCTGTTCCGATAATCAGGCCCAGTATGATCAGCACCAGTACGAACTGATGCATGAAGTTCGGGCTTATACGCTTCTTTGGCATAATTTCACCTCCCGTCGGTAAAAATACCCGCATCCCGCTTCCATTCCATACGCCCGTGATCGGGACCGGGTTTAATGCCTGTGAAACAAATTATATATAGATTATCACTCTATAGCATTATACCATATAATTTCAATTTCCACCAGATGCTGGACGGCTCGAAAGGCTTTGAACAAGCGGGATTCAGGATTTCGCTATAGTGGTCTATTAATTCAGTATAAACGATATTGGCGCCAAATCCGCATTTTCACAGGTTTTCCCGGATCGGGTGTAATAAACCGCCTGTTTCCGGGAGCCTTTCAACTTTGGTCATAACTTGTGGGACAACAGCGGCGGGGGTATACTTAGCTGGCGTCGGGGAGTGGCGCAGTCCGGTTAGCGCGCCTGCTTTGGGAGCAGGAGGCCGAGAGTTCGAATCTCTCCTCCCCGACCATGGTTTTTTTAGAGCCTTTTTGGAGTAGTGAAAACGGCTCTAGCCCGCTGTTGATCAGGGTTCCAGATGATAGGGTAGAAGTTCTAACCACCAGCTTTAGGAGCTGGTTTTTCATTTCGGAATTCCCCCTCTCAAACAGCTCAGGAGCTTGTTTGCACAGGTCGAGAATCTGCTCTGCGAGGATGTAGAATTGCAGGTCGGTATTGTCGATCTTTCGCAGTTGAGAGTTTATACCCCTCAGTTCTGCTGACAACCTTGCGTGCTGTTCCCTCCAGTAGTAATCCTTTATATTCCCATCGAGCTTGTCCTGGTATATCTTGTTCCGCTTGTTCCGGATCTTACTGGAACGTTGGTTCAGGGATGTGACACTTTCATCGACTTCACCGGCAAGAAGCTGATGCTGCTGTCTGATTGTGTCGACCAACCGTGCGTGCGTTACGTCATCCAGGACGAATGTTCTAAGGTAGTTAATGAACTGTTCGGTCAGGACCTCCTCCCGTAACCAACCATTCTCCTTACACGATCCCCTTTTCTCAGAACAGTGATAGTAAATGTACCGCCCCTTCTTCTTCTCCGGAACAATGGAGCAGCCACAGTGTCCACAGGTGATCAATCCACGATACAGAAAGTCATCTGTCACCTGACGTTTCGGTTGTCGTCCGTTGATATCGAGGATCGCCTGCACGGTTTCCCACGTTTCATCATCGACTATCGGAAGATGATTCCCCTGGTAGATATCACCCTTCCACTTCATCATACCCTTGTAGAATGGATCACGTAATTTTAAATACACTTTTGATAAAGGTATGTACGCCGAGAATCCACCCTCCTTGTACTGCCGGTACATTTCCTTCACCGAAACATCCCCCCGAGCCATCCTCTCATACATCCACTGCATAACTTCAGCTTCCTCCGGCACTGGCTCAGCCGATTCAGGTCCCTTCACATTCCGATACCCAAACGGGGCCTTATGACACCACCCACCTTGACGAATCTTCTCAGTGAGACCCTTTCTAGCTTCTTCTGACAGGTTCTCGCAGTAGTTCTTCGCCATCAGGACACGTATACCATGGAAGAACTTATCAGACGACTTCGCTGCCGGTCCGATGATCATTCCTTCTTTTACGAAATGGATATCGATCTCGAGTTCATCGACAGTTACCCAGTCCTTGATGTTGCGATACAGCCTGTCAGTCTTCTCAACGAGGACAGCACATTCAGGTGAGTCCTTGAGGAAACCAAGCATCTCCTGAAAAAGTACACGACCAGTTTTTCTGGCAGTCTCAACTTCCAGAAACTCCTGGACAACATCGAACTCATTCTCATCAGCGTAATCCCTGAGCAGACGTAGCTGAGCGTCGATGGAGTATCCTTCAGATTGTTCTTTGGATGAAACTCGTGCGTAGATAACGGCGTCGGTCATGGTAAACCACTCCTCTTCGATAGGATCATGCCGGCACCTGAGAACACTGTACCACAATTCAGACGCATGTGGAATATATGATCCTGATATAAGCTAAGGGCAGAATGTGTAGAGCGTTGCCTGATCAACTCATTACTGCCAAGACGATAACCATCGAGATCGGGTAATCCATATTACATTTCCAATCTGATCGCACGCTTCAGACTTACCTTCACATTCCGGAAGATCATCCTAGTTGCCACGATGAAAGATTGTCATGACCACTGAGCGGTTTCAACCTAAATAAATTCACGAACTATGGTGATGTCGTTCTGATCGGCGTATTCCCTGAGAAGTCGTACCTGTGCCTCGATTGAGAATCCCATCTCCCGCTGTTCTTTCGAGCTCACACGAGCATAGATGACAGCATCTGTCATGATTTACCACACCTCTTCGTTAATTGATGAGCACCTGAAAGGACTAAATCCTGCACGGGAGATATATGGCATGGTTGACACTTTGTATTATCACGAATTAACTATGTTTACTGATTAAGTGTGCTAATCAGGTTGTCTTGACCAATTCTTTTTTCGTTACAGCATCGGTACGCTCGGTTCTTATGTGATCTATTTCGACACTAGCACAGGTTTTGTCTTCAAACCGGTTAGCCCATACAGTTCGAATTATGGCTGGGACGGCTTGTTCAGGGGGGATGTGGATCCCTAATCGAAGTAGTTCAATAAAATCGGCAGTTCCGAAAACTTCAAGGAGTGCCTCGCAGACCAGGGGAGAGTAATACTCCTCAGTGGTGGAAGCTTTGTCGCAAACAATGTTTTCGCACATGTTAACCTCCAGACACCCTGCATTCTCTAGTAATTCAGAAACATTGCCAATAATTTAATACGAATCCAGCAACACTCTGTTAAGATACACTGAGTTCTAGATTTTGTCAAGGCTTAGTTAAAGAAAGGGACGACGAAAATTGATGTTCAAGAAGGCGGTGGATTACTTGAGAAATGGCTAAAAAAGTATTATATTCAAGTGTGCCAAACTTATGAAAATGCAAGCTAATAACGGGAATGCTACTTTAGACAATGATAGCAACAAAGAGCACGATACTCTATTACTGCCGACCTTGGAGCAGTGGAGAATTGCTTTTAGCTGGTTCCGAGCTGCTATCAAGGAAAATTACCCAAGTGATGCGAAATTCTGCGAAAGACACGACCTTAGCAAGGGGCAATTTTCTCGTGTCATCAGAGGACTTGAAAAACCCTCTGATAATCTGGCTCGGGTATTTCACAAAGTATTTCCAGAACGTTACAAGATGTACGCTGACAAATGGGCTGCTGATTTCAAAGCTGATAATATTGAAGAGTTTAGTGAGGAATTCCCAAGACAGGTTTGGGGGCATGACGATTTTCCAGGAGATTTGTATGTAATTTCAACCAAGGAGCTTGAATCGGAGTCAGACGTTCTTCTGGAACTAGCTGCACGGTTTCTTGAGAATAAGGATAATAAAATTCACTTCATTATGGGTGATGCACTGGAAGACTGGCAATATTTCCAGACCAGACAATCTGGCAATCACCTACCGATGAATCAGTGGGAGATTGCGAGTACCCAAAACCTAGCGAATTATGTTAATGAATTAGTACGCTGGATGCCAACCGATGAGAGTAAATTACAGTGCGAGCATCAGGTGAAATGCTACAGGATCAAATTTCTTGACATGGTGGATGCAGATGCAGATATCAATAAATTAGGTATCGCCTTGGCAGCATTCCAAGTTTTGAATCCATTGATTATTTACATGCTTTATATGGGGCGAAGCTGCGAACCAGTGGGTTCGATTTTCGTTCGGTCAGGATCAAATTATGTTTGGTTAAGTTTATCATCAAAAGATGCAGAAGCATTGTTTGCATTTATCACTGGAATCAAAGATCTAAGTGATAAGGACACAAGTTTCATCAAGGAAATCCCAATATATGATATCTCACCACTTTTAAGGCGGATCAAAGACAAAGAATCAAATAAGTAATAATGGTGCTAATAAAAATGAACACAATTACAGTGAAACGGACTGCAAATAGGCAGCTTGCTGAGAAGGAAATTGAGCAGTATTTACCTCTCTACAAGCCAGATCACATTACTATCGATCAAGCAAGTTATGATAAGGCATGCCTTTCGGCTAGGTTCCGACATTATGCTTTGGATTACCACAAAGAACCGTTGTCTCACCTTAGCCGTGTTCAGATTGTCCACTACATTGGACAGGCTGCATATGTTCTGGGTGCCTGCCTGGCAGGAGATGATCGTTTTAATCCTCTGACCCTTGATGATTATCTTGAGCGTGTACAAGACGAAAGAGCTACATTTTACCAACTTAAATTGAATTTCAGAAACTACCTACCGAATGAAGCTGGCACAACCATTCGAATCTGGCTCGATTCTAAACGGCGGTCCCATGGAAATTTCCATGTTGTATTGAAATTTGAGTTAAACGATGGGAGCTGTTACGGTGATGCCCATGCGATTATAGTCAATGCAGATACCTCTGAAGAATAGTTCCGGGAGGGAAGTCCTATGAGTCTGGGAATACTAGATATCATAATAGTAATGATTTGGCTCACCCTGACATTGGGTGCTGGCATAGTTGCTGGTCTTCGAACAACGGTATCTGGCTATTGGGCTAGTGAAAGATCGGCAAAACTTCTGCCGCTCGTACTGTCAGTTATCGCCACACAGGTCGGAGCTGGCGCTGTCATTGGAATTGCGTCTGCAACTTGGGAAGCTGGATTAGGATTTGGTCTTGTAAGTCTTTTCTCAAGCTTTGCAGGATTCCTTTTGGTTGCCCGGTATGCACCAATTCTCAAGCGTTTTGGTGATAAGTACAAAGCTATTACACTGCCCGATTTCTTCCGGGTTCGATACGGAAGGATTCCTCAATTGGCTGGGGCGGCCGTAATCCTATTTACTTATTTCTCTGTGCTTGCCGCTCAGTTCCTTGCGACGTCGACTCTAATTTCAATGGGTACTGGTATTGATCTGACCGTCGCCATCGTGTTTGCCACTGTAGGAGTAATACTCTACACTGCCTTTGCCGGTATTTTGGGTGATATTGTAACGGATATCTGGCATTTTGCAGGCATGGTGGTAGTCTTGTTCCTGATCCTCCTTCCTGCAATCGGTCAGGAGTATACTCTTACTGGATGGATGGACCGAGTACCTGCAGAGATTTGGAGTCCAGTAACCTTCGGGGGATATGCTTTCGTTATTGCTGGGCTCCTTTTTGGTGCAGTGGTTCCCATGCTTATGCCAGAGTTATGGATGAAGGTCTATGCGAGTCGCACAGCCCAGGATGGTCGAAAAGTTATGGTTTGGGCAGCCTTTGGAATTATTCCATTTTACCTTCTGGCAATGTATCTTGGATTGCTTGGAAATGTAGAATTCAGCAATCTCGGAAGTGGCGATGAGTTGGTTTTTAGTGAAATTGGAGCATTATTCCCTGCTGGACTTTTAGGCTTAGGAATTGCCAGTATTCTTTCCGTTACAATATCATCTGCAAATTCTCTTATCGTCGTGATCGGTGCTACAATATTTAAGGATCTGATGGGAAGAGATGTGGATTCAGAAGGATCTCTTAGGACTAGTCGTATTACAGTCGGTATTTGTGGTTTGATCGGAGCAATTCTCGCTCTTGCGATTCCTGATATCGTACAGCTACTGCTCAATGCTTTTTACATGCTCCTAGTTCTCGGTCCTGCCCTTGTCGGAGTATTTGTCTGGAAGCGTGCAACTAGTAAAGCAGCGACCTGGAGCATAATACTTGGAGCTTTGGGAACTCTATCCTTCCTGTTCATTGCGCCGACAGAAGCTTTTTTGCCTGGCTTGGTTCTATCTATCCTCGCTTTCCTCATCGTTACATTTCTTACACGTCATTCCAAAACTGAAAATCAGGACTTGGTAACATCACTCAGGAGTGAGGAAGGATGAATTCCTATAATCTGCTCCTAGTATGGGTTGTTATAATCCTTCTTGTTCGTCATGTCCCACAGATCATCTTGGATTTTATTAACCTAAGGAAACAAGTGAGGCTCTCAGTCCCATCCAGTAAGCAGGCATTCTTAATGATTGTCCTATGGGTTGTGATGCATGGATTTGCCTTAGAATCACTTTCTGGAATGGCCCAAGCACATAATTGGTTAACGATAATAGGGATCACAATGGTGACTTTGGGCTGTATACTGGGACTAGTTGCCCTTCTGACATTAAGAACTTCCTATCACATGAATTTAGTAATTACTAAAGAGCACAGACTGGTGACGGATGGAATTTACCGAATTGTCAGGCACCCTATGCGTCTTGCTCTAGCTATAGAAACCTTAGGAGCCGTAGTGATATCGCGAAATCCATTTCTCGTCTTCGTATGGATTCTCTTAGTTACTTTTCAAATACTACGTTCACATCGTGAAGAGAAGCTACTTGGGGAATACTATGGCGAACCCGTGATCCAGTACCAAAAGAACGTTCCCGCTTTTAATCCTTTTTATTCGATTTTCAGATATCTGCTAAAATCTCCTAGCCAGATGAATTTAAATTCAAAACGCACACCAAGAGATGACAAATTTGATGTTTCCCGCAGTCTTTAACTTTACACTAGAATGCCCCTCTCCACTGCGATTCTAACCCTCATACTCGTCAACTTTAATTAATTGTGGGATCTTTTTACTAATACCCCAAGGGTGGGGCAGATGTAGTAGTCTGGGTTTCCATTGGCAAAGTCAGAGATCTACAACACCGGAAAGTAAACGAGGCATGGCGATCATCAATCACGATAAGGATAATTCCAACATCCACCTTTTTGTCAGGAAGTACAAAATGTCGGGCAAAACTTCCGCACCGTTCTACTACTGTGGCACTGTTCATTATCAGAAACATACAGGATCTGCACCGATGAGTGTTATCTGTGAACTGGATACACCTCTCAGTTCAGATCTCATCGAACAATATGGAACGAGTAATAGCTGAATTATCAACTCCCAATGCCATGAGGTATCAATATCCTTACTGCTGAGTATTACCGCTCAGAAAGGCCCTCATGGCCTCTGATACATGTCTGACGAGGCTCATAGTATTACCTGTAGTTCAAGTGCCCCAGAATCCCATAGACGCAGGCTGGATCGGTCATACAGCTCAATCTCTGTAACCTAAAAGTGAGCAATGAAAAATGGGGAATTCGGCCAATCATACGATTCTTGGGCCGTTTAGATTTGAATTCCCAATAGGCAATCACTATTATTGCTGATGTAGAAGGTTTTCAGCGTCCTTGATCCTAACATCTTGATCGATCCTTGCCAGGGAGAAGCTAATGACTTACAAGCCTTTATCGAGTCGTGGTGAAATCCGGGAAGCATTCGAGACATTCCGAGAGTGCATGTATCAAGCAGGCAAGCCGATCAAGAAAAAGCTAGGTTGGCAAGGAGGAGGCGCTGGTGCAGTAGATGTACTTTGGAATTCGGACACTAAAGTGTGGGCGTTCTTCGACCCAGAATTCGCTGAAAACCGTTACTGGTGCGCATTCGGCGTTTCTGAAGAATTAAAGGAGGACAGTCTCAGTATTGCGTGTGAGATTAACTTTCCGTATGAAGGAACAAATCGTCGTGTAGCCGGTGCATTTTTCTCAGATGGAGAAAATGTGTTTGTCGGACATAGCGGTAAAGTGGGCGGGGGCATGAAGGGAGTCGGCAAGCATGCCTTCAGGAAGTACTGTGAGGATGTCGATATCGCCCTAATCGCGTATCCCCGTAACAAGAAGGTTGACTTAATCAAAATCGGGAGCCTGGACGATCCGGATCTTCCTGAACACGTTGCACAGTTCGTCAAAAAAGCTGCCGGGTTTAAACAGCACATTCGTCAATCTCAACCGGAACGTAAAAAGGGCGGGAGAACTGTCATTGCCGTAAGTATCGATAATGACACTCCGACGACTGAATCATCTAATGGAACAAAACCCACAGTATCAAAGAACTGGAGTAACGGATATAAAACCAGGGGCAAACCGTTGAAGAAGAAGGACGTCGAAGACAGGGAAATTCAGGCGTATCCCCGATCGATCAGGGATCTGCTTCAGAACAAACAATATACAATCGATTTCTACCAGCGTGAATATAAATGGGAAACCAGGCATGTTGAGGAATTGCTTGACGATCTTGAGTCTAGGTTTGCAGAAAACTATCGCACTGACGATGAACGCACGTCCGTTCAATACTACGAGCAGTATTTCCTGGGTTCCATAATCCTCAGTAAAAAGGAAGGCCAGCAGTTTATTGTCGACGGGCAACAGCGGTTAACGACATTGACGCTGCTGCTTATCTACCTGAATAACATCCAGAAGGATGATAACAGCCGCATCGACCTGCAACCACTGATCTACAGCACGGTATACGGCAGGAGATCGTTCAATCTTGACATCGATGAGCGTACCGAAATTATGGAAGCCCTCCTGAAAGGGAATTCCTTTGATACAAAAGATGGTCCGGAATCAGTTCAGAATGTCTGGGACCGATATTCCAACATCAAAGAATATTACGACGACACTCCCAAAGGCGATGAATTACCGTTTTTCATCGACTGGCTGCTGGAAAAAGTCGTTCTCGTCGAGATTACAGCCCATTCCGATGAGGATGCATACACAATATTTGAGACGATGAATGATCGTGGCTTGAGCCTTTCCCCGACGGACATGCTCAAGGGATACCTGATAGCGAAAATCGCAGAAGATGATGCAAAACAGAAATCACTCGGAACCTGGAAGTCCGTAATCCATCGGTTGAAGAAGGAAGGTGATGATCAGGACTCTGACTTTTTCAAAGCATGGTTCCGTGCTCAACATGCAGAGACAATCCGGGAACGCAAGAAGGGCGCTTCTCCCGGCGACTTCGATCACATCGGCACCAAGTACCATCGATGGATCAGGGATAACAGTGACGAACTTGGTTTGATGAAAAGTCAGAACTTCGAAGAGTTTGTCAATCGGAACATGGACTTCTATGCAAGGCAATACGGTCGAATCAGGATGGCTACACAGGTTTTCGATAAAGATCTTGCCTGTATTTATTACAATGATTCACTGCACTTCACGTTGCAATATCCTGTTCTGCTGGCACCACTGACAGTTGACGACGACACCGGTACCGTAATTCTGAAGCTGAAGGTTGTATCGAGGGCCCTTGACATTATGCTGGCAAGAAGAGCCTGGAACTGGAGCCGGATTACATATAATGCAATGTACTTTTCGATGTTCAGTCTGGTGAGGTTAATCAGGAACCGGAGCGTTGACGAGTTGGTGACAATCCTGAGCGATTATCTCGACGATCAGGAAGAAGATTTCTCCAATAGCGCATTCAGGTTGACCCAGCAGAACCGCACAGCAGTACATTTCTTCCTGGCACGAATTACGGATTACATTCAAATCCAGTCCGGGTACCCAATAGATTTCGAGAACCTTATGAACTATGGGGAAGGGACACCGTACGAGGTCGAGCACATCTGGGCATATAAGTATGAAAGACACACTGATGAGTTCGATCAGAAGTCCGATTTTGAGGAGTATCGTAACCGTATCGGTGGATTGCTGTTACTCCCGAAAGGCTTCAACCAGAGTTATGGTGCTGATCCGTATGAAGCAAAGATAGAGAGATACTTGCGCAATAATCTATTAGCACAATCACTGCACGAGAAATGCTACGAGAAGAATCCCGATTTCCTGACGTTTACTCGGGATAGTGAACTGCCGTTTATGCCACATACACAGTTTAAGAAGGCGGACATGGATCAGCGTCAGGCCTTGTACCAGGAAATATGCGAGCGAATCTGGGACCCAGCGATCCTTGCTCAGGATGCAGATCGTTCAAGCTAAGGAAATGAGGGAATCCTCGGTGGTTAATCGAGAATTCCTCTCCAATATTCCTCTTACGCTGACTCTTTTTGCTTTTTACCTCCCTCTATTACCTTCAGTTTCGGATGCCATTTCTCACCGTCATGCGTCCAGCCGTGGTGTTTCTCCATGAAATCTACGAGCTCCTGAGGAAATTCAGTGACATTATCACCATCCAGAATACTGTGGATCTTGCCGTGGATCGGTCTGTCAACAACTACGACCTTGTCAAGTTCTTCCATTATCCGCTTAATCGCCATTGTCGTAGCTTCACTTATGTTAAATTCCTTGGCTTCCGGGTCGAGATGATGATAAACGAGATCATCTTTCGATCCAGTTACAACGCATCCTGCATCAGTTTTCATCCAATTGAGAAACCCTCTGGTTAATGCATCCTGTAATTTGATTTTCGATTTCCGCCTCTGGTATGAGGCTTTAGATTTTCTGCTAGCCCTGGTTGGGTCAGCGAGGTTTCTGTCTCTCTCGGCCTTGTTCCTGCATGCTTTGCACCAGGTGTCATGACCGTCTTTCCGAGTCCCGCACAACGCAAATGCTGAAAGCGATTTTTCGGTACTGCATTTAGGGCATTCCTTACTATTCATTACTCCTTCCGTCCGTATTCTTTTTCCCCGGACTAGGGATATTGTTATGGTTGTCGTGATACCGTCGGGCATTCGTGTAAACGTTCCCAATAGTGCCGTGTATTCGGCCATGGCATTTCGTGCACACTGTCAATAAATGTTCCTTGGGTTCACGACGCAAATATTGGTATGAGCGATGGTGGCAGTGAAGTAGCACCGGGTCAGTTTCTCCACAGCCTTCTACCTGGCATGTGTAGCCGTCCCGTTTTTTAACTGCCGCCGCCTTTCTCTTCCAACTCTCACTATGTCGATACTGATCATAGTTACGTCTTAGTCTATCTGGAACCTTTGGGTTCTCCGCCATTAGTCTTTCAATCTTAATCATCTCTGTGACTCTAATAACTCCTTGTATATCTCATCCAGACCAGCTGGAATCCTGACTGTCTGGAATGCTGAAAGGACGTAAGGCTAAAACGCCTTACCCCTGTCGCCTGGAACATTTCCCAGTCCTTCCGTGACCACCCTGCATGTAAAATGCTTGCGTTAACTTCCGGAGTTGATACTCTGCTTCAGACACCGTTCGATTGATCCCAGGCCACGGTTAACAGCCTTTGTGCCGAATGGTTAGATCCGGGTCTTACACATACAATAATAAGGCGATATTTCCTTAAATTGCAGGTAGGTTAATAATGTGGTATTCGGGATGATATACCAGCGATACTGGTATCTATGGGTGCTATACCTCTCGATCAGCATCCAAGATGCCGACCGTATGATCAGTTCAACCTGTTATTACATTATACCACATTTTTGCCCTCTGGGCAACCCCCCTGATGTCGGCCAACAAGCATGGTTACTCACGTATTAGCTCTAATAAGGGCCTCAAAAAACGCTTTGTGACCGACGCCAAAGTACCTGTTTATGTCCATAATCGAGTAAAGGATCGGTGGCCCATGGGGGTAAATCCCCACCATATTACAGCTTCAACGACCCGTCACCCTGTGGCGGTCTCTTTATTTGACGTAAGACGCTACTAAAGGTGCTATCGAAGGAGAACACCATGAAAACGTGGCGGATATTCACACCGTACTTCTGTCGGGTCGTCATTGAGTCAGAACCAGCTGAACCCAACATACTAAACAATTTCGATGGACTAGCCGAGTATGAAGTCATCATGGCGTGATCGAGACCATGCCTGATAAGTAGTCAGAAGTTTAGTTCATACGTAACACATAAATGAATCGGTTGGCTAGAGGTATCAATCGATGGCGAATACCAATATATCGAACCGGATACAGGACCGATTTGGCATTCATCATTGCACTAAAGATTACCAATTATGTCCATATTGATAGCCGATTGCTTTAAGGATATTTTAAAAGATTAGTTAATCAAATGTATTCTTAAAAAAACTCTAACTGAGTATTAGAATTTACCTCATTACTAATATCATTTTTCTTCTTATGATTTATTGGCTTCTTTGCGATCGTGCTGACTATTTGATCAATTGCAGTAGATGGATCCAATTCGTAACACCCACGTTCAATCAATATTTTATTCCCTTCAGGTTGATCATCAAAATATGCAGGTGATACAACAAAGACAGGAATACCCATTTTCAAAGCTGTCAGACCTGAATCGAATGTTCCACTCATTCGCCCCCTGTGGTCACGTTCTTTACCAGAAACAACAATTATTATTAATGACGAAATAGCACAAATTAACTTATTCCTTGTCATTGCATAATGTGGGCTCCAACGGGCATTTGGCTCAAATTGTGATAGTACTACAGTATTAACCATATCATAAAAAGGTTTGATCTCCCTTTTGATTCTAAAGGAATTCAAACCTTCAGCTAATACAATCGTTGTCGTGCCATTGTTTTTCAAAGCTGATAAATGGGCAGTTGAGTCTACTCCTTTTGCATAACCTGAGATTATATTGAAATCTTGTTGCGTCAATGCCGAAACAAGGTTCTCAGTTAGATTCATTGCTAGATTACTTACATTTCTGGCTCCAGCAATTGCTACAGCTTGTTTTGATAGTAAATCCAAATTACCTTTAGCATAAATTAAGCCAGGCAAGGAGAAGTTTCGTCTAAGCATGTGTATTTGCTGAGGAAATATATGGTGTGATGGATATAAGATTGAGCTGCTACTATTGTCTGAATTAAGTACGCCAATTCGTGATTTATCCAAGGCAGTTTGGATTTCAGCTCCACTATACTTCGAACCGAGACATTCATTAAGTTTATTTGCATTTTCAATCAACGATAATATATTCATTTGTTTAGATTCGAGATAGTCATAGAATTTCCAAAGTGTCTTTGGACCGACACCTTTTAATCCTGCAATTGCTGTCCAAGCTATTTCTTCTGATATAATCAACTTGTTGACCTAGTTTTAGTTACTGCTAAAACCGACAATTTACCAATTTTACCATGTGTTTTTAAAACCGTACTAATTGATTCGAGTGTTTCACCATAATCGAAAAGGTCATCAAATAAAATGACGTGTTTATCCTTAAAACGTTTATCTTTGACCATGAATGCTCCTTCGAGTTCTTTGTGTCGTGTAATTTTGTCATCGATATTTTTCAGTGGCGTTGTTTCTTTAATCTTCTGTATATAGTCTGATGGGGATAGGATTCCCAACAGTTTTCCAATAGCGTTTGATAATAATGTAACTGGCTGGAACTCACGTGCTTCATCTGATGGGGGAACGGCTAGAATAGCAATTATATCTGCTAATTCAGGTTGTCCTCTTATAAAGTTTTCTACCGTTTTCGCAATCACTCCTACTTGGCTTTGATCACTTCTATACTTTAGTTTATAGAGTGCTTCTCCCATTTCACTTCGTGTTGTATAAAAAATCACATGTCCAAATTCATTTTGACCGCAAGGAACACTAGAAGTAGTATGCATGTCCAATGCCCAGCCGTTACTCCAATTACCTTTTAATTCCAACGGGTTAATCTCCATTGTGAATCTCCTAGGCTTCAAAATGGCAAAATACCCTCAAAACGAACAAGGTAATTATACCAAAATCCTTTAAGAAATAATCAATTCATGGAGATTACAATCTATCGGGATGTATCTCAAGATATGGAATTAATGCTGCTGATGCTAGATGTAGAACCTTCAAATCTTACCAGTAAGGATTTTTTATTACTGGGCCACGATCACCAAAGCAATCCCAGCCTGTGGCCTTTCTTACGATCAGGTTAATCGGAAATCCAGATCCTCCCGATATCCAGCCCGATCACAGTCCCAAAACAAAACACCCCATAGACCATTTATGGGAAGGAGAAAACATCATGGATAAAACCATCATTACCCAGCCAATGGCAGAGTCTCCGCCTGCAATGAACTCGCACAGGATCGCCTGGCTGGAAGAAGCATACAGACTTCTCCGGTACGAACTGCTGCCAGAAGCCCCTGCACGTATCACCATCGTCTTTGGATTCCCTTCGAAGGGAGCCAGGGACAGTCGTAACAAGCGGATCGGTGAGTACGCCCACGCCTTCGTCAAGGGAACTGGTGACCAGGTCGAGAATACCGGCCTGATATCCCTTCACCCAACCATCTTTAACGATCCCTCCCGTGTGCTCGATGTTCTGTTACACGAAATGATACACGCAGCAGTACCAGAATCGGGTCATCGTGGTCCATTTCGCAAATTGGCAATCCGTTGTGGACTCACCGGCAAGATGACAGCCACTGTAGCAACTCTGACGTTGATTTCGAAGTTTGAACGCTTCCTGAATGACCGTCTTCCACCAATGCCACCTGGCTATGGTGACCTCACAGCAACCCGTCGTAAGAAGCAGACTACCAGAATGTTGAAATATTCATGTCCAGCCTGTTCGCAAATAATCAGGGCAGCGAATGACAATCTCTACTGCGTCTGCGGAAACTGCGAAGAACTGTATCTCCCCGACTGATCCCCATCAACCATCCCATAACAAGGAGGAAACCATGTCTCAACACCACGAAACTCCCCAGAGGGATTGTCGCACGTGCACCGGCTACACATTTCCCGGTGGATGCGCCAACTTCTGTGACCTGTTCGACGACGACATCGACCTCGATCCCTCTGAATCACGAGGTGATACCATTTGCGACAACTGTACCACCTCGATAACAGGTCACTGTCCCGGTCAACTCGATTGCGATAAGTGGCATCAATGGTGCGGTCACAATCGAATCCCTGTAAGTACTCAGCAATTCGAACCTCGGACAATCGTATTCCATCTCCTGGACCCCGACAACAATTAACACCCCGGTAGTGCGGGAACCCAATCAACCAACAATCTGAAAGGAGGTCACCCATGGACGTTTACGTCTGGTACGGAGCGACTATGAACGAACTCATAGACGAGTACGGCATGTCAGCCATGCTCGATTCAGTGTTCGAGTGCGAATGCGCTTGTGGTGAGGTTTATCCGCTTGAGCCAGATGGTTACTGCACTTGCAGCGAGTGTGGCGCAAAAGTCGAGTCACCCCTCGTCGCCAACATGTTGATCTGATCCCCCGGAGCGTGCGGGGAAAGGCAATCCCCTACATAACAATCAAGGAGGTCCCCATGCAATTAGCACTGACGCTACTGGTCGTGTTCCTGCTTGCTGGATACTCGTTCGCTTTCGGGTTCGAAACTGGCAACAGAATGAAGATCGATTGCATCACACCACGGAACATCATCAATCCCAGGTTCCGCCTCATCTACAAGAATCCACGGAAACCGCACCGCAAGCTGTCCCGGTAGTCCTGTGCAGGGAAAGGCGATTCCATCGCACAAGGAGAACGATAATGAACATCACCCACGACAATGATGTCCGGCCAGTACCGGTACACTGTTGCGCCTGCACGAAACTAGCGGACTGCCATCAAGCACAGAACATGACCGCTGACTCCGAACCAGTCCACGGTTGGATCGAGACAGAGAAGTACGTTGATCACTTTTGTGTAGACTGCCTTCCCGATGACTATCCAGAGGAAACTACCTGGTCGATGGACAACGAGGAGGTCGATACCCCATGCCATTGTTCGGTATGTGGCGTCCCGCTTATCCACTTGTTGACATCTGAAGGCATCCATTACGTCCGCCAAGCCATCGCTGAAGGCGCTGGTTGCTGCCGTGAACTCTGGCCTGCTGTCTGGGCTGATTATCTCCCACCGGAACCCTACTTCGATCGATTCGATATTTGCGAGGCTCATTACCTCTATGCCCGTGTGTATGGCGAATATCAGATCATCTCCCGTCTATTCCACATGGCGTTTACACCGGGTCTGTCACTCGTCAATCATGACCAGCCCGAGGAAGCGTTGACCGAGAACGGACAGGCGATCTATTACCGTCTCGTATCACTACGGACACCCCAATAACTCCCACCAAAAAAAGGAGATCGGTATGACACCACCTGATTACACGATCAGCAGTCGTTACGGCTATCTATACGTCCATTTCAAGTACGCCCCACCTCAGTACATCCGGACCCGTATGAGAGCTGCTGGGATGTACTACAGCCGCTCTGAGAACGCTTGGCTGGCCGATGACAGAATGACCCCAGACATGATCATCCGGCTCATCGGTATGAACGGCAATAAACGACCAAAGGAGGTCACATCTTGAAACTACTTACACAGAAAGACCTGGAGAAACTTCAGGCGCAAGACCCGGATCACCCGTCAGGACCCGGTCGGGAACTCTCCACCGAGGATCTGAAGGTGATTGTCAAGTTTTTCACCCCGGACTCGTTCTGGACCTGGTACGCTGTATCAGCATCGCAGGACGAGAAATCGGGTGACGTGCAATTCTTCGGCTACGTCGACGGCATGTATCCGGAACTCGGTTACTTCTGGCTGTCGGAGTTGGAATCACTTCGGGGACCTGCTGGCTTTCCCATTGAAGGCGACCTGTACTGGACACCTCGATCACTGGCTGACATCATGCACGAGATCGAAGTGCGTGGCGCAATGATTTAATCAGACCAACCATAAAAACGGGACCATCCTTCGGGATCGGTCCTTTATATTTTTACCGTCCCTAGATTTCTTTTCTGACATTCAATATATTTAAAACTGTTTTAACAGTTGGTAATTGTACTCCTTCCCGCCTAACTCTATTTTTTCCATCTGCACGGAATTGTGATGCATTTTCTCGAATGTTATTCAACGATTCTTCATCATAACCAATGCTGACTAATGTAGCTTCTATAGTTTTTAATAATGTTATACATTCTGATAGCCTCGTATGCTGCATATTATTCATATGCATGAATGAAATCCATACGGCAGCATATGCCGCAGTATAATCCTTTAAAATCACGAATACTTTTGCCTGCTCCAAATGAGACTGTGCAAAATCAGAATAATTACTTAACATTCCAGTATAATAAATAGCCATCTCAAAAAACATTACGCCTTGAATTGGTTTATTTGCATTTAAAGATGCTATTCCTAGATAACTAAGTGACGATGACACACCATAGAAATCCTTGGATTCATTTTCATAACTTAGTCTTAGAGATTCTAAAAGCTCTTCAATCGCAGATTCTTGGTCATTTTTTATACCATATGCTTTTGCCAATTGTTGGTGACAATTAGCCTGTCCTTTCTTGTGATCCCGTATTTTGTAATGATCTAAACAACCTAATATACGTTCAATTGCATCATCTTCATTAGTATGAAGTCCAATTTCTGCCCTC
>JAUWTM010000148.1 GCA_030614715.1 Planctomycetota bacterium
GTCGGGTCGTTACCGCTGCCGATACTGACCGCAGCACCGATCAGAGATGTGATAAGCCAGATGTAGAACAGAAAGTACCCGGCAACGAGTGGAAATGCCAGGATAATGCCGATCAGCATAAACACAAGGCCCATTACCAGTGCATCACCAATTCGATCGAGACCTACTCTGAACAGGGTTCCGACGTTGGTCGGTAACCCGCGTCGACGCTCTTCCGCCCACGCTATGAACCCGACCAGCACCGGGAATACGAGCAGCGCACCGACAACCGGGATGAGCTGAACCGCCCACATCAAGACCGTAACTACTAATGCGATAAGGACCGCTCCGAAGAAGTCCTGCGACATAAGGTCGAATCCCAGTTGGAGCGATCTTCCCAGCCTTGGTGGTGTGTCGACGTCGGGCAGCGTGAAATCCCCGTAGAAGTCTTCAAGTTTTGTTGGATGAGAGGAGATGGGATCGGGTAATAGTGGCTGCATACCCTGCTGAGCTGCCGTACTGGTATCAGCCCCGCAGTACTCACAGAAAGCAGAATCCTGCTGTATCTCCCGCCGGCATTTCGGACATATTTTCATGTTTTGAGCACCCATGGCTTAAAGAATAAACTTAATCAAATTAAATTGCCAATCTACCGTCCCGGGTTCGACTAATTATGCCCATATAGTGGCGTGGTATTTATGAAATGGCCATTATAATAGATAAGGTAGGGTATGCACCTTCCGCCTTTACAGAAAATCGTTTTTACCATTTGAACGGATCTTTCGTCCCACTACCATATGAGGCATCAAATTTATGATCATCCATAGTCAAATAGATAATCCCTTCGATAAGCCCCACGACACTTGGGATATAAGTCCAAATAAGCAAAATATATATAATTCCCCAGCCCCAACTGCCAAGATAGAATTTATGTGCACCCAAACCACCAAGAAGTATCCCCAAAATTCCAGCCGCTGTTTTATTTTTATTAGAACTGGATGTGCCGCCAATTAACGCAACGCCACAATGGGTACAAGTTACCTGCCTAGGATCTGCGACCTCCTTTGCACAATTATGGCAGTATTTTTTGTCTAAACGAGGTGGGACACCGCACTTAGGAGACGCAATTGCAGCTTCAGAGACCTCGTTTCCGCAATTAGTGCAATACATGTGTAACCCCATATTGAAGTTTGAAATCCATGTTACTCACCAAGGATCAAATGTCAAGAAATACATGCCTACTCTATCAGACCAGTATTTTCAAGTTTATTTGCATCTGAAAATCCAACGCATGAAAAAAAGCTCCCGTCAGACAGGAGCTGGTTGATCCGGGCTTTCAGGTAAATTTAATTCTTTGGAAACCATGTGTTGAGCATGAGTGCAATCGCGACAAGCATTGCCGGTAATGTGAAGAATCCCGGTATAATGCAGAGGAAGAATCCAATATCAATGATTAGTGCAGCTACAAAGCCGAAGAGCCATAGGTTTATGAAATTCCCCATGATATGGCCCCACGCTCCCTTGGCGGCATCCATAAATTCCATGCTCTCTTCCATGATGTAGTGCAGGCTGATACCGAAGAACGGAACCAAGAGTCCACCGGCTACGATACTGAAGATCCAGCCGACAACAGGTATCATTGACAACAAGATGTACACCACCAAAACGGGCCAAAAAACAAGGAATGTCGGCAGGAATTTTTCAAATCCGATTGAGAAGACTTCTCCGATTTCTATTTTCCCCTCGCCTCTCAGCTTTCTGCGGATGACTACCCATGATCCGGCGAAAAGCGGACCGCCGAGGATACCCGCGGTAAAAAATGTACAAAGCGCAACAACAAGGCCAAGTATCGCATAACTGCCGATATCGCTCATTACTTCATTGAAACCCTTACTTATCCAGCCCCAGTCGGTTTCTTTGCTCCCTGCCGATGGTCCGGATGAGGAAGGTGGGGGTGGTGGAGGTGGAGGTGCGCCCTCTGCCGTTGGAGGTGGTGCCGCTCCTTCTTCAGGTGCAGACGTAGCTGCTGCTTCTCCCATGGGAGCACCGCAACTCTGGCAGAATTTGGCTCCTTCCTCATTTTCCAATCCACAAGATGGACATTTCATGGATGCAGGTTCTCCTTTTTTTTAACGTACCGCAGGATGGATATCATCGGTTGATCCACCCTCTTCCGGTGTTAATAAGACTTAATTATCATTCCTTATAATATAGTCCGTAAAATAATGCAATCAATTCCACAATATTAGTTTAATAAATTGGTGAATAACCCGTGAAGAAATATACCGGATTCCCTGCAGAATATTGGATTGGCTCTGAAAACCCTTTATTTAGTGCGGATACGGCAGGTTCACGTGGAAATGATTATCGTGACGCTGGTAGTTCCAGTCGAGCACGGCGGGAAAATATCTCTCAAGGTAAGTGTCCCGAATGTGCTCCAGCACGGCCCGGACCTCCGGATCGTTATGGTCCTCCACCATGATTATCCTGCCGTCGGAGAACTGGAATCCAGCGATGTCGATGCCCAGGCCGAAGGCATGGGACGACCGTACATTTGAGCCGTAGATATTCCGGTCGTTGTAAATTCCGATGTGCTCGATGCCGATTATGCCCTCCGCAGCCAGGTCGGTGCAGAGCGAACCGAGAGCACCGATCAGGTCCGGATGTGCCCAGGGGCCATCGTGCGGGGTGAGGAATTTCCTGTCCCGCGAGTCCTCCCAGTAATATAGCGTGATGCCCGCAAGACTTGTCGGGCAGTGCACGGTTCCTCGCGGTCCCATCCCCTCGATTGGCGGAAGGTACCACTCCATCGACGGTATATTGTTCCTGCGACGCAGCCATTCCGCGAGACGTTCATCATCAATGTTAATGTAGGCTGATTCCATCTGGCGCGTCTGTTCCGCCCGTTCCTGGTTTGTACCATTTGAAAACTGCCCGTTGACCGGAGCCGGCGGGGGTGTACTGTCAGTGTAAACGAAGCTCCAGCCCTGGTCGCAGGAATTTTCAACACCAAGCCGGAACTCCGCCTCGATGATCCCATGCGTCGGCTGCAGTCCAACACCTGAATGAACGATGATCCTGAAGGGACCGCTGTATTCATATTGAGCGATATCGTCGATCAGGACCCAGCCCTGGTGTCCCTCAAGCGACTCCCAGTTGATCTCGATGCCCTGACGTTTGATGTCATTTTCATCAAGGACCGAAATCCTGAGGTATTTTGTAACGTCCTCAGCGATCGCCATGTGATTAATGTAAATCGACAGGCTGTCCACCACGTAGGGCGTGTAGGGGGGATCAAACTCGATGCCGTAGCCCATCCAGTCCGCAGCGACCGGCTCACCCGTCGGCTCCCCTTCACCGTAGAAACAATCCTCCGTGATCCGGGCAGGGAAAGCATGCGCTGAGAAAGGTACAGCCAGAATTACCAGCAGAACCACACCAGTTACCAGAAGGGAATAATTTAGTAAGCGTACAACCATACGAAGTTAATAGACACCTGCCGGCAGTTCACAGTTCACGAAGGCAGAGTGTGTCAGGGAATTATAACCTAAGATCGGCTAAATATGAACGAAGTTGAGAACTTCGATGGATCGAACCTCTGGAGTATCGAGCAGGTCTAATAGTCCGGATCGAAAAAGGCATGGTCCGGGCAGGAATATACATTGGCAGAAAATATTAACGTCTGATATACTCGTTTACTCGAACGTTCATTACGCCAATAAAAGAGATAAAGGGCTTCCATCCATGCAGGACCCAATTTTACAGAGCGATCACACATATCTCGACAAGCCTGTCGCCGTAAAGCTGATAACGGGAGAAACGCTCCCGGACGGTATCAGGTTCTGGGGGAAATCCTCAATCGGCGAGGACCTGATCTGGTTCGGAATACCGAAAGCCGGGGAGGTCCACAAGACTGAAGTTGAATTCCACGTGCCAAGGTCATCGATTGCTTTCATTCGTATCGAAGACATCGATAGTTGACCTGAGCTGCGACTTCCAGGAGTTCATTATGCGCAAACACCCGCCTGACATCACAAAATCCAGGATTGTACTCATCACAGGTGCCCTTTTCCTGCTGTCAATTATTCTCTTTGCTTCGGGATGCGGTCCACAACCACCAGTTCCCTACCAGGAACTGCAGGTTCAGGACACCGAAGCGTCGGAGGGATGGGATGTCTACCTGTTCGTCGCAATAGATCGTAATTCCACAGCAGAGGAGGTTACTACGCTGCTGGAATGGTTCCGCGATGACAGGTTCGCCGACGTTAACAGGATAAGGATATTCATCTGGAACAACCCGCAGGCCGCACTGATGATGGGAAGCGGTGATTTGATGGGTGAAATAACAACCGACCGTGAAGCAGAGACAGAAAGGCTGGATATCTACGTCGATTGATACCCCGGATGCCTTAACGATGTTCCCCACCAAAATAAAATCGGGACCCTCCGGCCTTTACTGCATCAGGGCAATCTTCATTTTTTCTGCACTCATCCTGTTAGCGTTCACCTGGCAGCCGGTACGTGCCGACGTTTTAACCGAGGAGCAATGGCTGGACCTCGGATGGGATTACTACAATGCAGGTGATCTCGAAGAAGCCTTCAACACATTCCTCCAGGCGGTCGACGACTATCCTGAATCGGCTGAAGCACACATGGCCCTCGGTGAGGTCTACATCGAGATGGGAATCATCGATCGCGGACAGACTGAACTCCTCCTCAGCCTCCGTTACGACGATGAATCACCCCTCGCGGCCCGGGCTCATTATACCTATGCTGTGACCATTCGTGAGGAAGACACCTGGCAGGCACTACTGCACCTCAACCGCGCACACCGTCTGGGAGGTTCCACGCACCTGCAGTTTGAAATCGCGAACCAGATCCGCTTCTGCAATCTTGTAATCCAGATGCCGGGACGGTCCGAGAGCGGACCGGTTGTACTGCACTATCCCGACTATTTACTTGAAGCGGACGACGCGGATACTCTGGCACTCGATGTTGAGGCGTCAGTGTACCTCGCTGAAACCTACTGCTATTTCGATGTTGCTGAGCCGTTCCACATCTTTCTGTACCCGTCTGAGAGGGCGGTAAGGGCCGAGATAAGGCTCGTAGAGGACGATTACGACCCGGTTCACAGGGAATATCACATTCCGTACGCTCCGGGCATCGACTTCCTGCCCTATATGTGCATGCAGGTCGTCCGCGACCTCCAGGACGACATGAACCGTCACGCAGGAGCTGTCTGGGTCCCCGCCTCGATGCCATACGCTATCACAGCCGTAATACCCTGGACCTCTGCGTCAGACAGCGAAGCTGAACCCGGGCAGATCAACATCGACGACGCTACCCGGTCGTTATACACGGACGGGGTACTGGTCGACCTGACTTTTATCATCGCTGAGGATTTCTACGAATACATTCCGGACCCCGTTCTTTATGCGGAGCTGGCGAGTTTTCTTGGCTGGATCAGGCGTTACTATCCGGAGCATATATTCCGGGAAATCGTCACCCAGCCGAACCTCGAGCTTGTCCTCGATGACGAGATCGGAAATATCCAGAACAAGTGGATCGATGCTCTTCTGAGCGAGGGCAGCCTCCTGAGCGATCCGGAACTGGCAGGAGAATGGGTCGGGGAACAGGCTTTATCACATCTTTCAGGAGACATCGAGCTCCCGATGAGAATTCTGAAGGAGGGTTTACGCCTGTACCTTGACGGGGAAGTGGTCAACGGACTCTGGGAGATACGGCGCGCACTTGATATCGATCCCGGACTGGCACTCGGATACTACACGCTTGGATGGATCGCGGCTAACGAGGATGATTTCGAGGAAGCCGAAGAACAGTTGAGCATGGCGATCATGCTTTTCGAGCAGACAGGTGAGATCGCGTGGTGTCATGCGATGCTCGCACCTATTTACCTTCTCGAGCAGCGATGGGACACTGCACATGCGGGATTGAATTACGTCGCTTCATACGCAGGATCCGAACAGCTCCGTGGATGGGCCGCAAACCTTACCAGCCGCACAGGACACATACTGTCATTGAGGCCGTCACCCCCGCTGGACCCGGAAACAATCGAATTCCGGCTGATGTACACGTATTTCCAGAATTTCAGTACGGCACTGAACTCCGATGACGGAGCGGAGGATTACATTAGTGAACTGATGAACATGGGGCACGCTGCCAACCTGTACACTTTGTACAATTCGATACGTGATGAACATCCCTCGGTGCAGTTCAACCATGTTGTGCAGTCTGTGGGACAGTCGGGGTCCGCCATGCTCGTAGAGGTAAGGGTGTACGCCGATTTCCAGGGATACCGTCCGATGCTGTCAAGCAACTATTCACCGCTGCTGAACGACGGTTACCTTCTTTATTTCCAGGTTATCCCTGCCGAGTCATCATGGCAGATACTTGACTGGGAAAACGGATGGTTCCCGATACCGGAGTTGAGAGAAACGGTGCAGCAGACCATTGAGCTGGACATGGAGGAGCAGGGATCAGATAATCCATTCCGCAACTGATGGTATAATCCGCCTGTACAACAGGAAATTATTACGTGAGAACAGCGATAGTATCTGACATACATTCCAATATTCCAGCACTTGACTCGGTGATTGCACGAATCGACGCACTTGGCTGCGATCGTGTCATCTGCTGCGGAGATATCGTCGGATACGCAGCCCAGCCGAACGAGGTCGTCGATAAAATTAAGAATATCGTGACTGTGGCGATTCGCGGTAACCACGATATGGCCCTGCTCGATCCGCGGGAGGCCGAGACGTTCAACACGTACGCCCGTGAAGCGGTGTTCTGGTCACGTGGGGTCCTCACGCAGGAAAACATCGAATATCTGAGAACCCTCCGGGACCAGGAGCAGATAGACGAGATAATCCTTGCCCACGGCAGTCTCCTCGATCCCAACGAATACGTTTTTTCACCCTTCCAGGCAGCAAAATCACTCGAAATCGCGCCGTGCAGGATCTCAGCCATCGGGCACACTCATTACCCGGAAGTTTACAGGTACGAACCGTCTACCGGTTTATGCCGCGACATCATCGCGAGCGAGGGTGAACTGGAACTCGAGGAAGGTTATCGCTACCTCGTGAACGCAGGGAGTGTCGGGCAGCCGCGCGACGGCGACTGGCGTGCCGCTTTCGTGATTTACGATTCCGAGGGCTCCGGAAAGGTCGAAATTCACAGGGTTGAGTACGACGTCCACAGCGCGACTGAGCGAATCACGGAGGTCGGACTTCCATCGATGCTTGCAGACAGGTTGTTTGAAGGCAGGTAGTTACAGCAGCGGATTAAAACATTTCCCTGAACGCCTCGAAGATTCCCTCTATTATTTCCCACAACAGTCCCGTCCTGATCAGGATAAACAGGATAAATATCAACCAGCCGGAGTTTGCTATGCACCCGCTGCGACGGGCCATCTGCTCCTTCATCGCGAAATCAGGCAGCTGAAAGGCTTCCCGAAGGACCTTCGCCTCCGCAGAGTAAGACTCCCGCTGGGTCAGCGTGAGCATTTGTGCTTCCCAGTTGAGCTGGGCGGTCCCACCGATATCCCTGAGCACACGGTAATAGACATCCAGAATTTTCTCAGCGAACTCACGCTCGCGCATGAATTCCTGACGTTCATCGCCCTTACTCGGTGGTTCTATTCCGTGAAGGATTGAGTAGAATTTTGTGATGTCATTAAATCCCCTGACCACCACCGCTCGAATCCTGCTTACGTTGACGTTCTTCGCTGTCAATTCAAACTGCAGCGTCCTTGCGCGGGTATGGATGATACTAACCGCAGGTGCTACGACCTTCAGGGGGTTCTTCTCATGCGCGACCGGATCTCCCTGCTCGCGCAGATAGTTGATTATCGCCGGGTAATCGGGTTCCTGGATGCCTGAACCGGATGCTATTTCTGCGAGTGACGGCATGGGTTACGTTTATTAGTATCCGTTATCCTACCACGAGTTGCTTTTTCCTTGACACTCGATTAAATAAAACTTAAACTCCAGCCATTGACTCCCCGGAGTGGGGAAGTGGATTTAATCCCGCTGCCCCCGCAACTGTAACGGGTGACGCCCCCCGACTAAGGCCACTGGCATCTCGCCGGGAAGGCCGGGACAAGGCGGATGACCCCGCAGCCAGGATACCCGCACCAGGGAGTACCAGACGTCACCGCTTTCGGTGGGAAGGCGACGCGGCTACGGCAATAAAAAGCCCGTTTCGCGCCCGTCCTTCCCCGGACGGTTTTTTAATTCCATCCGGGGTACAGTCCCCTAATGACGAGGTGCATCTTGCGTATTAAAATTCTTTTTCTGACACTCCTTTTACTCACAGCAGTTCCATTCACTCTCGGCTGTACAAAGGCTATTCCACTGATCTACGAGCCAACGTCACCCGGTGTATCGCAGGTTCCTTTCACAACGCGGCTGGTCGCCCGCTACATCGCCGCTGCAGGCCAGGTATGGATTGCAGCCCCGGTTAACTGGACGCGTCCATACCACGAGGTCACTGTTCTTGTACCGGGTGACCTTCCGCGAAGAATCGAGGCGCAGGCCGATGGTAGTTTCCTTTACAAGTTTCCCGGCGATGAGAATTCCACAGCGACCGTCGACTGGGTCGATCCTGACGGGAATTCTCATTCTCAACAGGTCAGTGTGACAAAGGCACCTGATGCTCTTGAGATTGGAGTAGGTGAAGCCGGCCTCTACCCGAACCGATTGTATGTAAGCGAGAATCTTGTCTGGGTGATCAATTCCGGAACCGACGAGATGAACTCGTACGACCTCGATACCCTCGAAGAGACAAGCCTTAGTGTCATAACGCCTGAATTTTCCAGCCCATGGGAAGCAGCTTTCGCCCCTGACGGTGCAGGTATTGTCACCACATTGTTCGGGGGAGTCCACACATTTGAACCATTGGATTATGCCCCTGTGCTGGTTTCCACCGACGGATTCCGTGACTGGGTGCAGCCAAACGGAGTCACGATCCTCGGTGACAAGGCTTGGGTAGTCGACCCAAACCCGCTTCACTACTTCCCGACCATTCTCGGCACGGGATGGGTCAGTGTAATCCAGCCTGGGGATGAACCATCGGTAGTAAATGAAATTGACTGCGAGTGGCAGAATCCCCAGAATGTGATCACTGATGGGACTTACATTTACGTCTGCTGCGCCGGCGTGATAGATTTCATGCCTCCGGACTTCTTCGCGACACCATTTACTCCTGGCGGAGTGCATGTTATAGATCCTGCGACTAACGAGATAGTTGGCAGCTACGAGCTTGGGATTGGTGGCCCCAGTGTCATGGTCCTTAGCCCGGATAACCGTTATCTCTACGTCGGCAGCAATACATCAGCCTGGGTTTACAGGATAGATCTCGAAAACAGCAATATTATTAACGACGTGACTAATCCGATAATCCTGTCCGATCAGGAGGGTACATACGTCCCGTTTCTGGAGGTATCGGACGCGGGCCTCATCGCAGCTGCCGTGTTCAACACCGATGTGATCTACTTCATAGACTCGTTCACAGGTGAGGTCGATCCTTTCCCTGTTCTGGAACCTATTGACATGGATCCCGATTCCGACGAGCTTCAATACGGTCCACAGGACGCGGTATTCACAGAACGTAATGGCGAAGGGGGCTTACTGGTCTTGAGCAGCATCGCCAGCGAATTCCACTGGCTGCCTATTTAGATTTACTGACTTAACTTGTTGATCTAAGCCTGAGCCGCGACCGTAAGGGAGCCGTTTTCACCCTTACATTAACAACCCATCCTGCTTCGCCTGAGCCGCGACCGTAAGGGAGCCGGCCTAACGGGCTAAACTGCCTCCGGCAGCTTCAACACGTAACCGTACACCCCGCCACAGTCGAGTATCGCTTCGGCCTCCATACCGACTGCGTCCGCAATTTCCCTGATCTCGTCCTGGCTGGTCAGACACCATGAGAATGATTCGTCTGTCCCGTCATACTCAATCTTCAGAGTCATCTCGACAGGATGTTTTCCGGCATCGCGATTCGCCTGCTGAAACGCAAGGTGTTTTTCTTCTTCTGTACGATCCCAGTTGATCTGCAAGCCGATGATCCATCCCCCCGGCTCCAGCATGCTTTTAAGATTCTCTATAAA
>JAUWTM010000018.1 GCA_030614715.1 Planctomycetota bacterium
AGGATAGCAAGGTCGCCGCGCTGGCAGTAATTCCAGTACAGACCGCCGGTCAGGCTGTACTTGCTGTCGTATGAGTGGATGTCCTCCGCGCAATCGACGTGGAAGCCGTCCTCGAGGACTCCTTCCTGAAGGTCGGGATTGATGACAACGACGTCCCAGTCACCCTGCGATGCAAGCGCAAGGTCCAGATCGCATGTAATTAACGTGCCCCCGCCGCTGACCACTTCGTTCGTGGCTTCGATGGGAGTCCATGTATCGAGTCTTAATTCAACGCTGGCACCGGGCTGGAAATTCAACCCGCCAACCTCGACATCGATCAACACGTCACCGGACATTGCAGTGTCAGGATCGATGCTCAGCACGATAGGTGGATCGCCTCCGGGATTCTGGGCGAGAATCTCTACGGTGCCCACCAGATAGGCTCCAAGCGGATCGAGTGGGAAATTAAAAGCGTTTCCACCGGGAACCTGTGGCTCGTAGCCGATACCATCCGTTGTTTCAGCGTAGACAAGGATCATTTCATCGCCTGATTTGGTCAGGTTCAGCTGGGAAATTGAAACCTCATAAACGCTCGATGTCGGACCGCTGTCTGATATGACAGCAGTGTCAAGAAGGTTGATCGGATTATTGAAAAGCGGGCCTTCGATCCAGATTGAATCAACCTGACCGGGCACGCCAAGCGGGTCATCGACCGCCTGCCAGTCGAAAACCTCGACCTGAAGCTCCAGCGTACCGCCGTTATCGGTACCATCCACATAGTACGCGGTGCTTCCATCGTTCGTAACTTTTATACAGTACGGTTCCTGGCAGTTGGCCTCGGGCGGGTAGAATTCAACGTCGTAATTCGGTTCACCGGCCGGATCGGGGTCCGCCCAGCTTGCATCGATAGCGTAGTTGAATTCAAATACAACGCTACTTCCGTCCATTGGGAACTGGATGAAATACGGACGGGAATAAACGCCGGGTGATGTCGCGAAGTTACCGCGTGAGTCCGGGTTCATCTCCGAGACTTCCTGATCGTAGCCAAGTTCATCGGCGAAATACTTATACCCGTTGATAATTGCAGTCGGGAAGACGGGAGGTGCGAGGCCGCCGGTCGTGTAGCCGAAGATTGATCCGTAGGATGTAAACTCGGTTGGATTCCACCAGCGGGTGTATCCATCGGCGTTGACAAGCACGGTATCTTCATCGCCACCGTACAGCACGTTCGTGTTGTACTCCGATTGATTCGAGCCATTGCCGATCAGGACTCCACGGACGTCGAATCCCCTGTAAAGCGGAATTCCCGGGAAGGGATGTCGGAGCGTGACAGAAACCTCGAAATATCCTGTCTCGGGAGTGCTGCCGGGAAGTACATCGAAAGTAATCATGTGCAGCGGGCTCGACGGCGGCTGCATGAACTGCGTGACATTGCATGTAAATTGAGCACCACGGAGAGGTGTCACTTCCGCGGTGAGAGTCTCCGGGTGAATTGTGATCGTGTAATACCCCCAGAGTTGATGCGAGGACCGGTCCGCATCGGCCTGTGCAACAGGCTGGTCGGGAACGGCAGTTGGAGCTGTAATTGAGTTCCCACCGCTGCCCGAGCATGAAACGAAAAGTATTGCGGCAAAGATCATGACCGCAAGGTTTCGATAAAGCATTGTTTTAACCTCATGCATTCTTTGGTTATTATTAAGATTTTTTACGCACGGTAAAACTGTACTGACGCCGCGGGACAATGCGAAGCACAGTACAGGTTAAAATATAGCATAAAGTGCTATCGATGTTAATAATGTGCTGTGATTAATTTTTGACCGATATTTAATATTTCCTGAAGTGATCTCACGAACGTCAGATCAATTCAAAAATTGCGAATTTCAGCTCCGTTTCGTCCAGGAACCAAACGTGTATCAATTTATTTACGTTATCGCAGTCAAGGCCAAGCGGGGTGCCGTTTAACGGTGGTTCAAATCGCTCGATGAAAGTGCCGTTCTGGTCAAACACCGCCACCTGCCATGTACTGTCCTCGTTGTCCTCAAGCACGAACAACCAGTTGAAGGGTATAAACGGGCTGGAGCCAAAGGTGTTGAGGACGCTGATATCGACCGGCAGTCCCTGGAGACCTTCATCAATCGTCGCCAGATAAGTTTGGGACACACCAAGTGACGAGACGGAATTCGAGAAAATTTCAATGCCTGGTTCGTCGGGTAATCCTTCAAGGAAGTACAGGATCAGGTCGTGATCGTGAACCAGGCTGTGAGGCTCGGTATCGATTGCCAGCCTGTACGATTCCATATCAGATACCAAACCATCGACGCTACCCTCATTATCGACAGGTGCCCAGTTAAGTCCCCATCCGGTCGCCCAATCGGCAGCGCCGTATGGTTCATTGATACCAGCCATGATAATGCCCAGCTCATCACCCTCATAAACAAGGTCCTCCTCGACACCGAAAAAGTGCCAGAGGATACCATCACTTGTCAGTGCAGCCTCGACATCCCTTGATACGGCAGTTCCATAGACCGAATTGAGAGCGAGAAAGTTTGATGCAATCTGAGTATTCGCCATCCACCAGATCACGTTGTTTTCCGTACCGGGGCCGGAGCCGTGAGTTGCCAGGATTACCCCGCCGGATGCATCGACCTCCACAGGACCCATTTCCACGGGTTCTCCAGCGAAAGTGCTCAATGGAAAGCCAACGTCACCCTCCAATGTCATGTAGAGTGAACCATCAGCGGAATAGTCTGTGGGATAGTACATCAGGTCGTAATCAGGTCCGAAATAGTAGACTCCCTGATGTCCATAGGAGTCGTCACCAACCACGCAGAACTGTTTATCATCAGGATAAGGCTGGATATCCGGCAGCACTCCCGTGCTTACAATCGAAAGTTCCAGTGGATCCATGACGGCAAGGGTAATACCGCCAACACCGGGCTCCGAGCAGCATCCGTTGATTACAATTACGTCCCAAAGACCTGGTACAGTTCCCGAAAGGTCGAAATTACACGTGATCTGGTTGTTATCGACCCACGTAACCTCGGTTCCGGGGATATCATCCTGTCCATCCGTTGTAAGGGTTACATCGAGGCAGGGGCCGTAAAGAATTTCGTAGCCGTCGATCGTTGCAGGTATAACCGAACCGGGTTCGGTGTAGGATGGATCAATTGAATAGAGAAAAGGCGGAGGACACTGGTTTTCATCGGAAACCTCAAGATCATATCTGAAGAATGCCGTGAGTGTATCGGTGTCGGCGATGTTCAGTTCCCCGAGAGGGTTTGTATAGTCGTAGCCCTTGTACGCGGCGATTATCCAGAATTCATTGCCCGCACTGCTCGTTAAATTGTCAGCGGGAACAGCCACATTGTACTCGTACCAGTGATCGCCCTGGTCAGTAACATACATCTGGGACGGCCCGAACTCATGGGGAGCGCTAAGGACGGTCGATTCAAGGTACAGCTGGTAGTCATACATAATGCAGACCTGAAGCTCTATATCGCCCCAGTCAAAGATTTGAAACTGAATTGCCAGTGTACCGCCCTAGTGCCCCTCGTCCAAATAATAAAGATTTCCAATATAATCGGCCGTGCACGCGACAGCTTCGGGAGCGTTAGACGGGTGGTTTTCCGGCTGAACGCCGCCCCAGTTAGCGGTTATAGCGTAGTTAAATTTCAACCCGATGGTTGAGGTCTGGAACCTGATGTAATAGTTCCGTGTGTTGGACGCTCCGGAGTATGTTACACCGTGAAGTTCAGAGTTCTCGGTAACCCAGTCCCAAAGGTTATCGGTTACTTCGAGGCCGCTTGCATAATATTTATACGGACAGAGAGTCGCGCTCCCATAGTAGTTTGGACTGGACTCGTTAGCCTCGACATATGAGAAGAGAGGATTCAGACTCAGCATAAATTCCGATGGATTATACCATCGCGTGTACCCGTCCGGACCACCCATACCGTCCTCGGGATCGGGAAACACCATCTGGTGTTCTCCATGAATAGGGTAGATGAGATCAGGATTGTGGGCAAGGCTGGGTCCACCGTCGCCGATGAAAATACCCCTGACGTCGTAACCATCGAATTGAGGCATGTCCTCGAACGGGTGTCCGATAGTTACATCGATGTCCACGTCGGCGAAACCCGGGCTGTAGATGAGCTTGTAGATTTCGGTACCGATTCCGGGAGGTTCGATAGTGTTCAGGAAGTGAACGACGTTAAGTGTAAACATTGCAGATCGGTGAGTTACAACTTCCGCGGTCATTGATTCCTCATCGATGTAAAACTCGTAAAAGCCCAAAAGGTGTGTGTTAGTGGATTGAGCCGGGTTGTGAGAGGTAATGCCGGTCTGGGGATCCGGTGATACCGGAGATCCTCCCCCGCTGGAGCAGCCTGCACTGATGAGCAGGATAATGACCAGCGTCATTGTATAAAACGCAGATCTATTCATGCCTCACTCTCCTGGTTGTGATCTTAACGGAACACGCGACTGAAAGTTAACACATACAGAATACTTAATATTAGAAAAATGGCAACCGTTTCCGGTTGCCGTATTCCAGAAAAGTGTTTTACGGAGGTAATTTAGTTTATCTGGTTTATCCTGCCCTCGAGCTGTGGTGCCATCGGTGACATCAGCTCGATGTACTCCACCACAACGTCTGAAATTACACGTCCATGGTCGTACGGATCGATTGCCTTGTCGATGAGAATCTGGTAACCGTCGCCAGCACCACGGAGGAACCCGGAGGTAGCTATGTGCACGATCTGGTCATCAGTCATCGGAGCGTAGTTCCCGGATTCATCCTCAATCCGGATCTCTACAATCCTGCTGCCAACAGGCTGGCTCGCGTCCCATGTGAATTTCATCCCCGCGACCTGCAGGAACCGTCCCGTACCCTCGTTTCTCGGGTCTTCAGCGCGACTAACCGCGTATTCCATCAGGTCCCTGAAATCCGAGCCGAGTATGTCGAGTGTGGCAATCGTATCGGTGAAGGGGAGAACCTCCAGAACCTGTGCCATTGTGATGTCGCCTGCACCGATTCCGGATCTGACACCGCCGCCGTTGTAGAAAGCGACCTGCGCACCGCCGGAATAAGACTCCCAGAGAATCGCGTCGGCAATAAGGTTACCGATCAGGCATTCCTGGTGACGTGTGTCATCCTCGGTGCCGGGCATGTCGTAGATCGTGTGCCCGACAATCATCCCCTGGAGCTGGTATACCGAGTCTGACATGCTCTCGACCATCTCAAGCACGTCCGGGTCCTTTTCGACCGATGCGTCGAGCAGTACCGGCTCACCTTCCCAGGTTTCCGCGACGCCATCCTCGTTGAAATTAACCGTAAGGTGACCGAGGTACCAACCCCAGGATTTGGCGGTCACGATCAGGACAGGCTCCTGGGACGGAGAATTCACCATGACGGGGTAGGGGCCCTCGGCGTTTTCGTCGTCAGTATTCGTCAGGTATGAATGAGTGTGCCCGCCAACAATAATATCGATTCCGTCGACCGCCGCGGCAGTCGCCATGTCGCTTGAAAGGCCGATGTGGCTGAGCGCGATGATTATGTTGACACCCTGCTCCTGAAGTGCATCGACTGCGTCCTGCGCGGATTGGCGGACATCGTCGAAAGTCACGTTGGGTCCGGGTTTTGAGATCATCGGAACGTCGGTAGTGGTGAAACCAATGATGCCGACCCGGTGACCGTCCACCTCGAGAATTTCATACGGATTCACGAGGTCGGCAAGAAGCGGTTCATTCTCGACTATTATGTTCGATGAGACGACGGGAAAGTTCAGTCCCTCGATGAACTCCGCGAGGACCGCAGGACCATCGTCGAATTCATGATTACCCAGCGTCATTGCGTCGTAACCAAGCTCGTTCATGAAAATCTGTGCTGCTCCACCCTTGTAAAGGCTGTAGAAGAGCGTTCCCTGGAACTGGTCGCCGCCGTCGAGAAGAAGGCTGTTTGTCATGTCAGCCCTGAGCTGATTCAGGACCGTCGCGCGACGTGCCACGCCCCCGAAGCCCTCGCCTGCTTCCGATTCCTCCTGCGTACAGGTGTTTCCAAACCTGTTAAATTCCCTGATGCGTGCATGACAGTCGTTTGTGTGGAAAACAACCAGGGAAAACAGCTCGGAATCATCAGGCTCGGGTGTGTCGCCGTTTCCAGCGGGTTCCGTCGCGGGACAGGCTGTCAGAAGCGCCATTACAATTGCCAGAACCGGGATTATCCAGAATCGATCGATGGTTTTCATATTTTTGTACCCTCTCGATAAAATATTGTACGGAAGTATACCCTACCGGGGTCAGTCCAGTCATTTAAAACAACTTAATTTGTATCCAGTATTAAACAATCATATAATCTCCTCGGATTCAGTTCACCATGGAGGACGGAATGAGTGAAGCGAAATCAACCCGAGCGGAGAGGATAGAAACTCTGAAGGGCATCATTAAGACACTGCACGGAGGCGCGGAGCCGTCGGAGGTTATCGATCAGCTACGTGAACTGGTGCATGTTACCGACGCCAATGAAATTGCATCGATGGAACAGGAGCTTATCGACGAAGGAATGGATGTTTCCGAGGTTCAATCGATGTGCGACGTTCATTCACAGGTCCTTCGCGAGATCATGACAGAGCCTGAAACCGGGATATTCCCGCCGGGACATCCTGTCGATACGTTCCTACGGGAGAATAATGCGCTGAGGGAAGCCATCAGTGAGTTTCGACTCGTTCTGGATGAGGTCGCTGGGGCTGCAGCGGATGGTGTGCCGGAAGACCTGTTCTTCAAGCTGAAGGCAGCGTTCAATAATATTCAGGACATCGAGCAGCATTACATGCGCAAGGAGTTCCTGCTTTTCTCGAAGCTCGAAGATCACGGGGTGACAGGGCCGTCGAAGGTAATGTGGGGCAAGGACGACGAGGTTCGCGAACTGCTTAAGGAAGTAACTGAGCAGATGCGACTGGATATGGATGTCAACGCCTTGAAAACGGCGGCAGACGCAGCAATAGTGGGGATCGAGGAGATGTTTATCAAGGAGGAGAAAATTCTTTTCCCAATGGCGAAGGAAAAATTAACCCGGGAGGACTGGGCATGGATATGGAAGCACTCTCCGGAGTACGGATACTGCCGGGTTGAGCCGGGAGAGGGATATAATCCGGTAATTATGGCCGAGGTCGATGGCTCGGAGGCTCGGTCCGACGCCATACTGTCATTTCCTACCGGGAGCCTGTCGTTCGATCAGATGAAAGCAATTCTGGCGACACTTCCGCTGGACCTGACCTTTGTCGATGCTGATGATCGCGTCAGGTTCTTTTCACACGGTCCCAGCCCGGTGTTCATTCGAAGCAAGGCTAATCTTGGTCGTAAGGTACAGCACTGCCATCCCCCAAAGAGCGTCGATATGGTGAACTTGATCCTGGATGATTTCCGATTCGGGCGAAAAAATGTCGCTGAGTTCTGGATCAAGTTTAAAAAGGCATTCGTGCACATTTCGTACTTCGCGGTCCGGGACGCGGAAGGGAAATACCTCGGCTGCCTTGAGATGACTCAGGATGTGACATCGATCCGTCTTCTCGATGGTGAGCGCAGGCTCCTGATGTACGACAGTTAGAGCCTGTACACGTGAAAATCCGGAATTTTCCCCTTATATCCTTATTATTGCGTCGTCTACCAGTTCACGCATCGGAACAGCCACCCGAAAATATTAATGCGTCTTTATCAGACTTGAAAATCGCACCGAAAGGGGCGTTTTGGTAATTGGTTGGAGCCAAAAGGAAAAACTCGACTAAAAGGAAGAAGTCGACAAGGAAATCAACCGTCACTAAACGGGTGAAGGAGGAGCGTGCAAACGCGTTCCGTCGCGGTGTCAACACTGTCCTCATCCTGGTATTCCTGTTCATTCTGGTGTTCGGTGTCTACAAGACGTGGGACTTCCTGGGTCGTCCCGGATGGCCTGAACCTGCCCCAGTGGAGCAGACGATCTGTGTCGAAGTATGGTTCTACGACACGTCGGTTACCTACCTGGTTCCGGTCCACAGGCGTGTGACACTTGCCGCCAACGACTCAATTACATCTCGTGCCCTGACGGAACTGGCGGAAGGACCGCAAGATCCGTTTCTCGCACGTGCATATCCCGCGGACGTCGGTGCTCCGGCGGTCGATATTCGAGGGGATACGGCATTTGTCGACCTGCCGTCTGAAATATGGACCCATATGGGCGGCACGATGAGGGAATCGGCATTACTCAACGTGATCACCCTGACTGTTCAGTCCGCAGGTGAGGTTGAATCGACAAAGATACTCATCGCAGGCGAGGTAGTCGATGGCACGCCCGAGGGATACGACCTTACCGAGCCACTGTCGGCTCCGGAACATATTAATTTTGTCCCTGACTCAGGTCTGCAGGGTGAATCGAAATGGGTAACCGGGTATTTCAGGGATTCATCTGGTCGATACCTGCTGCCTTTGTCCATGGAAGTGGATATCGGTGTTGAGGACGCTCACGAAGCGGTTTCGCGGATGCTGAAGCACCCCCCGCAACTCACGTATCCACCACCGCAGCCTGTGTGCGCGGACGGTTACGATATCGAGCGCCTGACCATTGAAAACGGCACAGCGACAGTCGAATTAACCGTGCCTGACTCTGCAACGGCATTCCTGAACTTCGATGTGAACATTTTCAGGCGTGCCCTCTATCTTACGTTGCATAAGTGCTGCAACGTGACAGACGTTATCCTGAAAATCAACGGACGAGAACTCGAAACATACACGAGATTCGCGAATCTGCTTCCGGTCGCGTCGGAAGAATGCTGGAATATCGAACGCACGACAGTAGAGCCGGAATACGTCGATACAACTACAGTGGAGGCAGAAACATGATGCGAACAACGGCCATACGAGGATCGATCCTGGCTGTGATAGCAATTGCATGTTTCATTCTGCCTGTACAGGCAGCGTATGCAGGGAATGTAATTTTTGATGGGACTCATCTAACCCACGATTTTAAAACGGTGGACGGGGAGTTGTTCGTAGCGATCGATGATCTAGCCGACCAGCTTGGCATAACGATCCTCGATGACGGAACACGTCTGCTGATCGGCAACACAATCAACGGATCGGTCACTGTCGACCCACAGTCGCCGGTTATCAGCAACGGTAACCTGTCCATTGATTACGGTAAAAATCTCGTTAAAGAGGACGGTGTCTGGTACGTACCCGACACTTTCTTAGTGAAAGTGCTTGGCGTTAAATCGCGCCTGAACCTGGAGGATGGCAACCTTACACTGTACCCGGTGATCGTTGCGATAAGGCTTTCGAACGGCGCGGTACGTATCACGTCATCCCTGCCACCCGAATTCGACACCTTCGAGCTGACAGGGCCGTCGCGACGGGTAATCGATATAGACAACTCATTCCTGTCGGGACGCAGCATCGAAATATCAGGCGATCAACTCGGTATGAACGGTGTCGCGGCGTTGAGAGCAAGCCAGTTCGTATGGGAACCGCCGACAGTCCGCATCGTACTGGAATGGGAGAACGAACAGGCACCACGTCACACGGTTTTCCCCGACCTGAGCACTCTCGAGGTTCTGATCAGCAATGCAAACCAGGGTAGTTCAGCCTGCAGTGACCGAAACCTGCTTAATATCGATTCTGAAATCGTGCAGCTGGTCGTGGTACTGGCTGCAGCAGGGGATGAAAACGATACCGAAGGACCAGAACTTTTCACGATAGAACCCGCAATATCCACTACTACCGATCCCGCAGACTCGACCGAAACCGTCACGGATGATGAATTGACCCAGGAGGTCGAGCCGGAAATTCAGACTCCGCCTGAACTTTTCGGGGAAGGTCGGCTGCTCGATGGAGAATTGATCCCGGACATCATCACGCCGGACGAAACATCTGCCCCCCCCGGACCGCAGCTCATCGAGTACCCGGAAGGTGCGGAGGATATGTCGCTAGAGGAACTTGGCTGGATTGTCGGGTTCGAGATGGGCGTGGACGGTGAGATCACCACGACGTTCGATGTACCGCCGTTCGAGATGCTGACCGATTTCACACTCGCCGGGGACGGAATGCGCCTGGTTATCGACCTGAGCGGAACATGGCTTCCGGGGAACGAGCGTCGTATGGATGGAATCGGCGACATCCAGCAGATCAGGTTCGGGCAGTTCCAGCCGACCACAACCCGCCTTGTGATGGATCTCGATCGCGTGCTTGCGTACCAGGTTGAGCACGACTGCGAGGAAGGGCTTATCACGGTCAGGATTCTATCCGGTGACCTTTCAGGGAAGGTAATAGTCATCGATCCCGGTCACGGCGGCGAAGACCCCGGTGCGAGTCACTTCGGGCTCCAGGAGAAGGACCTGAACCTCGAAATGTCGTATTACCTTAAGGAATTCCTCGAGGAAAACGGAGCAACCGTAATCCTGACCCGCGAAAACGATGTATACATTACCCTCGCCAGGCGAATCGATATAGCCATACAGGTCGATGCGGACCTGTTCATCTGCGTGCACAACAATGCAACCGAGGAACCGACAGCCATTCAGGGCTCGATGATCATCTACCAGGACGAGAATTACATGCCTCTCTATCGACTCGTGCACCGTGGAATTGCCGGACGTACAGGCGTTCCCGGACTGGGTCCCGTGCCGGACGAGCGAGGCTTATTTATTCTCCGTTATGCCGAGGATATACCCGTCCTGTTTGTCGAGGCTGCGTTCATGACGAACCAGATCGACCATGCACGTCTCGCGGACAGGTCGAGAGCCTACGCGCGCAACATAATGGCCGGAGTCATGGACGGCGTCCTTGCGTACTATGCGGGTCGGGACCTGCCCCCGGTTATTTATCCCGATTTTCGTGAAGATATCGAAACAGGTGTATTCGACCTTGCCGGACGTCCGATAGTCCTTCCCGGTGAGGATGTAGAGAACTCGGCTGCGGGTTCAGGCAGTGCATGGGACACACCGGGAGAGGTTGATACATCGGATGAAGAGGATTCAGAATCTGAAGATGATTCGGATGAAGATGCAGGGGATGAAGAATCTGATGATAACGAGGACCGGGATCGTCTGAGGGGTCGGGGCGCGTACCGTTACAGGTAGTTAAAACCAAGAAGGAATCAAGGATTGGTTAATTTGCGTGTAGTTTCTGCATTAGGTGAAACACCCTCAAGCACCAGTTGCTCCCTGGGTAAGTGACCATCGTCGTGTGCTTGAGGACGACATTGGAGGTTGGGGGGTTGCTGGGGGAAATGTGTGTGTTGATTGTGAAAGAGTCTGCATTAGACGAGACACCCTTAAGCGCCATGCTCTGGCAGCGTGAGTCACCATCAACGTGCGCTTAAGGGCGGCACTGGAGGATTGGAGGTTTGTGGGGGAAGTGTACGTGTTGATTGTGAAAAAGTCTGGATTAGACGATACACCCTTAAGCGCGATGCTCTGGCAGCGTGAGTCACCATCAACGTGCGCTTAAGGGCGGCACTGGAATTTATTTTGTTCTGGTGATACCTGGCAAGGTAATTTACACTGAGTCTGGCGATGGATGTCTTTCGTCTCATCAGAAGATACGAGTTTATCCTGAACCGGTAAAACTCTACTCCCAGATCCTTCAATATCTTTAACCTTTACTTTCCTGACAACCCATTCTACCATTGTGCATGACATGAGTAAGCAGGCGTCAAATGACCGGTTAAGGAACCACCTGGAGCGAGGATCCGGGGAGGAATTCCACTCGCTATCACTGCGTCTCCTCCAACAGGCAAACCAGGGAGGTTCAACCAGCGACTTCCTTCAACAATGCACGCAGATCCTATTAGATTTCACTGGCTGTGATGTGATCGGCGTATATATCGCTGATGATCCAGTATTTTGTCATGGCGAAACCACCAGCAAGCCGGAGGCATCGTTCACGTTCAACGCAACGCAACCCGGTTTAGAAGGGCAGGAAGGAACAAACGATAACGCAGCGGTCATCGATCAGGGTATTGAAAAGATGCTGTCGGGAAACGAGGAGTTGCACTCAGGATACAAGACAGCAAAAGGCAGCTTCTGGACGGGTGACATACGAGAAGTTCTGGATAAGATTAAGTCCGCAACTAATGCTCAACAAATTGACGAAGTAAGTTACAGCGATATTTACAGGTCTCTGGCACTTATCCCGATTGTTGCCAACGGAAAATCAATCGGCCTTCTGCAAATGAAATGCAGGCAGGAACAATTCTTTTCCATTGATGATATGGAATTCTACGATGGAATCAGTGATATTCTCGGTTCCGCTCTTGTGAGTCACCGTGCACAGATCGCTCTTGGTGAACGTATTAAGGAACTTTCCTGCCTGTATGGAATTGCCCAGATTGCCGCCGAACCGGGATATACACTGGATGATGTAATGAGAAATGTCGTTGGGTTGCTTCCTCCAGCGTGGCAATACCCGGAGATCACAGAAGGCAGAATCCTCCTTGATGGGCATGACTATGCAACCCCTGGTTATACCGGGAATTTGCAGAATCAAACTGCTGATATTTTCATCAATGGTAAATGCCGTGGTCATATCGAGGTTGCTTATGCCGAGATAATGCCGGAGCTGGACGAGGGACCATTTCTGAGGGAAGAGCGAAACCTGATCGATGCCATATCCAGGCTCATCGCTCAAATAATCGAGAGGAAACAAGCCGAGGATGATCGAATTAAACTCCAGGAGCAGCTAAGGCACGCTGACAGGCTTGCAACCATCGGGCAACTCGCAGCAGGGGTGGCACATGAGTTCAATGAGCCCCTGGGTAATGTACTCGGTTTTGCCCAACTCATACTCAGAAACGAAAACCTGCCCGACGATATTAAAGATGATATCGATAAAATAGTAACAGCATCCATGCACGCCCGTGAAGTGGTCAAGAAACTCATGCTGTTCGCCCGTCAAATGCCTGCAGAGAAGACCAGGGTTAACATCAATAAAGTAATTGAGGAAGGACTGTATTTCCTTGATGCCCGGTGTATAAAAGCTGGAATCGAGATGGTGCGGTCACTAACACCCGATCTTCCTGAGATCATGGCTGACCAGTCCCAGATACATCAGGTCCTGGTAAACCTTGTTGTTAATGCGATCCAGGCCATGCCGGATGGAGGTACTATTACAATATCCACGGAATGGCTGGATAAATACATATGCCTCAGGGTGACGGATACTGGCGAGGGCATGAGTGATGAAATTCTGGAGCAGTTATTCGTGCCCTTCTTCACAACGAAAGATGTTGACGAGGGTACCGGATTGGGTCTTCCGGTAGTGCACGGAATAGTCACTTCACATGGCGGATCAATAGAAGTCTCCAGTCAAGCAGGCAAAGGCAGCAGCTTCGAGATTCAATTACCTATCGCTGGTCCCGATGAAGTAGAGGTGACAGAAAAATGACGGCACAGACTGAGAAAGAAAGCATATTGGTTGTAGACGACTCGGAAGCAACACTGGAAGTAATTCAGAGGAACCTGTCAGGGGAAGGTTACCGGGTATTTACAGCGGGCAACGTCGGCGACGCAATCACGTTAATCGAAAGTACACCTCTTGACCTCGTCATCACAGATCTGAAGATGCCCAAAGTCAGTGGACTCGACCTGATCAGGCATCTGAAAGAAAACTACAAAGACACCGAAGTAATGATGATCACCGGCTATGCTACGGTCGAGGGTGCAGTCGAGGCCGTCAAAGCGGGAGCCGAGGGTTATCTATCAAAGCCGTTTACGGACCAGGAACTCCTGAGTGCGGTACAAACAGCTCTGGAGAAATTGCATATACGCAGGACTTCGCAGGTACCGTCATATCTGGGACCGGCTGAATCTTTTGGAATCATTGGGAATTCCGATGGAATGCTCAGGATGTACTCAGCATTTGAAAAAGCGGCATCCACCCAGGCTACTGTTTTGATCTATGGTGAAAGCGGGACCGGCAAAGAACTGGTAGCCAGGGCAATTCATTACAACAGTCCAAGGGCAGCGTCAGCCTTAGTGCCGGTTAATTGCGGCGGTATCCCGGAAAGCCTTCTCGAAAGTGAGCTTTTCGGTCATGTGAAAGGTGCTTTCACCGGAGCCACCGAAACTCGAGCCGGTTTCTTTCTTACAGCGGACGGCGGCACCATCTTCCTGGATGAAATTGGAGAAATGAGCCTGGCGATGCAGGTGAAGCTGCTTCGGGTATTGCAGGACAAAGAGATATGCATGGTAGGTTCCACAAAACCACGTAAAGTCGATGTCAGGATCCTTGCCGCAACCAATAAGGACCTCCTGAAACTTGTTGAGGATGGCTCTTTCAGGGAAGATCTGTATTACCGTTTAAACGTAATTAATATCGCAATACCGCCGCTCAGGGAGAGGGGAGACGATGTCCTGTCCCTGACGAATCATTTCATCAGGGAATTTTCAGAAGTGGCTGACAAAACCCCGTTATCATTCAGCGACGAAGCATTACGGGTCCTGTTTAATTACTCGTGGCCAGGGAATGTCCGTGAGCTTGAGAATCTTATTCAACGACTTGTTGTAATGACCGACGGGGGAGTCATCGATGTGGTTGACTTCCCATCGTTAATGAGATTTTCGGCAAACAGGGCTCTAAACCTTACTAAGAGCCTATCTGAGGTCGAAGCGGAACATATTCGGAATGTATTAGCGAGTGTCGATGGGAATAAATCCCAGGCATCAAAGATACTGGGTATCGACCGGAAGACACTCAGGGAAAAGTTAAAGTCGTACGGATTTAATGGTAAGTAACAGTTGAACCCAGGGTGAGGAATAATTCCCCACTGATGCAAATATCCCCAATATTACCACCCTTCCATTTTCACTCTCTCTGTATGCACATATCCTCGACAGCTTGATTTACCGGCATTTTAACGCGATTTCCGTCAACTCAAGCTAATTTGTGATTCAAATCATGTTTTTAAGGGCTTAACCTGATTAACGTGCTTCTTTAATCCTGCTTTGGCACGGTACCTGAATATCTCATAGCGCTGCCACAATCTGGATAGCAGAGAATCGGAAAAATACCTGAGAGGAGGCACAAGTTGTCAGAAGCAAATGTAAGGTTAAAGAAAACAACAAAGGCAAAGAAAGCGAAGCGTAAGAAGGACCAGCAGGTCCTTGCGATGAAGCCACACGAGGAGTTCCAGGACCTGTGCTCCACCTGTGCTGAAGCCCCCGGTTGTATTCATCGGACACCTGGTTATCCGGTCCATCACTGTGAAGAGTGTGAATCGCATGCTGGTGTTTCACCGGTACCAGCCAAGACTGCACCGATCCCCCAGGAGACGCAGACAATGCAGGGGCTTTGCATCAATTGTGATGCCCGGGAAACGTGTATGCACTCCTGCGCCGAAGGCGGTGTATGGCACTGCGAGGAGTACTGTTAGTACTGCCGAAGGTCAATTTAAATTGAATGAATCGTATCCTTAAAAAAGGGTAGCACGCTATGAGTTCAGATACAGTCAAGGAAATTCTCGACAAGCACAATGAGGAAGGTAACGGCCTGATTTCAATACTTGAGGACATCCAGGCAAGGTTCAGCTACCTTCCTGAAGATGCCTTAAGGATGGTTGCAGATGCGAAGGAAATGTCCCTGGTTGAGGTTTATGGTGTAGCAACGTTCTATAAGGCTTTCAGCCTGGAACCCAGGGGCAAGCATTTAATCTCGGCGTGCCTGGGTACCGCATGTCACGTCAGAGAAGCGCCGAATATAGTCAAAGAGTTTGAAAGCCAACTTGGAATCAAGGCTGGTGAGACTACTCCTGACAAGGAATTTACTCTGGAAACGGTAGCGTGTCTCGGGGCATGCGCACTTGGTCCTATTGTTGTGGTTGATGGACACTACTTTTCGAATGTTGGGCAGACAGAAGTCAAAGGGATCATAGAAGAAGCAAAACAAGGATTCGAAACAGCAGACATTCAGCAGGATTACCATATCTTTCCTGTCGACGTCAGCTGCCCCAAATGTAATCACAGCCTGATGGATTCTGGACGAGTAATCGATGATTACCCCTCAATCCGTGTGACAGCGTCCTTTGGAATCAACCATGGATGGCTGCTTTTATCTTCCATGTATGGAAGTTACAAGGTTTTCTCCGAACACGAAATTCCGACCGAGACCGTGGTTCATTTCTTCTGTCCACACTGCCATGCTGAACTAAAGGGAACCACAAACTGTGTGACATGCAGTGCTCCCATGGTTCCCATGATAATCAGTGGCGGAGGAATGTTTCAGATATGTTCACGAAGAGGATGTAAAAACCATATGCTGGATATCAATGGGGTTAATTTATAGGGATACGGAACTTGATCTCGTGTGTAACTACCTAAACAGATAAACAGGAAGTAATATAGATGGAAAACCTCAGGTCAATCGAAGATTTCAGAAGACTCCAGGCGATCTTGCTTGAAAATACAGACTCTGGTATCCCGACTATCATAATTAATGCGGGTACATGCGGTCAGGCGAGTGGAGCCAATGAAATAATCAGAACGGCGAAGAGCAAGATACTTGGGAAACGATTAGTAGACAAAGTTAAGCTCAGGATCACCGGTTGTCATGGTTTCTGCCAGATGGAACCATCGATTCTTATCGAACCCGGCAGGACATTTTATCCAAACGTTAAACCGAAGGATGTAGAGCGTATTCTCGATGCGGTGCTTTACGATGAGGTCGTTGAAGATCTTCTATACGTTGATCCTTCATCTGGTGACAGGATCGAGAAACAGGAGGATATTCCATTTTTCAATAAGCAGGCCCGCATTCTCCTTGGCCTGAATGAGAAAGTTGACCCGATTCGTATTTATAATTACATCGAAAACGGCGGATATTCATCACTTTGCAGGATCCTTGAGAACAAGCACCCTTGGTGGGTAATAGAACAGGTAAAGATATCAGGACTGCGCGGGCGTGGGGGAGCAGGTTTTCCAACTGGAATTAAATGGGAACTGCTTGCCAAACAGCAGAACGGTGAAGGTAAATATATTGTGTGTAATGCGGATGAGGGTGACCCAGGCGCATACATGGACAGGAGTGTGCTGGAGGGCAGCCCACACAGCATTATTGAGGGCATGATCATTGGTGGATACGCCTCCGGAGCTACTGACGGCGTAATCTATATACGGAATGAGTATCCCCTGGCAATCAAACACCTGATTATTGCACTTAACCAGGCTCGGACTCTTGGTTTACTCGGTGAGAACATACTTGGATCCAACTTCAACTTCGATATCCAGATCGTGAAAGGTGCCGGAGCCTTTGTTTGTGGCGAGGAAACTGCCTTGATGAAGTCTGTCGAGGGTAAAATGGGCGAACCTCGCCAGCGTCCTCCATTCCCAATTGAAAAAGGGATATACGGTAAACCTACCGTTATCAATAACGTAGAAACCTGGGCCAACATTCCGGTCATTATCGACCATGGAGCGGATGAATACGCTAAGACAGGAACTGACGGGAACTCTGGAACCAAGATATTCAGCCTGGTCGGTAAGATAAAGAACACTGGACTGGTTGAAGTCCCGATGGGCATGACGATCAATGAAATCGTGTTCGACATCGGGGGAGGACCTGTCGGAAAGGCAAAGATAAAAGCCGTTCAGACCGGAGGACCGTCCGGCGGGTGTATTCCCGCAGATCTGTTTGACCTTCCAATAGATTATGACAGCCTGGCAAAAGTCGGTTCTATTATGGGATCAGGCGGCATGATCGTCATGGACGATAACACCTGCATGGTCGATGTTGCGAAGTACTTCATGAATTTCCTGAAGGATGAGTCCTGCGGGAAGTGTTTTACCTGCCGTAAGGGCACTCAGCGGATGCATGAGATCCTTGATGATATCTCCAGGGGTATTGGAACCCTCGATCAGCTCGATCTCCTCGAAGAACTTGCGTTGGCAGTGAAGGACACGACAATGTGCGGCCTGGGCCAGACTGCTTCCAATCCTGTGCTTTCCACGCTGAAATACTTCCGGGATGAATATATCGAGCACATTGAAAACAAGCGATGTCCCGCCGGAGTCTGCGAAGAACTGATTCAATATTACATAAATGAAGAATGTACCGCGTGTGGGCTCTGCAGAAAAGCATGTCCCGAGGACGCAATTACGGGTGAAAAGAAAGTTCGGCATGTTATAGACACAGCCAAGTGTATTAAGTGTGGAGCGTGTAAGAGTGTTTGTAAATTCGATGCAGTTGAAACCAGGTAGTAGTACTGAGTTCAAACCAGGAACGAAAGCAATGATCAATCTCACAATAAACGGAATAGATACCCAGGTTCATGAGGGTACTACAATACTTGAGGCTGCTAAATTCCTTGGATTACCCATCCCCACTCTTTGCCACATGGAAGGGCTGTCACCATACGGCGCATGCAGGCTATGTGTGGTTGAAATCGGTGAGGCTCCGCGAAGCAAGCTGGTTTCGTCATGCACATATCCCGCTACCGAAGGCCTGAAAGTACGTACAGCGACCTCACGGGTTTTGAAAGCCAGGAAGATGGTCATTGAACTGCTCCTCGCTACCTGTCCACAATCGAAGATCATTCAGGATCTGGCATCGGAGCACCATGTCCGCCAGCAGAGATTCAAACAGGAGCATGAAGACTGCATTTTATGCGGACTCTGCACCCGCATATGCGAAGAGCAGATGATGGCTAAGGCAATTGGATTTCGGGGACGTGGTGGTAACCGGAGTATCGGAACCCCATTCGATGTCGAATCCGAAGAATGCCGGCGATGTGGTGGCTGTATGTATGTCTGTCCGGTATGCCAGTTACGCTGCACGTTTAATGAGCCGGAGAAGGCAATATGCAACGGTTGCATAAACCTTGCTGCTCCCTGCGTTGAAAAAGATCAATTTGATGACCTGATGTGCTACATGGATCCCTGTGTAGCCTGTGAAATAGAAAAGGACTGACCAGAATCAAGGAGAACAAAATGTCTTATTCGAGAATTAACGCTTCAGCTGCCACATTGACGAAGAACAGGACTGAAGATTCAATATCACCGAATTCGGGGATGTGCGCCACATGTATCGACGGCTGTATCGGTATGTGCGAGATAGGCAAGTCTGCATACCGTGGCCATGAGGTTATCTATCCTCAGCCGTTCGGAGTGATTACCACTGCAGCAGAAAAAGAATACCCGGTAGACTATTCACATTTCAACATAATGGGTACAGCTGTCGGTGCACATGGAATCGAAGCCGACAGTGATAAGGCAGTGTTCCCTGCTGTCAGTCTGGAAACTACATTCGGTCATGACAATGGCATTAAATTCAAATTGCCAATCATGATTCCGGGTATCGGTTCGACAAATATCGCCAAGAACAACTGGGAGGGACTTGCGATTGGAACAGCTCTTTCCGGTACCGGCCTGACCATCGGTGAGAACGTCGTAGGAATGGATCCTGAATCTGTCATTAAAAACGGCCGGGTGGTTGATACCGTAGACCTGAAGCGCAGGGTGCAACTGTTTACGGATCACCAGCGTGACGGGTATGGAGCGATCGTAGTACAGGCGAACATCGAGGACACGCGCCTGGGAGTACAGGAATATGCCATTGAGAAACTTGGCGTTCAATGCGTAGAGTTAAAATGGGGACAGGGTGCGAAAAATATCGGGGGCGAGGTTAAGATCAAGGACCTTAAGAAAGCCCAGTTCCTGTATGAGCGTGGCTATATTGTGCTGCCTGATCCTACCGATCCCAGTGTGATCGATGCATTCGAGAAGGGTGCATTCACTGAGTTCGAAAGGCATTCACGTGTAGGAATGGTCACCGAGGAATCGTTTGCGCAAAGGGTTGAAGAACTTCGAGCTGCCGGAGCTAAATATGTCTTCTTAAAGACTGGAGCATACCGTCCAGCAGATCTGGCCCGGGCTGTCAAGTTTTCCTCAAAATACAAAATTGACCTTCTGACAGTCGACGGTGCCGGTGGCGGCACAGGCATGAGTCCGTGGCGAATGATGAATGAGTGGGGCATGCCTCCAGTGGAAATTCACTCTCTTCTTTACCACTATGCCAAGCGTCTTGACGATGCTGGTGAGTATGTTCCTCCGTTAACCGTTGCTGGTGGATTCACCTTCGAGGATCAGATGTTCAAGGGACTGGCCTTGTGCGCACCTTATTCAAAGCTTGTGGGTATGGCAAGGAGTCCTATCGCCGCTGCAATGGTTGGTAAAACCATCGGCAAGACAATCGATGAGCACCAGGTCCCCGTTTATGTTGAGCGCTTCGGACATTCCATAGATAAAATATTCGTAACCGCCTCTCACCTCAGGAAAGAGCTGGGTGATGATGAATTTGAAAGGATCCCAACGGGCGCAATCGGACTGTATACGTACTACGAACGCCTTGCACAGGGTTTACGCCAGATGATGGCTGGCAGCCGCAAGTTCGCCCTTGAGTACATGTCCCGTGATGATCTGGCGGCACTGACCCCTGAGGCTGCTGAGATAAGCGGTATTAAGTACGTAATGGATGTCGATAAGGACGAGGTTGATAAAATCCTGGGTTGCTAGGCTGCATGCCCATGATCTCAGGATTCAGATAGAGATAGAATCTACAGACGCAGGATTATAATTGAGACAAAATCTGACACGCTGTTTATACAGCCTTGGCCGGGGTAGATGGAACTGCCCCGGTCATTTTGTTATTTCATTCATTGAGGGCTTTACAACGATTATGACAATCTACCGGCTGTCCACAGTGCTTCCTGAGTAAATACAGAACTCCGCACTCTCCCATTTAAATGATCCTCTGGAATCCTCGTCAATTGATACTGTAAAAGATACCTTCATCCCGGGTTTGATCAGCTTTCGGGCTACCCTCGTTACATTCAACGATACAATAGACGGTTCGTCATTCACCATTCTCAGAAACTCACCGGCGTAATTCGGATTTTTATCATCAAGTGTGTCAGAAGATCCCAGATTAAGAAAAACCCTGATTGCCACTGGTTCCTTGAGCGGATGATTTTCAACTTTGGCATTTCTGAATCTTAATACTGCCGAGCTGATTTTCCAGCCCGTCCAGTCACCGGGCAGGATATCGACTGCCGCCAGTCGTACCCGATGTTGTGAAGCATTAAGTTCGTTCTTTTCATGTTTTCTGAAACGAGTTGTGAAGACCGACAGAGACATCTCACCTTCAAGGTCCTGCTGCATGAGGTCGGCCACCTCATTCTCAGAAAGATCCTCGTCTCCAAGCAGAACCATCATCTTGCACAACGCAGCCTCATCAGTAATATCCAGGCCCGAGATAATACCTATTTCCAGGAGTTTAGCGCTGCTTTCGTATAATCCAAGATCAACCATGCCCCTCGTGCACTGTGTAACATTCTGGATTATCACTCCTCTCTCTACCGCTTTCCTGAATGGTTCCAGGAAATCCGGACTAGTTGGTATATTTCCCGATCCGAATGAGCAAAGGATTATCCCTCTCAAGCTTGGAGCATTGATCAGACGCTGTACGACATCGGTGTCCTGGATGCCCGGGAATACATTGAACGATAATACATTCGAGTCCATATGGCGTCGAATTCTGAACGACTGGGTCGGCATCTGACGAATGTGCCTGGTATCGATATGTATTTTATCTCCCGCCCATCCAAGGCGAGGGTAATTCGGGCTGGTGTATGCGCTGTAACCACTGGCGTCCCCTTTTATACAACGATTACCCCTGTAAAGTTCATCACGAAAGAAAATACATACCTCCGGTACGACAGGAATTCCGGAGTCCTTGGGATTGGCAATTCTCAGGGAGGTGATAAGGTTCTGTTCAGCGTCGTTCCTTGCCTGGTATAAATGGCTCCGCTGTGCACCTGTCAGGATAACCGGTTTTCCGAGGTTCACCAGCATGAATGAAAGAACCGATGCTGTATACACCATTGTATCGGTGCCGTGGAGAATCACAAATCCTTCATAATTATCGTAGTTCTCTTCGATCTTCTCCGCCATCATGCGCCACTCGAGCGGTCCAATGTTGCATGAATCGGTAGGCGCGGGGAAACTCCATCCTGACACCGGGAAGTCAAGGTCATTCAAGGCCGGTGTAAGTTCGAAAAGTTCATCCCATTGAATAACGGTCCTCGGGCTGTCAGGATCGTTCGGGTCCCGTGGTTTCGATCCGATCGTCCCGCCCGTGTAAATTACAAATACACCTTTATTAGTTTCAGTGTCCAATAACAGCTCCTTCTGTAACCTTGTTGGATCCTTACCTGAGAAGGATAACATTATTCTCAGGTTATGGAAATCCATCAGTAAGCGGTACTAAAAGGGAACGAAAAACCTGCTTCAGTGGTGCCGACTGGGTGACCGTTGAAGATGCACATCCCGCGAGTATCACCCAAGAAGAAGCAATGTTGATCCACGAACTCAGCCCCATTAATAAAAAGAGACCGCATTGTGCGGTCTCTTGATAGTTTAATTTAAAAAACTGAAGTGATTACCCGTCGTCTTTGGCCAAAGCTGAAAGGTTTGAAAGTACGTTGTGATCTTCCAGCGTGGTCGTGTCGCCCATCGGGGTCTTACCCGCGGCGATCTCTTTCAGAAGACGTCTCATGATCTTGCCGGAACGGGTCTTCGGTAGCGAATCGGTGAATAGGATCTTCTTCGGACGCGCGAGTTTTCCGATCTCCTTGGCGACGTGCGCCTTCAACTCGTTGACCATGTCCGGACCCGGCTCGAAGTCGCCCTCAAGCGTCACGAACGCGTAGATCGCTTCGCCTGTCAGCTCGTCGGGTGCGCCAACAACCGCGGCCTCGACAACCTTCGGGTGCGCCACCAGCGCGCTCTCGACCTCCATCGTGCCGAGACGGTGACCGGAGACGTTCAGCACGTCGTCCAGTCGTCCCATGATCCAGAAGTATCCACGCTCGTCACGCCTGGCAGAGTCGCCGGCCTTGTACATGCCGGGAATCTCGGACCAGTAGACTTCCTTGTAGCGCTCCGCGTCGCCCCAGAGCGTGCGAAGCATCGACGGCCACGGCTTGCGGATCACGAGGATGCCGCCCTTGCCATGATCGAGCTCCTTGCCCTCGGCATTCACGATCGCGGCGTCGACTCCCGGAAGCGGAAGCGTGCACGATCCCGGTACCGTCGGTGTCGCGCCCGGAAGCGGGCTGATCATGATCGCACCGGTCTCTGTCTGCCACCACGTGTCGACGATCGGGCACTTCTCGCCACCGATCACCTCGTGGTACCAGATCCACGCCTCGGGATTGATCGGCTCTCCGACCGTGCCCAGCAACCGCAGGCTCGAAAGGTCGAACTTGTCCGGATGCTGACGTCCCCACTTCATGAATGCGCGAATCGCTGTCGGCGCAGTGTAGAAAATGTTGATGTCGTATTTCTCGACGATCTCCCAGAACCGGCCATCATGCGGATGGTTCGGGCCGCCCTCGTACATCACCGTCGTAGCGCCCAGTCCGAGCGGTCCGTAGACGATGTAACTGTGTCCGGTTACCCAGCCGATGTCAGCCGTGCACCAGTACGTGTCCTCTTCGTGAAGGTCGAACACTATTTTCGTGGTGTACGCGGTTCCGACCATGTAGCCGCCGGTCGTGTGAACGATTCCCTTCGGCTTTCCGGTCGTTCCGGATGTGTATAGGATGTAAAGCGGGTGCTCGCTGTCCAGCGGTACCGCCTCGAATTTGCCACTCTTGCCCTCCATCACGTCGTGCCACCAGTGGTCGCGCTTCTCGTCCCAGTTGATCGCGGGTCCCTTGTCGCCTACACGCTTGACCACTACCACGTTCTCCACGCAGTCGCAGCCCTTGACAGCCTCGTCGGTCGCTTCCTTCAGCGGTATCGTCTTGCCGCGGCGCCAGCCGTGATCGGCCGTGATTACCATCTTCGCCTCGGCGTCGAGAATCCTGTCCTTCAGCGCTTCCGCTGAAAAACCGCCGAACACGATCGAGTGCGGCGCACCGATCCTGGCGCACGCCAGCATCGCGATCGGAAGCTCAGGGACCATCGGCATGTACAGGCACACCCTGTCGCCGGTCTTGATCCCGAGCTCGGTCAGTGCGTTTGCGAACTTGCATACCTCGTGGTGAAGCTGCTGGTAGGTGAACGTCCGGCTGTCGCCGGGCTCCCCCTCCCAGATGATCGCAGCACGGTTCTTCTTCCACGTCGTCAGGTGACGGTCGAGGCAGTTGTACGACAGGTTTGTCTTCCCGCCTATGAACCACTTTGCGACCGGTGCTTCCGACCAGTCCATTACCTTCGTGTATGGCTCGAACCATACGAAGCCCAGTTCCTTGTTTACCTTGTCCCAGAATCCTTCCGGATCAGCAATGCTATCCTTCCAGATTTTCTCGTACTCCTCCATGCTCTTGATGTGAGCGGTCGCCGAAAACTCCTCCGGCGGCGGGAATATCCTTGATTCTTGCAGTACTACATCGATGTCCTGTGTCATGACAATTCCTCTGTTCTTTGTTTCTGTGTTCTGATTCGCCCGTTTTGATATGTTCCGGGCCGTACTTCACTGGCGATGGCTAAAAGCCAACGTGCTCAGCCTATCATTTTATGTAGAAAGCGCAAGGCTTGAATCTGCTCGGGCTCGGTCGGATTAAGTTCCAAACTTCACAAAGTACTCATATACTCGCCAAACCAACCGGACCAGCGCATATATATAGCTATTTACAGCGCCTTTTTCAACCCCTATTACCCCTTTCATCCCTATTTTACCTCATTTTTGTGACTTTTTTCACAAAATAGCGACTTTAGTGTTCCCTGAGCCTGAAAAATGCTGATTTTCAGCCTTTAATGCGATTTAATACCGAGATGGACATTGATGGATAGGTGTGTATTGTACGGGGGATTATTTATTAATGAAAAGCAAAACAATGATAAGCAGACCGTCGAGATTAAATTTGTTTTGACCTTGCACCTTTGATTCTGATATACTCGCTGACTCTGTACGGTCGGGCCAATTGTAGTGGTGAGGGGGTCGCTCGCTCTTTTCAGAATATCTGAATAGAGCCCATTCCTGCAGCAATCTCGTCATACCACAAGCTGGCTGAGCTAAGGAGGCTTCTTTAGTGGACATATCCTCTGAAAATAAAATGGTGCGCGAGATGGCGCGGGACTTCGCGCGTGGGGAAGTCGCTCCCATTGCTGAAAAGATGGACGAAGAAGCTAAGCTCGATGCCGATCTGATTCCAAAGATGGCGGAGCTGGGATTCTGGGGAATTCCCTGGCCGGAGGAATACGGCGGCGCAGGGATGGACGTGATGAGCTATATCATCGCGGTCGAGGAACTCAGCCGGGCCGACGGCTCAACCGGAATCACACTTGCAGCACATACATCGCTCGGAACATACCCGATCTTCGCATTCGGTACAGAGGAGCAGAAGCAGAAGTATATGCCCCCCCTGTGCAAGGGAGAGCACCTTGGCGCGATGGGTCTGACCGAACCCGATGCCGGTTCAGATGCCGGTGGGACGAAAACAATCGCGGTCGATGATGGTGACAGCTGGATCCTTAACGGAACGAAAACCTTTATCACAAACAGCGAGCATGCCGGAACATTCGTTATCGCAGCGGTAACCGACACGGAAGCCAGGCCAAAAACCCGTGGGATCTCGGCATTTATCATCGAGCGCGACGATAAGGGATTCTCCATCGGAAAACATGAGAACAAGATGGGTCTCAGGGGCTCATCCACCACTGAACTGATAATGGAGGATTGCCGGCTCCCCAAGGATCGGTTGCTTGGAGAGTTGAACAAGGGATTTACAGTATTTATGAAGACCCTTGACGGTGGACGTATCAGTATCGGGGCCCTGGCGCTCGGTGTCGGACAGGGAGCCTTCGATGAAGCACTGAAGTACTCGCAGGAACGCGAGCAGTTCGACCAGGCAATATGCAATTTCCAGGGCGTCCAGTGGATGCTTGCCGACTCAGCAACGAAACTGGAAGCATCACGTCATCTCGTCTATCACGCTGCACGCAGGTACACACGTGGAGACGATTACAGTCGTGAAGCGGCGTTCGCAAAGTATTTCGCAGCGGTTACATGCCGCGAGGTCTGCAACGACGCCGTACAGATTCACGGCGGCTACGGTTATATCAAGGAATTCCCGGTTGAAAGAATGTACCGTGACGCGAAACTTATGGAGATCGGCGAGGGAACGAACGAGATCCATAAACTGGTGATAGCCCGAAGCCTTATCAGGAACGGTTATCCCGCTCACGACTTCGAATAGACCTGTTCAGTCTGTAAACAAACACCCGGGATGTAATCCGGGTACGCATACAACGAAACAGCCTGACCTCCTGCGACAGTCGGGAAGGCAGGTAAGGAAAGTGAGGACCTATGACCGACGTTGGCATCGTAGGATATGGCGCATCAATTCCAAGACGCCGTATCAAAGTAGAAGAGATCGCGAAGGTCTGGGGCGCCGACGCCGAGAGTTACAAGAAGGGGCTTATGCTCACTGAAAAAAGTGTTCCGGGAATCGACCAGGACACTGTGACACTCTCGGTCGAAGCGTCAAAGCGTGCGATCAAACGCGCCGGGATCGATCCTGTGAAGATCGGTGCCGTGTATATTGGCTCAGAGTCGCATCCCTATGCAGTCAAGCCATCGGGGACTATCGTAGCCGAGGCAATCGGCGCCGTTCCCGAATGCCACTGTGCAGACTTCGAGTTTGCATGCAAAGCGGGCAGCGAGGGAATGTTCGTGGTTTACTCGGAAGTCATGGCAGGGACGATTGAATACGGCCTGGCAATCGGTGCGGACACCAGCCAGGGTGCGCCGGGCGATGCGCTCGAGTACTCTGCGTCCGCGGGAGCAGCAGCTTTCATTTTCGGTACAAAGGACATTTGTGCCGTGTGCACACACACGTACTCGTTCATGACCGACACTCCCGACTTCTGGAGACGCGAACACCAGCACTATCCGCAGCATGCGGGACGGTATACCGGTGAACCCGCTTACTTCAAGCACACCCTCGGCGCAGCCAGGGGAATCATGAAACTCTCCGGTTATACCCCGGACGACATCGACTGGTACATCGGCCATCAGCCGAACGGTAAATTCCCGCTTCGCGCAGGAAAAATGCTCGGTTTCCCGAAAGAGAAACTCGATCCGGGCTGGCTCGTACCTAAGCTCGGAAACACGTACTCCGGCGCAAGCCCGATCGGGTTGACATCCACACTGGATATCGCGCAGCCCGGACAGAGAATCCTGATGGTAAGTTACGGATCCGGTTCCGGTTCGGACGCCTTTATTTTCGAGGTTACCGACCATATTAACGAGATCCGTGACCTTGCGGAGCATACGCTTCACCAGCTGGAGTACAAACCCATTTACCTCGACTACGGAAACTACGCCAAGTACAGGCGTAAGATCTTGAAGAATACATAACGGAGGCTTTGAACCATGAGAGATGTTGCAGTTGTTGGAATTGGAATGAACAAATGGGGCGAGCTCTGGGACAAAGACCTCCGCGATCTATATGTGGAGGCGTCCCTCCTCGCCATAGAAGATGCCGGTGTCGATCACATCGACAGCATGTATGTCGGGTGCATGTCATCGGGTCTGTTCAACTGCCAGGAGCATCTTGGCAGCCTGATGGCCGACCATCTCGGGTTAACCCCGATTCCTGCTACACGAATTGAGTCGGCCTGTGTATCAGGTGGTATTGCATTCAGGATGGGCTTTATGGAAGTTGCCGGTGGCTTCAGCGACATCGTCCTTGCAGGCGGTGTCGAAAAAATGACCGACGTGTCCGGTGACGGAGCAACCTTCGCACTGGCCACCGCGTGCGACCAGGAATGGGAAGCTTACAACGGCATCACGTTCCCCGGTTTGTACGCGATGATCGCCCGTGCGCACATGCACAAGCACGGCACAACCCGCGAGCAGATCGCGATGGTGTCGGTCAAGAACCACAAGAACGGTATGCACAACCCGAACGCACAGTATCACCTGACGCCTTCGGTTGAGGACATTATCAACTCTGTTAAGGTCGCCGAGCCGCTTAACATTCTCGACTGCTCACCGATCACCGACGGCGCCGCCGCGGTCATCCTGACGACTGTCGAGAAGGCGAAGGAGCTCGGTAAGCCGATCATCAGGGTAATCGGCGCAGGCCAGGCAAGTAACACGCTCGCGCTTCACAACCGATCGGACCTTACACGAATTCAGGTCACCGAGGACGCAGCTAAAATGGCGTACAAGATGGCCGACAAGAAGCCCGAGGACATCGATTTCGCGGAGGTTCACGACTGCTTCACTATCGCCGAGCTGGTAATTATGGAAGAGCTCGGATTTGTCGAGAGAGGCAAGGGTGGAGCTGCTGTTGAAGCGGGAGAGACCGATGTAGGCGGACGGATTCCGATCAACACGTCCGGTGGGCTCAAGAGCAAGGGTCACCCGGTCGGTGCGACCGGCGTTGCCCAGATACACACCCTTGTCGAGCAGCTTCGCTGTGACATGGGTGAGTGCCAGGTCAAGGGCGCAAAAATCGGACTGGCCCAGAACATGGGCGGTTCCGGCGGAAGTGCCACAGTTCATATTCTGGAGGCGATGTCATGAGTTTCGAAAGCGTAACCCCGGCAAGATATGCAAGGTTCATGCCGCAGCGATACAGGCTCGAGGCGAATTACTGCGCGAAATGCGATCTGCATCATTTCCCGCCGCGTCAGATCTGCAAGTGCGGCAACAAGGAACTGGAAACCAGGACGCTTCCGGATGAGGGTGAAGTTCTGACCTACACAATCATCCACACGCCCGGCAGCCAGTTTTCTGACGAGCGACCGTTTGCCATCGGAATCATCGAGCTGGCAACCGGAGCGCGTATCACGGCACAGATCGCTGATACCCCATTTGATGAGATCGAGATCGGCATGAGGGTCAAGATCGAGTTCAGGCGGATTCAGACGGTCGGTGAGGCAGGCGTGCTTGCGTACGGTTATAAAGTAGTCAGTATGTAACCGGACCAACCTAAGTGAAAAATATGTGGGGGCGGCGGTGACGTCGCCCCCGCGTTGATTTAAGACATTGATCTGGAATGAAGCGGGGACAGGCACTCAAATTTGCCGGTTGTTGTATCCTTAGTAAATTCAACTTTGACGTCCCGGCAAATTTGATCGCCAGTCCCCTAAAAAAGAATTATTTAATAAAGGGTGCGCCAGTGGAGTGCATCGAAAAACGCAGAATGGGTGCTGAAAAGGGGACTGTCACCTTTTTTGCGTAGTCCAGGCCTGTATGATGAACACTCGCAGTAAAGCAAAAAAGGATGCCTGTCCCCTTTTCAGACAACATCAATTAAAAAAGTAGAGACGCCATGTTCCGTATTGAATCGAAAATCAGCACAAACTCCGATGATTTCAGGGAAAACACCGAGCACAACAAATCCTTACTAGCTGAACTCAAGGAACGTATGGAGCAGGTTAAGCTCGGTGGCCCCGAACACCATCGACAGCGACATATCGACCGCGGCAAAATGCCCGTACGCGACCGCGTTAAAAATCTCCTCGATCCCGGAAGTCCCTTCCTCGAATTTTCCACCCTCGCAGCATGGGACCAGCACGACAACGAGGTTCCCGGCGCGGGTGTCGTGACGGGAGTCGGACGCGTTCACGGCCGCGAGGTACTGATAGTCGCAAACGATGCCACAGTCAAGGGCGGGACATACCTCCCGATGACGATCAAGAAGCACATTCGCGCGCAGGAGATCGCACTCGATAACAACCTCCCCTGCGTTTACCTTGTCGACTCCGGCGGCATCTTCCTCCCGCTCCAGATCGGAACATTCCCCGACAAGGAGCATTTCGGCAGGATTTTCTACAACCAGGCGAGGATGTCGCGCGAGGGCATCACACAGATCGCTGTTGTCATGGGAAGCTGCACGGCCGGTGGAGCATATGTACCCGCAATGGCTGATGAGGTTGTACAGGTCCGAAAACAGGGCACGATCTTCATCGGCGGACCGCCGCTGGTCGAAGCAGCTACAGGTGAAAAGGTCTCCGCCGAGGACCTCGGTGGTGCGGACGTTCACTGCCGCATCTCGGGTGTGTCGGATCACTTTGCGAACAACGACGAACACGCATTGAAAATTTCACGGAACATAATCGCGGAACTCGACCGCAAGAGAAAATTTGAACTGGACTGCACCGAGCCGGAGGACCCGTACTACGATCCCGAGGAACTCTACGGCATCATACCGAAATCGACAGCCAAGCCGTACGACATCCGCGAGGTCATAGCGCGAATAGTCGACCGCTCCGAGTTCCAGGAGTTTAAGGAGACCTACGCGGGAACGATCGTAACCGGGTTCGCGCGAATCATGGGCTACCCGGTCGGGATCGTCGGAAACAACGGCGTCCTGTTCCCGGAATCGGCGAGGAAAGCCGCGCACTTCATCACTCTGTGCGGGATGCGCAAGACTCCGCTCATCTACCTACAGAACATCACCGGATTCATCGTCGGCAAGCAGTACGAGCACGGCGGACTTCCGCGCGACGGCGCGAAGATGGTCCACGCGACCGCGAATGTCGACGTGCCGAGGTTCACGCTTATAATCGGCGCATCGAACGGCGCTGGCAACTACGCGATGTGCGGTCGCGGATACCTTCCGAGGCTCCTCTGGATGTGGCCGAACTCGAGAATTTCGGTCATGGGCGGGGAGCAGGCTGCAGGCGTTCTTACCGATGTAAAAAAGAACCAGCTCAAGAAGGCGGGCAAGGAAATCGACGAGAAGGCAATGGAGGATATGCGCAACAGGATCCTTGCCGAGTACGAGCACGATTCGAGTGCGTACTTCTCGACATCGCGGATGTGGGACGACGGCATCCTCGACCCGACCGACACGCGTACCGCACTTGCACTGGGCATATCAATGAGCTTGAACAAGCAGATCCCGGATTACAAAATGGGAGTATTCAGGATGTGAGGCACAATGCCTGAACGGATCGACTTAGAGACACTATACATACAGACCGAAGGACCCGTCGGGACGATGACGTTCAACCGCCCCGACATCCGTAACGCCTTCAACGCACAGATGATCCAGGACATCATCGAGGGCGTCGGTATAATTAACGAAATGGACGACGTGCGCGTGGTAATCGTCACGGGCGCGGGCACCGCGTTCTCCGCAGGCGCCGACCTCAACTGGATGAAGTCGATGAAGGACTATTCCTTCGAGGAGAACATAAAGGACGCCGAAGCACTGGCCGACTGCATGCATGCGATCTACACGTGCAGAAAACCGACCATCGCGCGGGTGAACGGACCCGCTATCGGCGGCGGCAACGGCCTGGTATGCGCGTGCGACATCGCAATTGCCGCGGATGAAGCGATCTTCAGCCTGTCGGAGGTCAAGATCGGATTAGTCCCCGCGACAATCGGCCCGTACGTCGTCAATCGCGTCGGTCCTGCGAACGCCCGGTACCTGATGCTGTCCGGTCGACGCATAAACGGTGTCGAGGCGGCTGAATTCGGCCTGGTAAACTGGTCTGTACCGCGAAACGACCTGAATGATGAGGTCGATCTGATGGTCGAACGGCTGTTGTCATCGGGACCTGACGCGATGTGGATGGCCAAGGAGCTGATCAGGCACGTGCCGTCGATGTCGCATGAGGAAGCCCGGACATACACCGCGAAAATGATCGCGGAATTACGTACGAGCGAAGAAGGACAGGAGGGGATATCGGCCTTCCTCGAAAAACGAAACCCCAAATGGGTTGAGGATTCAGAGCCCCGAGCGTAAGCGAGTGGGGTATAGAAGAAAACAATGTTTAACAAAATACTCATAGCAAATCGCGGCGAGATCGCGGTCCGGATCATACGGGCATGCCGCGAACTCGGAATCGCCACCGCGACAATCTACTCCGAAGCCGACGCTACCGCGCTTCACGTGCAGGAAGCGGACGAAGCGGTCTGTGTCGGGCCGCCATCCCCTCTCGAAAGCTACTTGGACCAGGACCGCATCGTGCAGGCCGCGAGTGACCTCGGCTGCTGCGCGATCCATCCCGGCTACGGTTTCCTCGCGGAGAACAATTCGTTCGCCGGGAAGATCAAGGACGCCGGAATGGTCTTCATCGGACCGCAGTCGGAAGCAATCAGACTGATGGGGAACAAGATCGAGAGCCGAATCTCGATGATCGAGGCGAACATCCCGGTCATCCCCGGCATGCAGGCCGGAGCCGACGATTTCAGCAAGGTCGGTGCCGAAGCCGACCGCGTCGGTTACCCGATCATCGTGAAAGCCGCATCCGGCGGTGGGGGAAAGGGCATGCGGAAGGTCGATTCACCCGATGAGCTGCAGGCAGCACTCGAAGGCGCAAGCCGTGAAGCCGGAAAAGCGTTCGATGATCCCACCGTCTACATTGAAAAATGGATCGTCGACCCGCGACACATCGAGTTTCAGGTCCTGGCCGACGATCACGACAATGTCGTGCACGTTTTCGAGCGCGAATGCTCGATCCAGCGGCGTCACCAGAAAATTGTCGAGGAAACACCGTCAGTCGCGGTCCATCCCGAACTCAGGAATAAAATGGGTGAGACAGCATGTCAGGTCGCGCGCTCGTGCGGCTACAGGTCGGCCGGGACGGTCGAATTCCTGCTCGCACCGGACGACAGCTTCTACTTCCTCGAAATGAACACCCGAATACAGGTCGAGCACCCGATTACCGAGATGACAACGGGCGTGGATCTCGTTCAGGAGCAGATAAGGATCGCAATGGGAGAACCCATCTCGTTTAAGCAGGATGAAATCAGGCAGACCGGACACTCAATCGAGGTCAGAATCTACGCCGAGGACCCGGCAAACAAATTCCTGCCGCAGTCCGGCCCGCTGCTCACGGTCAAGGAGCCGACCGGACCGGGAATCCGTGTCGATTCAGGAATTTATTCTGGCTCCGAAGTGTCGACCTATTACGATCCGATCCTGTCAAAACTGATTGTCTACGGACCGGATCGCGAAGCCGCCCGAAGGCGCATGATTCGTGCACTGGAGGATTACACCATTCTCGGGATCAGGACGAACATCGAATTTCTAATAGATGTGCTCAGCCACCAGGCATTCATCGACGGTGCGACGTACACCGATTTCATCCCGCGCAACATGCCGGATTGGCCGGAGGGCGACGGCGCGCAGGTCGGTTTGTTACAGGAAAAGAACGACCAGGCAGCGATAGCAGCAGCGATTGTCGATCACCTCGGGCTTGGACGCCGCGTGGGTGGATTCGGGCAGTCGGGCAACGGTGGACCGTCGATGCCCGAACCGTGGGATTTTGTCGGACCATGGGAGATCGCATCGGGACGCAAATAGGTTAATTCGGGACGAAAAACATGGAATACACGTACAACATAGACGGAACTGAAAGAACTATTGGCATCGAGGGATCGGGTGATGATCTCATCGTCACGATCGACGGTAAATCCTGCGAGGTCACAGCCACACCTGCGGGCGATGGATTCCTGTTGATGAAAGTGGACGGAGTAACCGTGCCGGTACGGTTCGCGCGCAACGAGCATGGCCTGCACGTAATGGTGAAAGGCACAAGCATCATCGCTACCGAACCCGGCGATTCATCGGGTGGCGGCGGAGATGCGTTCGAACTGGTGGACGGAAAGCAGATTCTCGTCGCTCCGATGCCGGGTCAGGTTGTAAAGGTAAATGTGAATGTCGGAGATAAAGTTGAAGTAAAGCAGTGCTGTGTAATTGTCGAAGCTATGAAAATGGAAAACGAGCTTAATTCAGCGATCAATGGGACCATTACTGCGGTCCATGTCGAAGCAGGTCAGCAGGTCGGGGCAATGGCGGCATTAGTCGAAATTACCCAGGATGAGGAATAGGCCCTTGATCGACGAACATAATGTTATATTAATGTAATATGTCAACAATATGCATTTAAATACATCAATCAAGAATATTTCTGAGAATTGGAATTTTTATTGCTCACTTAAAAAAAACTTTGAGCTTATAAATTCCAATCACATTCTACTATGGTGGGAAGAAAGGAATTACAATAAATTATTATTACAAGATATGTATCAAGGCATGAAAGAAGGACCAAGCCTAATAACAGGTCCTGAATTAATTGCTGCATTTTGGGGAATTGGCTATATATTGAATAATATTTCTATTAAGAAAATAAAGCGGAATTCCTCCATCTCAATTATTGGTACAATTATCCTGTCATTAATATTTATTTTTATTCCAATAATTTTATCAAATTTTTTTTCATTACAAAGAATTGTTGGGCCATTAACCATCGTATGCATTATATATTTAGTGTTAATGGCGATGATTCCCTGTATAAATCTTGGTCGTATTATTCTATTTATCCATCATAAAAGCCATGTAAATCCAGCATTAGGGCTTTATATATTACTTGGAATTTTTTTATCTTTCAGATTTATTAACATACAATTTACACATGACTATATTAATTTCATATCTGGCTCAATATGGAACATGTCAATACTGATGATCGTTATCTACATGATCGGATGGGTAATCTGGTGTTTCATTACTTATTATCTCATAGTAACAATCAGGAAATTGCTATGTGAGAAATATGGCTATTATTGATTAAATAAGCATCTAATTAAGTTGCGACATTACTATGTATGATGAAATAAAGAAACATACAAGCATCCACCATTCCGTAGATATAAAACTCGAGTGGGACATCAATGCAGTAACCAGGGGGAGGGGACCTCAGCTCCTGATGAACTCAACCCATTTTTTCAGAGACTCGATACCGTTGAGCATCTTCGGGGCGTTTTTCTTTACGAACTCAATATCCTCTGCTTCATTCGATGGTGGGTCAGCCTTGTAGTTATCGTAAGCCTGTTTGCCGTTGTAATCGACAAACGCAATCCGTGCTCCGTAGTCGTCTGGATCAAGAAGGCATGCGTCGCCGGTAACGCATGCAAAATGGAACGGATGATCGATGAGCGAGTGCCCAAGCGCGTTTGAGTCGGGTACGTCCTTCCGCTTCAGATCATCCTTCAGTTCATTGAAATCAACGAAGAAATAGAAACCACCGTGCGGAGTTGTAACCTTAAGGCCGTCGATTTTACCGAACTCAGCACTGAGGTGCGTTCCAATAATCCGATGGATGTTACGGGTTATTTCGAAATACTCATCGATCTCGTCGTTGGGATTGTAAACATCGATCGCAGCGAACTGTGTCGGGGTTGAAACATATGTGTATATGGTGGCTGCCACTTTTTTAAACGCGTCGCTGTCCTTCTTCGAACATTTCTCCGGAAGTATGCACGATCCGAGACGGTATCCGCCCGAAGATCGGTCCTTGGAAAGTCCATTTGTCACGAACGATCCCTCGGGATAGACCACGCCCATGCTGGTGAAGTCATCGAAGTTGTAAGTCGTGATCGCGTAGATTTCATCGGCGATGACAAGGATGTTGTTCACCCTGCATACGTCCGCGATCTCCTCGAGTTCACCCCGTGAATATACGACACCGGTCGGGTTGTGCGGATTGTTGATTACCATCACGTGCTGCTCACCTGAAAACTGCTTGGCAAAATCATGCAGCTGCGACGGTTCAATCTTGTAATCGTTGTCCGGATTGAGATGCAGGATGTGGAAATGCTTTTCAAGCAGTTTGATCTGAGGTGAGTAACCGATCCACGACGGGGAAGGGAGGATGGCGCCACCGCTGACTATGTCGAAAATGAGGTGGATGAGGTCCTTCGTGCCGGGACCGATGACTATCCGGTCAGGATCAGCATCGATTCCGAACCAGCGTTTGTTAAATCCCGCGACAGCTTCCCGGAGTTGTGGAATACCCTCCGCGTCGGAGTAATGACCCTTTTCCGCGGATTTTCCCAGGGCTTTTACGAGTGGAGGGGGCACGTGGAACGGCGACTGCCCGAACGCGAAGGCATAATAATCAAACGGACACCCCTCATCGTTGCAGTTCTTGCGATGCTTCGCGACCATTAGCGCGATTGCCAGGTTGTCAGGCATTTTAATCGCCTGTACGTGCTGTTCAATCTCGATTTTTCGAGCTGTCAGTTCGTTGGGAGTAATTTCTTCTGACATTACAGGGTCCTCAGAGGTAGTTTTCAAATAACAATACTTAATGGTAATTAATAATAGTAGCATACTGCATCGAAGGAAATTAGCCGGCTGGGCACCAATCCAGTCACTTACGTATGATAAACTGTTATCAGCCTGAATATTCGCAGGAGTGTGCAAATGAGATCCCACCTGTATCTGCCCACTTTCGTATTTTCTATATTTTTAATACTCGGCTGTCAGGCTGGTGACAATCCGGGTTTACCACCGATCACTGAATCAGATGGTAACATTGCTGTCCAGCAGGATGGATCGGATAACCACTATCTCTGGTCGTACAACCTGATCTATGTCGATCCGACCGTAGGGGAGATTCCCGAGTTTGAAGTAATTCCCTTAAGGGATACCGCAATTCATCTAAACATACTCACGTGGCTCGAACAAAGCCCGTGTACCAATTGCTTCAAGCTGACAGGATTGACGCCGTCGGGAACCGGCACGATCATCGCGGAAATTGAGCTAACGCATCCCTTCAGCGACCTGAAACTGACCGGTTTTGATGTGCGCGGGATCGCGATGTTCAACGGGAGTCACTATTTTCCGGAATCGGGACTGACATGTTCGGACAGGTGGGCTGGAGACGGTGAACTGGTCAATCCGGACGGGCACACGACGTTGTACAACGGTTCGACTGTCGGTCACGGGATGGAGGGTTATCTACAGGGGAACCTCGCGACTGCATCGGTACCAAATTCAATGATAAACGGTTACAAACGATTTGTTACCGATTATCTGCCAAACCCTCGCAATGTTTTTTACCCGGCTGACACAATCAGTGCAATATACGAAATAGACATGCCCGATGGGCCGTTTGTATTTGGTTATGCGGTCGATGCGTCGTGGGCTCAACCGATAGTCAATCCGGTAACCGATCCCATGACTGATTTCGGCGCGAATGCAAACGTTGCTGAACCGTGGAAAATAACTGTTAACCCGACACCGGTTGGATCAGGACTGACCGATGCTGGCGGATCAGCAACTCTGACTATCGATGTCTACGACTGGATGGGGCCAGGCAGCCATAATGATCCGTTGATCGAGTGTTCCGAGCTCTTCAACGGTCAATTGACAGCGACGTACGTTTCATTGGGTCTCGGTTATACAAGTTATGAGGTTACAATTTCGAATGATAACCTCGCGTCGCAGGGAACTTACCGGTGTTTAATCAGTGTCGAGGACAAGGATAACGATCCAATCGGGAAACCGTGGCTCGACCTGACCGCGTACCGTGTAATCACGCTCGAGGTAAACCCATCGGGAATGGTGTTAAATCCGGTCGATATAACGCCGGACTGGGTGAATATAGCACCTGAATGCGTGAGTGTCGACGGCAACTACGCGTATGCAGCCGGCTTCACGGGAGGACTTCATATTTTCGATATAACTGACGTGATGAACCCTATCTGGATCAGATCAGTGCCTGTCGCGGACAATGTGACACGCCTCGATGCTGCGAACGGGTATGTCTGTGTCGTTGGAGATGACCTCGAAATAGTCGATGTCGATCCACCTGAATCTGCTCAGATTGAAAATTACGTGGTGATCCCCGAGACATGCACGGATGTAGCTATCAAAGATGGCTATGCAATTGTAACATCGGATGAGGTTTACATCGTCGACATCGATCCGCCGGAGTTGGCATCGATCGTGCATACAGTAATAACGGAGGGAGAAGACGCGGATCTGGATATCGATGGCGATTACGGTTTTGTCTTGAGTGATGTATCGACCAAAAAAATTCATTTTCTGGACCTGACGACACCTGAGTCCGCATCAGTGCTGTATACAGAATTCACCTCATTAACAAAACCATCGACCGCGATTTCAATGGAGAATGGTTACCTGTGCATAACTGATGGAGGCTACGTCGGGACTCTTATAATTTTAAATGTCGACCCTCCAGGCGCATTCGACTTCGTCGGATACGTGCCGTTTGGTGATCAACCGGAGCAGATCTACAAGGCGGCGACGAATGTTGTGATGTCTTCCGGTTACGCATACGTGTCGGTGCTGACGTATAAATACAACGGGGATCCCAGCGCATATAATCTACACGTAATCGATATCGACCCGCCGGGATCAGCGGAGATCGTTGATACGTACTATTGCGGAACGAGCAACCCGGTCGATCTACATATCGATGGCTGTAATTTGTGGGCAGCGTTTCTTGAATACGGGCCGTCGTGCGAAGGCACGGTGCTGTCGCGTCGTCTGGACCTGCTGGATATCTGTCCCGAGGGATCGATTGAATATGTTTATTCCATTGAACCGTTCGGGTATGCACTGGACATTGTTGTCAGTGACGGATATGCGTACATAGGAACGGAAGCTGACGGATTGAAGGTTCTGGATGTCGATCCGCCGGAAGCCGTTCACCAGGTGAGAGAATTACCGTCGATCAGGAACAACCCGGATGTTGTTGTCGATGGTGATTACGCCTATGTGAGCAATTTTTACCACAGCGGAATCTTCGACTTCGGTTACCTCGACATCATCGATATAAGCGATCCGGAATCAGCATATATCGTTAACACCCTGGCCCTGCCGGTTGAGAGTTACACTACCGGGCTTGCGGTGTCAGGAGGGTATGCATACGTCTCCACTCTCGATTACGGAACTAATGCTTGTGGGATACGGGTTGTGGATGTCGATCCGCCCTTATCGGCACAGGTGGTGCATTTCGTGGGAACGTACTGGGCGCAGGATGTTGCTGTTGAGGGGAATTATGCGTATGTTGCCGACGATTCCGCCGGCGTAAAAATCCTGGATATAAGCGTGCCGGGATCGGCAAGCGTGGTCGGGTCTGCAGGAGGCATGGAGGGCAGTGCAAGGTCAATCGCGGTGTCAGGGGGTTATGCATACACCGGGAATTATGACTGGGACGGTGGTGACAATTATATTTATGTTGTCGACGTTTCGCCTCCCCAACTGGCGTATGTCCTGAACGAGATGCCGATGGCGGGTCGGGTTTACGATGTAGGTTTGGTGGGTGAGTACCTCCTGGTTGGGACCGTAGCGCC
>JAUWTM010000191.1 GCA_030614715.1 Planctomycetota bacterium
CTGCGACCATCAGACGCAATGCGCATGATCACCTCACGCACGTCGTTGACCAGCGTCTCGGTGTTAATCCTGGTCAGAGCCGCTGGCTGGATAACGGGACGGGTCAGCGACGCTGAGGTCACCTGTGCCGCTCCGCCCTGTACGCTCGTAGCCGTTGCCTGGGTTGGAATGTGAGCCTTCTGCAGCACCGAGTCGACCGCCGCCCGGTATGCGTCGCTTGAAAATTGAGGTTGCGACTCTAATCCGGGTCCCGCTCCAGCCACCCGGAGCTGCGGGTCGATTGCCCTGTCTGACTGGACGAGGGTATCGAACCTTGGCTGCCCTGGATTTCGCTGCATATCGAATCTAGGCTGCGAATCGATCTGCACCTTGTCCCGGGGCAGGGGAGTATCGGGCCTGGTAAATTCAGTCCTTTCAGGGCGGGCAGGCTGCTCGCGCTGGAAGGTAGGATTCAACAGGCGGTTAAGTTCGAGCACCTCGGTCCACTCAGAACCCCGTGAGGCCCTGGGTGTCTCGGTGACGAGCTCACTCAGGTTGACCGTCTCCGGCAGAATTCCATCCCTGGTTACCATTGGGGCAATCGGGGCCTGGATTACCGGCTCATCTGTCAGTACCTGTGTGTCGCTCACCGAACCCTGTACAATGAATTCGGCAGACATTCCCGGTTGGATGGGGGCTGTCAGCACCGGACCAGTGGAAACCGGGTCCCCGGTCACCATCGAGGTGACCTGCGGAACAACCGAATCAGCTGCCAGTAAATTAAGAAGCAGTTCGGATATCCCGGGCTGGCTTACCGGTACCGTAGTTGGCTCAACTAATACCTTCACCACTGATTCATTGGCGACACCTTCGGATTCGGTTCCCGACCCGCTTGCAGTCGTTTCAGCGTGTGGTCCTGACCGTGTGTCAGTTACCTCTCCGCCTGCTGGCTGCTCTCTGTCGGGTTGCGAATCACCGGAATCGTCCCGTGGGGGTTGTTTACTAACCTTCACGGACTCCCCCGGTTGTTCAGGTTCGCTCGTGGAACGATCTGATTCCAATTGTGAATGGGAATCCTTCTCCGCGCGTGTCAGCACGGACCTGAAGGATTCCTGTCTCCCATCGCCAGGCGATTTTACATCAGGTGCCGCCTGTGGGAGATCGCTGGTTAAATCAGCGGGTTTGATCTCCATGGCCAGATTATTGAACGCCATGGATAAATTTACTTCCGGCATTTTGTTTTTCACCTCCTTTGTCGTTGGATATGCGCACGCGCACACGTAAATCGTGCCGTGCGGTACGACAATTATTCTAATCGACCCTTTTTGCAGAATATTAAGTTTAAAAATAAGAAAAGGCCCCTTTTTCAGGAGCCCTGGAGATTCTTTAGTTATCAGGCTGGTGGCTATAGCTCGAACGGAGCTTCATCCAGCATTGGATCGACCACGATATTATCGACCACCTCTGAGATGCCGTCAGTTCCTTCAGCCAGTGCCAGCACTCTATCCCTCTGGTTCTCTGTTTTCACCTGCATATGGACCGTGGCGATCGTATGAGAGACCTCAACTTCGAGTCCATACGTCTGGACGTACCACCTGAGCTCGAGGTCGCTCATGATATTTCCCTCGACTGCAGTATCGAGAGCCCGGTCCCTGGCCTGTACCCCCTCATCAAGACCCGGAAACCTGACATTCTGCCTGACACTCTCATCCATCGCCGCTGTGCACCCGGCGATCAGTATCGTTGCTAATGCCATGAGTATGAGTGAAACGCTTACGTTTATTCTGGACATTGCTTTAACCTCCAACTCGTCGTTAATTACGTATTTCCGGAAAGCAGCTAACTTACGCATATGTTTCGACCTGAACCATGATGAAAAGGATCAGGATGAAGACGACTATCAGGAACACTGGTACGAGTACTATGGTGAGGATCGTTGCGACGATTGCTTTGCCGATGTCATACCGACCATGCTCTCTCATCAGGACCACATGAAGGAACAGGAAGTATAACTGGAAGATTATGCTGAAAATTTTCCCCGCGCCCGAACCTGCGAGGTCTAGCATGTTGAACCATGTTGTCAATATTCCGACCGTGAATACGTATGGCAGTGCGGACAACAGGTTGCTTAGACCGTGCCCGGCCTTGTTCCCGGCTATCATGCTTCCCAGCTGACCGCATAATGCCCATATCAGCCATGTGATCAGGAAACCTATTGGCAGCGCGACGGCGATTGACTGCGTCTGGAAAGCGTAGTCCTGTACGTAACCGATATTTCCGGCAAGGGTGAAGTCCGATCCTATCTGGTCGGCCAGAGAGTCGAATTGAGTCAATATCTGTTCGACTGCCGGGTTATCCAGGCTTATTTTTTCGAATACGTTTTCAACTACTGCTTCCCTTCCCATGTAGGAGTTAACAATAACGGAGCACGCAAGTCCGATAATCGCAACAATCACAATGGCGGGTACCCATTGCGCTTCGCCCAGCATACGCTGGAAGGACATGGAAGGTGAGAAAATTATTCCCCAGAGATTGGCCCAGAATTCCGTACCCAGCGCGAAGAGGGCTACTACTATTACTCCCAGGGTAATCCATAGAATCAATTGTGACGCTTGATTACTAGCAATTAACTGATCAACTTGCGTCGTTAAATCCAGTTCCATAAGTCTCCTCCTACGGCCAAGCTAACCGGCCGTTCGCGACGATGCGGAAACGCGCACAGTATAGCAGAGCACATCCGGTGTCGCAAAGAAATAAGTGACCTCTGACCGTCGTATTTTAATGTTCGCAAAGTGGTATCTGTACGGTTCTGCGGTGCGATTTAAACCGGGGTACATGAGCTTTTGACGCTGCTTCCCCTTTATTTACCACTAATTCATGTATATTCGAACCGAAACCAGTTTACAAAGGCTCTTTAATGATACTATCTGAGGAGATTATGAGCGATAGCACCAGCACTATGCACCTTTGGCGTAAACATACCTGGTCCGGTTATGTATTACTTATTTGTGCATGCCTTTTATTCACTTTCGGGGTACGGAATCACGCTGTTGCGCAGGCTGATACGGCAGGCGATCCACTTCCCCGGATGGAATTCACAGTCTGCCTGGATCCCGGTCACCCGTCGGAAGTTAACAGTGGTATGACCGTGCAGAACGGGCTCACTGAGAACCACGTGAACTGGATCGTTGCATGTGAACTCAGGGACATACTTGAGGAGGCTGGTGTCATTGTTGTAATGACAAAATCCGGGGAGGATGAGCTTGTTACGAATGCCGAACGCGCAGAGACAGCGAATACTTCAAACGCGAACCTGCTATTCCGCATTCACTGCGATTCCGGACCAGCGGACTCGCGAGGGATGACATTTTACTTCCCGGACAGGCAGGGAACATGGAATGGACACACTGGCCCTCCCGAGGATCTGCTTCCCGCATGCAGCGACGCTGCGCACACAATTCATGAAATTACGTCGGAAATACTGGACGGGTTACTCATCGACAGGGGTGTTCTCACTGATAACGACACTTATATAGGTAATCAACAGGGTGGGGCACTGAGGGGATCCATCCTGAGCCGGGTCCCGGTAGTTCTTGTCGAGCTATGTTTTCTGTCTAATCCGGATGATGCTGCAATTATCGATGATCCCGACCGGCGATCGTTGATCGTTGACGCCCTTGCTTCGGGAATTCTCGGTTACCTTGCGCCACCTGGGTCTAATTAGTCCTGTGCTTCCCCGAAACTTAACGTGCACCCTGCTGGCTGTCGTCAAGGACTGCAGGGACCTCTACCGTAACAGTCGTTCCTTTCCCAACGGCGCTTTCAATGCGAATCCTGCCCCGATGTTCCGAGATTATGCTCTGAACGATCGCCAGTCCAAGACCGCTTCCACCGCGCTTGGTCGTGAAATACGGGTTAAAGCTCTGCTTGAGCGCTTCCTCGTCCATTCCCACACCCTCGTCAGTAATGGTGATTCTCACCATCCGTGACAAACCTACTTCCGCCTGCGTGACACCGACTGTAATCCTGCCCGGTCTGTCCTCCATTGCTTCAACTGCGTTTTTGATCAGGTTCGTAAGCACACGGCTCATTGCATCGCGATCTATCAACGCCATTGGCAGATCGTCGGGGCATGAGAATTCGATTGATGCTCCTGACTCGGGCTTGTCGAACAGCGCAACTGAGCCACGAAGGAGTTCGCAGATGTCATTTTCGGTAAGAACAGGCTTCGGCATTCGCGCGAAATTTGAAAATTCGTCCGCGAGTGTCTTGAGACGGTCCACCTCCTCAAGAATTGTCTCACCGGTCTCAATCAGGTTGTTCTCGAAATTCTCCGGATTGCCCCTGTAAACTCTAATCAGGTTCTGAATGGACAGCTTGATCGGCGACAGCGGGTTCTTTATTTCGTGAGCAAGTCTCCGTGCTACTTCACGCCACGCGGATAATTTTTCAGCCTCGACCAGCCTCCGCGTATTCGCGTCGAGTTCGTCCGACATCGTGTTGAACGATTTAACAAGGTCCTCGACCTCATCGTGTGAATGCACTTCAACCCGTCCGCTCAGATCTCCCGATGCAAGCGCGGTTACGGCGGTCTTCAACCTTTCAATCGGGAAGGTGATGGATTTCGCAATAAGGAATGCAAGAAGGATCGCGACTATTCCACCGATTACCGTCTGTACGAGTAACGCTCGAAGGAGTGCAAGCCTCTGGTTGATGATATCCGACTTGGGAATCAACAGGTGAAGTGTTACGGCATGATGCAGGCTGTCGGATTCAGATCGCGGGAACGGCTGTGTCGCGAGCTGGTAGAGCTCTCCTCCTATGGTTATTTCCCTGAGTCCGTCATCTATTGCTCCCGTCAGCTGGGGCCCAAGTGTCTCCTCCGATACATCCCAGCTTGCTATCAGATCGATATCGGGTGCGATTGTTACCAGCTTGGCGCCCGCAAGGTCTGCTGCACGCGTAATGAAGTCAGCATCGATGATTTTCGCTCCCCAGATGACACCTGTGATCTGTTCCACTCCAAGGAACCTGTCAGGAACGGTTATTGGAAGGAAAACCTCTGCGATGAACACCGAATGAGCAGATATCGTCTCGACACTGATCGCTTTGACCGTATTGCCATCGATCGCGTCCGACAGCAGACCCGAGTAAGTGCCCTCCGGGTTCAACAGGTTGTCACCGAAGACATTCGGGTCGTGACCTGCTGCCAGCAGGGTCCCATCGGGTGAAACAAGCCAGATGTAGTCGAGAGCAGCGATATTCCTGAGCTCACCCATGCGGTCTATCAGCTCGCCCGGCGGTACCGATCCGGCAAGTCGTTCGACCAGGCTGTTCCTGAATTCAAAATTATTGGCCATACCCTCCAGCTGGCTTTCCAGCCCGGACAGAAGGCCGTCCACCTCGAGTCCGATACCTTCGGTGACGAGCTCCTCGCGCTCCAACACTAATTCTGCAAAACTGCTGTCGAGTGCCTTTGCGGTACTCACACCGAGAAAGACGACCAGTCCGGTGATGGTCACAAGGAAGGTCAGGGCCAGTTTTGCGAAAATGCTTATCCGCATCGTTTATTCATCCTGCCCGTTCACGGTTGAAATTGCAACCGGTTCGGGGATCTCCCCCATGAACGCTCTCCATAATGGTGTTCCGGGAAAAACAGAGTTCGGTACAAGCGATATCTCAGGTCCCGGCGCTATTAAAATGTCGTACGTGGCAAGCGGTACGGCAAGTCCGGCGGCCTCAAATGCCTGGCCAAGCAGCCCGGGATCGGCCGATGTATCAAGACGTCTTACGGACCTTAACAGTTCAGCCTCGTTTTCTGACAACGCTGTCGCGAGAATTTCCCACCATCCGTTCCTGTCGTAGAGAGTCAGGCATTGCGGCAGTACACCCTCGCCGCCCTCAGGGATTCTCAGAGACAGGAGGATAATATCCGCCTGCATCGACAGCGTCAGGGCTCCGGAGCACTGCACAAGGTCGACAGGAACTCCGAAACTCTCCCAGTTCGCCCTGATACGTCCTGCAGCCGCTATCGCTGCAGGATCATCGGGCACTGAAAGGACAAGTCGTTCCCTCGGGTTCTCCAATTCCGTGTACAGCCGTCTTGCTTCTTCCAGACGGTCATTCCAGTCCTCGTTTGTTGCGGGTTCGCCCATGAAATTGCCTGCGACCGATGAACCCTCGCCGAGTACAACCTGTGAGATACTCCCTCGATCGACCGACAGGGCAAGTGCCCTCCGTTCGTTCGGATCAGGGAGCCTTACGGGATTGATCGCGAGCACAAGGAGTGCCTGTCCGACTTCTTCTATTCTTCCGGGCATCGCACGGGACGATTCATTAAAGGCATTTCGTTCGTTGGAGGTTATTACCAGTGCCGACAGGTGGCCTCGCCCGAAATCAAGCACGCTTTCTGAGATCGACTCGTATTGAATGACACTGACTTTTTCCAGGTACGGACGTCCGGCGAATTGAGCGTTCACGTGTTGATGTTCATTGCTGGCAAGGATGCCGTTCTCGTTTACCGGGATCGAAAACGGCCCGGTTCCCGCGTACATGGAGGTCTCTGACGGCATCGACAGCCTTAAAGCGGGCGATCTCATTGCCGCTTCCATCAATGCGAGGCTGAATCCCTCCCGCACGTCAATTGCAATAGTATTTTCGTCCAGCGGTTGAAGACCGAATATTGAGGTCGCAGAATAATCGATGTTTTCAATTCCTGAAATCCCGCGGAGCGCCCAGCGCGCGTCCCATCGGGTCCGTACGCGGCTCTCCCAGCATGAGATTATATCCTCGGCTGTCAGTACACGATCCGCATTATCCCCGAGGACTATTTTACCGGTCAATGTCAGTAATACATCACCATTTCCAGTCTGTTCCCATCGCACCATTGACGCTCCCGGACTGATCGGTACCAGCGGTTGCCAGCATTCATCGAGCAGGACCGAGTTTAGTGGTGTGAGAGGGCCATCGAGGCTGCCGGTAAGTACACCTGCACTCAGTCCGATCATGGGCTCCCCGCCAATCGGGGGGAGTCCCATGCTGTGCACGCCCGGAGTTAAAAATCCCAGGCACACTGTCACCAGCATCAGCTTGAGAATAAGCCAGGAAATCAATTTTCGATCAGGGGTGACGACCATCAGTAGTATATCTTCACCCCCTCCTGTTCCAGCACAGCGACCAGTATCTCCATCCTGCCGTCACGGTCAATATCTCCAAGCGCAAGGTCAATGATCGGTCCCGTCTCGACCGGAAATTCGATCAGAATCGTATCCGTGTACGGCTGCTGGAGTGTCAGCCTGTCGTCTATGAGACTCCCTGACGTCAGCAGTGCCAGCGGACCACCTGAGTACATC
>JAUWTM010000074.1 GCA_030614715.1 Planctomycetota bacterium
ACATTGCGACTAGCTGACTCCCTCCCTCAATCGGTTCTTAGAGAAATAATCGAAGAGAGGATAAATTTCCATATCAGTACGAATGTTCCTCTCGATTCCCAGGACAGTAAGGCCCATATGAGGCCGTGGCTCGAACAATTTAAACGCATAGAGAGCGTACTGGACAGAGATTACGGGTCTTGTATTTTCAACGATCCTCGATGTGCCGAAATCATGGCTGGAGCGATTAATTTCTTCGATGGACAGCGATATCGGCTGTTTGCCTGGTGTGTAATGCCAAACCACGTTCACATCGTGTTTAAATTATTGCCCGGGCATAACCTGAGCAAACTAATGCATTCGTGGAAATCCTACACTGCTAAAAAAATTAATGCCGCATTAAACAGATCCGGGCAGTTATGGGAGAAGGAGTACTTTGACAGGTTGATACGAGATGATGAGCATCTGGAGCATGCGATCAATTATGTGTATCGTAATCCAGCGAAAGCAGGCATTAAGAATTGGCAATGGGTATGGAGTCGAGGACGGGACGTGCTCGCGCCGGGTGACGAGGACGTTACCCCTCCGCATGCGAATACTTGAGATTAGAAGGATGAATGCGAGGACGGGACGTGCTCGCGCCGGGTGACGAGGACGTTATCCCTCCCTGAAAATAAATCAATGCTACAATACACCTGACGTTATGGCACAAAGGCCGTTGATAAATAATCAGAGACAGGACGACGATAATCCCGACGAATACGAGGATTTCGAGGAACTGCAGGGTGTCGTCGAGCGAATTACATACCGTAACGATGAGAACGGCTACACTGTCGCGCGGTATAACATCGACGGTGCGGGTCTCACTACGATAATCGGGCGGTTTGTTTCCATCAACGACGGAGAACATCTCACAATCCTGGGGAAATGGATCGAACACCCGAAGTTCGGACGGCAGTTCGAGGTCGCGCAATCGCGCATGAGCGCTCCCGCCACGCTCAAGGGCATGGAGAAATACCTCGCGAGCGGGCTGATTCACGGTATCGGTCCCAAGTTCGCCAGTAAAATCGTTACACATTTCAGGGATCAGATATTCGATGTCATAGAAGACCATCCGGAGCGGCTTCGCGAGGTTCCCGGCATCGGTCGGAAGCGCGCGAAAAGCCTTGCGGAGGCTTTCAAAAAGCAGAAGGCCATCAGGGGCCTGATGATTTTCCTTCAGGAACACGACGTCTCCGCGACACTGGCAATAAAAATCTACAAGGAATACGGCGATGAGGCGATTCGTGTCCTGAAGGAAAATCCGTACACGCTTGCCGACGATATCTTCCGCGTGGGATTCCGGACCGCGGATTCAGTCGCGCAGAAGCTGGGAATTGCGCTGGACGACCCCAAACGATACCGCGCGGGGGTCCAGTACATCCTCAAGGAGGCATCTGGCGACGGGCATTGTTACCTGCCGCGTCAGGAGATACTGACCGCGGGTGAGGAACTCCTCGATGCCGATGTGAACTCACTAGATGAGGCCGTTAAATACCTCGAGGAAGAGGAAAAGGTTGTCGATGACTCCGGACGGGTGTACCTGCGGTTTCTCCACGAGGCCGAGGGTGAAATCGCGAATGTACTGGCGAAATTTGCCACCGGAAAGGTGAAGAAGTACCAGAAGCAGGTACTCGATGCGAAAATAGCCCAGATACAGAAAATAGAGAAACTCGATCTTGCACAGCAGCAGCAACAGGCGGTGGTAAAGGCATTTGAAAGCCAGGTCGTTGTTATCACGGGGGGACCCGGTACCGGAAAAAGTACAACCGTTCGGGTAATCGTGCGACTTTTCGAGCAGTTGAACCGTACAGTGCGACTTGCCAGCCCGACCGGACGCGCCGCGAAACGTCTCGAGGAAGCCTGCGGACGTCCGGCAAGCACAATCCACCGCCTGCTCGAATATCATCCTCAGCAGGGATTCGGACGGAACGCGGACATGCCTCTGGACTGCAAGGTACTGGTTGTGGATGAAGCGTCGATGCTGGATACACCGCTCATGTACTACCTGATACGTGCGCTTCGCCCGGGATGCAGGCTGGTACTTGTGGGCGATGTTGACCAGTTACCGTCGGTGGGTCCCGGAACGGTACTACACGACATAATCGAATCGGGGATCGTGCCGGTTGTCGAGTTAACCGAAATATTCCGCCAGGCTGCGGGAAGCCTGATCATACGTAACGCTCACAGGATAAATTCCGGTAAGGGACCGACGTACGATCCCGAGGGCGGTGCAAAGGATTTTCGGTTAGTAAAGGAGGAGAACAGGGACGCTATCGGGGACCAGGTGATCAGGGTCATACGTGAGAAGCTCTCAAGGGATTTCGATCCGTTGAATGACATACAGGTCCTGACACCGATGCACGCGGGCAACGCTGGTGCGCGGGAGCTGAACCGTCGCCTGCAGGAGACCTGCAACCCGCCGTCGGGGGATAAAGGGGAGCTGAAGCTGGGCGACCGCACTTTCCGCGAGGGCGACCGTGTAATGCAGATCCGGAATAACTACGATCTCGATGTGTTCAACGGCGATATCGGCAGGATTGTCTGGATTGATAAACGGGAGGGGAACGTGCGGGTGGAGTACGACCGCATGGTGAACTACACGCGGTCGAATCTCGATGAGCTCGTGCTGGCTTATGCGATAACAGTGCATAAGTCGCAGGGAAGCGAGTATCCATGCGTCGTTGTGCCCCTGACAACAAGCCACTGGATAATGCTGCAGCGCAACCTTCTGTATACGGCAATCACCCGAGCTAAAAAGTACTGCGTGCTGGTCGGGATGCGAAAGGCGTTGTGGCAGTCGATCAGGAACGCGCATACGAACGAGCGTTACACTAATTTAATGGTGCGATTGAGGGATGCGTCGGAAGCTGTGGAGTCGAGGAAGCAGGAAGGGTGAAGGCTCCCTTACGGTCGCGGCTCTGTTAGCGGTCATGGCATGGTAAAGAGTGGGTGTCATTACATTAACGTATGGGGTCGGGTACCTGTTCCGACCGACTGGTAAGCGTTATTCAATAGTCAGACTTAAATTCCCCCGGACAAGAGCCGGGGGATTTTTTAGTGGAATAATGCCTGCACCCGGAGGGGTAATGTCCACATCACCCAGTACGAGCGCTTCCAGCCCTCGAATATTTTTTTATTACCGTGAGGACGAGACGTGCTCACGCCGGGTGACGAGGACGTTACCCCTCCTGAAGAGAGACTGACCTGTAACACATTTTCCCCTGTTACCGGGTATAATATCCTGTCTCCCGGAGGACTGATCCGGACTGGCACGTCGCGTGTCTTCTAATTAAATGGAAATTTTTCCGTACATAATACCGCTGGCATACCTGGTCTTTCTCGAAAGCCTCACCGTGCGATGGGTGGCAGGCGGGTCCGTCCCCGGACTGGCCTCGAGGATCTTCGCGACCAACCTCTCCGGGATCGCGCTGCTTTTCTTCATATCGCTTACGGGATGGTTCTTCGGATGGTGGCCGGATATCCGTAACTGGGCACTTCGCGACACATTTTTCCTGTTCCTCCTGATAAAGGCACCGATTTTCGGGTTCCTGTTCCGTCGCTGGGGATTCCAGCGGATATTCACACTGCACGTGATCAGTAATTTCGTGAGCGCGCTCGTCCTGAGCCTGCTTTTCGTATATTCACCGCTCGTGCTTGCTGTTAAACCAAGGTCGATAGAGGATCTTAACACGGTTGCCATCGACCGGTGCAGGGAAATAGTCAGCGCACTCGAAGCGTACAAGGTGACACACGATTTCTACCCGGCTTACATCTGGGGCGGCGACAGGGTCTCGTGGGGTACGGGTCGATCGCTCGATCCGCTCCTGAACGAGGGGTACCTTCCCGCATATCCGGTCAACCCGCTGAATTTAAGGCGGACGTTCTTCGAACCCAGGCGCATGCCCGGGTTGAGTGAGCTGTGGTTCGGGCACAAGTCGGTTGATTTCCTGGAGCTTCGCATCCTCTGGAACCCGATTGTCGAGGCGGACCCACGGTTCGGGTACAGGGGCGCCAAGATGGGCAACGTGCTCCCGGACCCGGCAATACCGGACTCTGCCCTTCCGGAGGAAGTCAGGTTCACGCGTTATAACAGGTGGATGCCGGGGGGATTTTTCTACCGATCGTATGATCTGGACGGTAACGGTACGTCCGAGGCGTATATTATCGGGGTCTGCGGTGATGAGACGGGTGAAGCGACCGTGGACTGCTACGATGCGCGTACAGATTCCCTTACGCGCGAGATCGACGGCCAGGTTGTCCCGTCAGCTTTCGACCGCAGGCGCGACGGGGTCATATACATCCACAAGATCGGATTCCCGCCGCTCGATGGTTCGCAGTACGGGGAGCCAATGTCACGCGAAGAGGCTGAGATCGATCCGGAGACCGGCCAGCCGGTGCTTATCGAGGAGCCGTCGGATGACGTTGTGTCGGCAGGCATGGCAGAGCCCTTATTGTATACGCCTGTGGAATAACCTTCCCCATTTGTGAACAAAGCTGGATCGACTGTATATAAATGGTGGAAAACCCGGGCGTCACGTGGATAAAATGAGAGTAAAGTGCGATTTTTTCACAACGAAAGGCCGATGATTTGGTAAAATATGAATGTGGTGAATCGAACAGGAGGTCACCCCGGATGAAAACAGGAACCGCTGAGGCGCTAATTCGTAAATTCAGCCTGGTTATCCTTATTATGGCCGTCGTGATCGGGCTGGTCGGGTGCAGGGGACCGAAGCCCGAACAAAAAGCCGATGACGCAGCACCCGCGACCGATCGAGGCGGGGGTCGGATGATCACACCCGGGCATATGAGCGACCCGTCAGGCAGCGGGGGTGGCAGTTCACCTGTTCGGGACACGGGCAGCGCCCATTACGGATCGGGTATCGGAGGGTCATCGCCTCGATCCGGTACGGTATCCGTGCCGGGTGATGTCGAGATTGAGGTCTTTTACATGGGCCGGAAGCTCAATCTTAACGAGCCGTTCAGGGTGATCGATACCATGGAGACCACTGTAAATATCTACCTGACGGCAGAGGGATCGGAATTGAGATCGTACACCATCTGGGGGTCGGGACCGGGGGCTCCACGGATCAACGAGAACGCAACGGGTTTCCAGACGATGGTGCCGTACACGTTCACGTACGACAGCAGGTCGTGGACTCCGGACGGAATACAAATCACCGCGTATAACCAGAATTACCAGACATTCGCAGCAACTCTGCTCGTGGAAGCAGCCCGGTTGGTTCCGACGGGTTGATGCAGGCACAGGCTGATCACCTTTGGTGTTCCTGGCTCACAATATGCATGCTTCCCCTTCCTAATAACTAAAGAACCAATGCCTCCCTCAAGCGCATGATGATGGTGATTTTCGCTACAACGGTTTGGCGCTTGAGGGTGTTTCAGCTAATGTACAAATTCTCCAAACGGTAATTTTGAATGATGGATTGGTGACTAAATAGCGTAAGTCTACATTAGACGAGTCACCCTCAAGCACCAGTTGCACTAAGGGGAAGTGATTCGTGTTGTGTGCTTGAGGGAGGCATTGATGTTTAATTTATCTGGGTACAAGGTCTTCTTCTTTGAAGCAGGGGTGTTTCCATTCGCGGTACATCAGGAAGTCATCGTCGTATTCGCCGGTCTCGAGCATCGCTTTGAACCTTCTGCATGCATCGATGTGATTCGCAAGTCTGATTCTAGTACGTTACAATGATTCCTCTTGCTTCAAGGGCAGGAATGTGCACGTTGATTGAAAAGTCGCTTAATGGGTTGCCTGACAAACTTACTTCATCTCCCTGTCCTAATCCAGCGTTATTAACTAACGGACTAATATCTGAAATTTCATTATATGCCAAGCCAAGGTACTGCAGGTTAATTAGGTTCTCTAATGGTTGAATATCTGCGATTTCATTTTCTGTAAGAGTAAGGATTGTTAAGTTTGTTAATGATGATATAGGATCGAGGTCCTGAATATTATTGTATGTCAATCCCAATTCTGATAATAAAGGCAAGTTAGTTAAAGGTCTTAAATCAGTTATTCTATTATCCATAAGTCTTAATTCTCTAAGCTGCGTTAGGCTAGATAAAGGTTCAATTGATTGTATACGATTACCAACTAGACCTAATGAATTTAAGTTTGTGCAAAATTGTAAACCACCTAAATTTTCTATATCCCTGACGGTCAGGTTAATTTCCTCAATATTTTCCAAATCGAATTTAGTTATAGCCTGATCAGTAATATTTAATTCCTCCTTCAAAGCTTGCTCCAGATGTCTGTCGGAAATAATCCTATTATTATTTGGGAAACAACTTACAGTCATTAATAAAATGATAGAAATTATTACATATCGAGGGATTAAACTTGTTGTGGGCGAGATCATGCTTCTCACAATATATGCGATTATTTATCTAGGTACAAGATCTTCTTCTTTGAAGCAGGGGTGTTTCCATTCGCGGTACATCAGGAAGTCATTGTCGTATTCGCCGGTCTCGAGCATCGCTTTGAACCTTCTGCACGCATCGATGTGATTCGCAAGCCTGATTTTCGCGTAGCCGGTCTGTGTCCCGGTGTGGAGGATGAAAGGCCAGTCGGATGATTCGAGCAGCAGTAGCTCACGCTCGTACATGTGAAGTATCCGCTGGATTTTACGGTCGTTTGTGCCGTGATACCTTGCCCTGAGACGCCTGAGGTGATGGTTCAGGCCGTAGATGTGGGGATAGATCCATTCAGCATCGACCGAACCCCAGACCTCGCCGTACCCGCCGTCGCCCCACGATGAATGCGCCGGTACGCCGCGCCGTGTGTCGCCGCCCGATGCGAGATAATCGAGAGCGTTGGCAGCCTGGATCTCAGTCTGTTTATTGATCTCCCTGAACAACTCGCCGATCCAGTCAATTCCCTCGAACCACCAGTGTCCGAACAGCTCTGCGTCGTACGGGCACACGATCATGGGATGATTCATGCCCTTCTCGCCGATCCACGATAACCGTCCTTTGGTGCGGGTCTGGACGAAGTCCTGTGCGTGCTGGTGCGCAAGCTGAAGAGCGGTCTCACGATCGTAGGGCTGTTTCTGGTCGGTTTCACCGGTGATCCGATGGTACTTGATGCCGGTGAAGGTGTGATCGACCGCGGGTGGAAGGTACGGTGCTACTATTTCCTCGGGAAGGTCGAAGCCGATGTCGCGGTAAAAGTCGCGGTAGAACGGGTTACCCGGATATCCTTCCTCGGCCGACCATACAGCCTTGGACGTTTCGCGGTCGCGTCCGAACGCGACAGGTCCGGCGGGGGTTTTCACGGGGATGTGCGGATCGCCGTGATGGTATTCGATCCTCGGTGCGGCAAGCTCTATCGCGTGCGATTCAACGAAGAAGTATTCGATTCCCTCGTTTGCGAGGACATTTTCAAGTCCCGGGATGTAACCGCATTCCGGAAGCCAGATTCCCTTCGGTCTTCGACCCAGAAGGCGCTCGTGGACGCGGCAACCGACCCCAACCTGCTGTTCAACTGCCCCGGGGGACATTATGAGGTGCGGCAGGAACGCATGGGTGGCCGCGCAGGTGATAATTTCGAGGATTCCGGACTCCATCAGTGCCCGGAATGCACGAATCAGTCCACCCCGGCCATCGAGGACATCGCGGATAGCGGTAAACCGGTCGCGATACATCTTCACGAGGTTACGGAAAGGGTCGCTGAGTGCCCCGTGACGTTCCGCCTCGCTGTCCAGAAGCTGCAGCCTGGTATCGACATACCTGACGATGCGCTCCTGGAGCAGGTCGTCGTCAAGCATGAGTAAAAGCGTTGGCGACATTGTGAGGGTCAGGCGTGCGGGGATATTGTCGCGCCTGAGTTCCTCGAGGACGATAACCAGGGGTACATACGTCTCGCAGACCGCCTCGAACAGCCATTGCTCCTCGAGGAAGTTGTCCCACTCCGGGTGACGGACGTAGGGCAGGTGGGCATGCAATGTCAGGATGATCGATTTCATTACTTGTTTATTTCTTTCATTCAGTTGCTGAGCAGGCTTTTGTACAGGGTCATGTACTGCTTTGCCTGCGCGGGCCATGAGAAATCCCTGTTCATTCCGGCCTTCGTGAGCTTCAGCCAGTCCGCTGGCTTCTCCCTGAACAGTTTTGCCGCGGACCGGATGCATTTCATCATAGCAGCTTCGGTAAACTCGCTCATGACGAAACCTGTAGCCTGACCTTTTTCGAGGCGTTTCGCAGTGTAGTTATCAACGGTATCCATCAGGCCGCCTGTTTTGGAAACAATCGGGACGGTGCCGTAGCGAAGTGAGTACAACTGGTTGAGCCCGCATGGCTCGTATTTCGACGGCATAAGGAATATGTCGCTTGCCGCTTCGATCTTATGTGCAAGTGCGTTTGAAAATTCAAGGTTGACCGACAGATGGTCAGGATATTTCTCTGCTGCCTCGGAGAGCATCGTATGGTAACGGGGATCGCCGGTTCCGAGAATTACCATCTGGCAGTCCAGCTTGACGATTTTTTTAAGAGAATTGACGACAAGCTCGAGACCCTTCTGTTCAGCAAGTCTTGTTATCATGCCGATCAGCGGTCCCTTGCCCTCGGGAAGCCCAAGCTCCTCCAACAGTTCCTTGCGGCATTGCCATTTACCGTCAAGTGAGTCGGGTCCGTAGTTACACGGAATAAACCTGTCGACACCGGGGTCCCAGACGTTGTAATCGACACCGTTAAGAATACCGGTCAGCTTGTGTGAGCGGGAGCTGAGTACCCCGTCGAGTCCTGCTCCGAATTCAGGGGTCTGGATCTCCTTTGAATAGGTAGGACTGACAGTGGTGACAGCATCGGCGTATATTACTCCGCCCTTCAGTGCGTTCACCTGGCCGAAGTATTCGAGTCCCTCGACATTGAAGTAGTCCCAAGGCAGGTCCAGGGCAGGATATTTACTTCCCGGAAACCGTCCCTGGTACCCGAGATTGTGGATTGTAAGGGCGGACTTTGTGTCCACGAAGAACGGATCGGACTTGTAGTGGGTATCGAGGTAGACAGCAACCATCGAGGCCTGCCAGTCGTGGGCATTGATGATATCGGGCTTGATGTTCAGCATTTTACAGGCTTCAAGGGAAGCCTTTGCGAAAACCGCGAATCTTAAAAGGTTATCCTCGTAATCCTGACCAGCCTCGGTGTACAGCTCCTCCCGGTCGTATAGCGTCGGGTAATCAACGAACAGCACCCGCATCCCAGAAGGATGCATGATCTCACGGAGGTAAGCTTCCCCCGTGTATCCCGGCAGGAAAAACGAAAGCGTGCTATTTTCAATCACTTCGGGCTGCGCGCCTGATTTTTCAGCCCATTCGGCGACAGCCCTGTAATATGGAAGAAAGACCGTGACGTTGGCTCCCAGGTTGGCAAGTTCTACGGGCAGAGCGCCTATTACGTCGGCAAGTCCGCCTGTCTTGCAGTAGGGAACCATCTCACTGGCCATCATTACGATGTTATATGTTCGAGGCATATGGTGCTTCCTCCTCCTTGGGTGAGTACGGGCCCTCCAGCTTGACTACATCGCCGGAAGCCTTCACGTGGGTCCATTTCGGGACCACGATCCGTCCCTGGGGAGTGACGGTGAAATGTTTTTTATCGAATTGTTTGTTGTAGCCGATTTTGATGCCTTCGTCGATGATACAGCTTTTGTCGATTATGGCGTTCCTGATCTTCACCTGGCGGCCAATTTCGGTGTCAGAGAAAAGTATGCTGTCCTCAACAAGTGAGTACGAATGAATGAAAACGTTATGGCCGATGACGCTGTTCAGGACGGAGGATCCTGAGATAATGCTGCCGGACGCTATGATCGAATCAATCGCCTGACCGAACCGTCCACCCTTCTCCGCGAACACGAACTTCGCGGGAGCGAACGGACGCATGTAGGTCCGTATCGGCCACTGGTAATTGTAAAGGTTAATCGGCGGGTGCACCTCGCGGACTTCCATGTTGGCATCGAAGTAGCTATCGAGGTTTCCGACGTCCCTCCAGTATTTTTTCTCTCTTTCTCCCTCGCCGGGAATCCAGTTCTGGGAGTAATCGTATGCGAATACCGGTTCCCCGCGGCTGACAAGGTCCGGAATTATATCCTTCCCGAAATCGTGAGATGAATCGCTGTTCCCCTGGTCCCTGAAAAGCGCTTCCTTAAGGCCGTGAGTGTCCCAGAAGTAACTCCCCATGCTGACGAGTGCCATGCGCGGGTTACCGGGCATCGGTTTGGGCGCTTCCGGTTTTTCCTCGAACCCGATAATGCGGCTTTTCTCGTCGACCTCCATCACACCGAATGTGCCGGCAGCTTCCTCGATCGGGACAGGGACACAGGCGACTGTGAGAGTAGCGCGACGCTTCACGTGGAATCGGAACATCTCGGCGACATTCATCTTATATATGTGGTCGCCACCGAACACCGCCACGTGTTCAGGGTTTGCGTCCCAGATCACGTGGAGGTTCTGGAAAACAGCGTCGGCTGTACCGGTGTACCATCGTTCGCCTGTACGCATCTGGGCCGGGACCGGGTCGACATAGTGTCCGAGCGGTCCGCTGAGGTTCCATCCAAGCGCCAGGTGTTTGTTGAGCGAGTCGCTCATGAACTGGGTCAGAACCTTGATATGGTAGAAGCGGGAGTTGATGAGATTCGACAGCGCGAAATCAATGATTCGATAGATCGCACCGAACGGGACAGCGGGTTTTGCACGGTCGGCAGTCAGTGGAAGGAGACGTTCACCACGACCACCGGCAAGGATCATTCCCAACACTTCGATCATGGCAGGTCAGTCCGCCTCCTTAAGCTTCTTCCTCAGGGGGAGGTGTGCGAGGTTGACAGAGGATGCAAGCTCACCCGGGATCTCTTCCGGTGCCCGCAGCAGGGGCATCCGGACTGGGTTGGTAACCAGAAGGGGTACTTCCTCGTCATCCTGAAGCCTGGCGATTACGTAGAGGTATTCATGTCCCGGCTGGACGCCGGAGTCCTGGAACCGCCCGATGGGTTTCACCGGCCAGTGAGTTTCCCGAGTGGGAATCTCGCCCTGTAGAGCCATCCGGATCAGTACGAACTCTTCGCCATCCTCAATCCCGGCGCGAATCTCGCTTGCGAGTTCCCAGAAAATAAGCGCGCGGTTGGGCACGATTGCCAGTGCGACGGCTTCGTCGAGGCCGTAAGAACTATCCAGTTTTTCCGGTTCAGGGATAGGCGGAAGCCCGGCACCAACCGGACCCAGCTGGGCTTCGGTCATCTGCGACAGTACATCATCCCGGACTTTCTCGTGATCGGTCATACTCCTCCCCTCTGAATCATATCTTAATACAACATGAAGGGAAACACGACTATAATACTTTAAATGTAAATTTCAAGCCTGCAGGGGGATTTTCGAGTGAAATATCAAGGGTGTTTCATATTAAATTAACCACGCACGGGTCGTGCGTGGGACCGGAATGCATGCGCGAGGCGCACGTGCTACGTGCTGATGCTATTTGAGCGGTTCAACAGACATTTGAGCGGTGATTGAGCAGTGCTCACCATTTTGTACATTTATCGGGACCCTGAAAAGCACACAGGTGCCCTGGTAATTCATCTCGAGCCCGGCTTCCCCCCGACTTAATGTGTTGACCGGGTAGGCGCCATACCAGTTGGCATCGGGTACTTTCAATTTAATAGTTACCCCGGTCCATTCATCGACCAGTTTCGCGGTATTCTGGTCGTCCACTTCGAATTTCTCAGCGAGTTTACAGCGGTCGCCATCGAGAAATTCATGATATCGATCGGGTGCGTCACCGGCCAGTAGTCCGATATTGAACTCAACGAAAGCCCATCCTTTGAATCCACCCCCGGATTTTCGATCGAGCGTGTACACCATCGATGCTGTACGTCCGCCTTCGGTGAAGTTGAGGTCCTTGCTCCTGGTCCAGACGGGATTTTCCCAGCTCAGCTCAATACGACCTTCACTCGCTTCAGCGTGCCAGTGACCGCTCTCAGGTCCGATCTCTGAATCGAACTCGACCCTGGCAAACTGGTCGATGGTCGGTGTCCAGTTTAAAACATGCACCCCGAAGCAGCCTTTGCGGCATTTGTCGTATCCGTGACCCTCCCTCCATCCGTGCGGAGCCACCTCCCGGATGTCATGGATGCTCTCTGGATCACCTGCAAGGTCTTCATCGGTCGATGCTTCCCGCATGGTCGCGTGATAGGCCTCGAATTTTCGTGAGAGAACGTCGATTACATCGATCTGCTTCTCGACAGATCCCGCTGCTATGACTTGTGCTGACTGGGGATCGATTACCCAGTGGACATTCTCACCCGGGATCAGTACCGGGCATTCCGGATCGTACGTCGCGTCAGCTTCTCCGTCCTTGTAATGTCTGGTTCCCACGTATCGCACTGACGGGAGCTTTTTATCCCATGCCTGCAGTTCCTTTTCGGCGTGGAGGATCGATCGAAGTACCGCGAAACGAAGGTAATTAAGGTAAAGACCACCGAAAACACCGTGCCAGTACGTGCAGTTGCACTGTGCCCTCAGGAGATGCCACATCGCGCGGGCGGGTGGAGTCGAGTTTTCATCCATCGATGGCACCACGTCCGGGTCTCTCTGAACAATTGCCCTGATGAGCTCCTCTACCCGCTCATGCATGTAACGGCTTTCGGGATATTTAGTGAGAAACGTTCGGAAAAGTCCCGACACATGCGGGGGTTCGACATTTCTGAGCACATCGTTCGACTGGACCCACTTGTAAATACCGTCAGCCGCGAGATTGCGCTTCGGATACAGGTTCCAGATGCCCATTTCACGGTAACTGGAGGTGGGAATGTATACACGCTGGCGCGGATGGGGGTTCATCTTCATGTATTCCGACGGGTGGACGGTCTGCACGGTTTTTAAATTTTCCAGGCGTGTGAAGAAGTCGTCCAGCCAGCCTTTTTCGAATACCCACTCGTACGTGTTGGGCCACATTCCGAATTTTTCACCATCATCGCCGTAAGTGATCGCCGCGCCGTCGGGAAGCTCGGTCGCCCATTGTTCGATCTCCGCGATTGTCTCGTCAGCAGGTTTGAAAGGGATCAGGTATCTCAGTCGCTCGTTAATAGGGAAAATTGCGAGTGACTGACCGTCGTACTCGGTACGGTAATAGCCCCAGACTCTGTGGTCCTCCGGTGACGGCAGTCCGGCCCTGAGCTGGGAGTCATCGAGAAGTGTATAGCGCATGCCTGCCCGTGAGAGACGTCCGGCTAGCGCGGGCTCCCAGACACGCTCGGTGGTCCATGAGCCTGACGGAGTCACACCGAAGCGGGTCCCGAGAAATTCCTTCATGCACTCGAACTGGTGGTGGAAGGCAGCCTCGTCGATAAGGGGCTGGATGGGTTCCCACATACCGCCCGACACGAATTCCAGACGTCCGGCAGCGTGTTCCTCGCGAAGGGCATCGAGGTAGCCCGGTTCCTCCGCTTCGATCCATTCCCAGAGGCATGCGGACGAGTGAAGCGCCCACTTGATACCGGGATGCTTACGGACCACATCAAGAAACGGCTTGTAGGCGATGTCGTACGCCTTTCGGAATACCTGGTCGAGATTTCCAATCGGCTGGTGGTTGTGTATTACAAATATCAGGTTAAGCATTAAGGGAAGACCCTGTCCTCTCAATTCTCTTTCATACGCAGCCTGCGCATGAGTCACTCTCTCCATAAACTGCCAAGCAGACGTTCATCCGGGATGGTTACCGACAAGGTTCCGAACAACGGGCACCTGTCGATCTGAATTTTTCCACGTGTGATGAAGCATGCCATGCTGATGGTGTCCCGTTGTTCTGCTTCCAGAACCTCGACAGGCACAGCCAGCTCTACGATTTCCCCGACAGCGGCTTCTGCGAGCGTCTCGATGTGAACGTGTGTCTTTTCCTCTTCAGGACGGTAAAGCCTGTAGGTTGCCTGTGGATTTTCCTTGAGTTCCAGCGCGATGTTCATCTCGGAGGGCTTGAAGAACCTGATGATCAGGATGTCCTCAGACTCGATCTGCTCACGGTCGAGGTCCAATCTCAGATAAAGCTTCTCAGAGTCTGCTGAGAAGTAAATGTCACTGATGATCCCTGGCTTGTCGCGCGCGATCAGGCCTTCAAGGCTGCTGGCCTTTAGATGCCCGGACCCTGACCACTCGTAAAAAGTGGTGATTTTCCCGTCTATTTCCGGGTGTATTACATCAAGTGGTGCTTCGATGTTCACATTATCGATAGGGAGTTTCGGATCGACCGGAACCCTCAGCTCGTTTGGTATCTCGACGTCCATTTTTTCGTATGCCCGTGCAAGGCGACGTCGGAAAATGATATCGAACAGGTAATCGAGCGGGCTGTGGAACGGTTCGCCGTACCACCAGAACCAGTCGCTACCCTCCGCGACCCACAGATGCTCGAGAACCAGCCTTCTTTCATCAGTCCCGATCTCATCCTGGGCGTTTTCAGGCAGTGGAAATACCTCATCGAGTTTTGCACGGCAGTCTGCGAGTAATCTCCATGCCTTACGTGCCTCATCGCAGCCGATCCATATGTCGAAGTTACCCGCAATCCAGCTTCCGGCACCGAGTTTCTCGACACGTCCCTCCGGCGGGAATTCCTCAATGTATTCACCCGGTGTTGTGAGCTTAATGAGCTTGTGATCCTCCAGTGACACCGCAAGTCCCTTGAGAAAGCCCTCACCGCCGTCCCTGTAGTGCTCCCACGGATTCTCGCCGTCGCAGATAACAGTAATCAGGGCGGGCGGACCCTTCGCGGACAGGTTTTTTGCGATATTTTCAAGGTTGCCGATAAATTCCTTTACAGCTTCCTCCGGCTTCTTCCACGAGAACTGGAATCCGATATCATCGGAAAGTCCCCGGTTCCTAAAGCAGCACGCAAGGGGAGGTCCGTCGGGGTCACCGATAAGCCATGGTCTGCGATTATCGGCACCTGCAGGGACCTCGGTTCCGGCAGAGCGGTTGTAAAGGAGTGCTTCGTCCGCGGCAATCCACCTGATACCGGCTTTTTGGATCAACTCGACCGCGTCCTGGCTGACAGAGCCCTCGCTTGGCCACATCCCGTCCGGCCTGTGACCGAACACCGACTCGAATTCATCGAGTGCCATCGTGAGCTGACGTTCCGCGTCACGTGGGTATTTAAACTCCGGTGTGTCGGGATGATGGTCGGGACGCACCTGCGCGTCCACGAGCAGTGGAAGGATCGGGTGGTAATATGGCGTGCAGGTAAGCTCAATTATTTTTTTGGATTCCAGCCGTCCGTGAAGCGGGATTACTTCCTTCAATGCTTCACGAGTCTTTTCAAGCACGAGCTGCTTCTCCTCCTCGGAGTAGCTTTGCTCACGTTTGATAAGGAGATCGATAATCGGGTCCTCGCGGAGAGTGAATCCGCACCACGCGAGATGGAAAAGCGTGACAAGGTCGCGGAAGTCGGATCGCGTGAACCGCGCGCGGACGTACTGAAGGTCGATTCCGGCGATGTCCAGACCGCGCTTCATCAGCAGCTGGTTGAATCGCTGGTTCGTTTTAACATGCACGTCCCAGTTGATGAAGAAACAGTGACGCAGCAGGAAATCCTTTTCGTTGTCCGTCAGGTCGTCCGACAGTTTCATGCAGAGTTCGAAGAAATAGTCATTATGGGGGTTCCAGGTGATGTCCTGGATCTGGTTAAGCAGGACGGGACTGAAATTTATCGTCTGCTTGAAGTGCGGAAATTCCTGCGAGATCCTCGCAACGTCGGTGTATCCCCTCGCTCCATGCAACTGCACCCATGGGAGCATGTGCATGCCGGTGGCGGGGTCGCGATAGTCCGGCTGATGCATGTGCCAGACAAATGCAAGTCTTACTTCTCGAGCCATGGTATCAGTTAATCAGACAACTTCCCTCAGGTATCGAGCCGCTTCCTCAGGCGGGGTCGGGTTGATGAAAAATCCTGTGCCCCACTCGAAACCGGCTGTCTTGGTCAGGCGCGGGAACATCTCTATGTGCCAGTGATAATGCGCGTGACCATACGGGAAGTTTTCCTCAAGGGCACCCTCACTTGGAGTCGTGTGAATCAGGTAATTATAGTGGACGTCACCGAGCGTCTTCTTGTACTTGGCAACCAGCCGTCCCATCACGCCTGCAAGGTCACGGAGCTCATCGTCAGATGACTGGGTATAATCCGCCTGGTGACGGGTCGGAAGTATCCAGAGTCCGAAGGGCTGGCCCGACGCGAACGGGGATATTACAATAAAATGGTTGCTTACGAGTACAACCCGTTCCTCCAGCATTTGTTCCTGGTCGATTATATCGCAAAACAGGCATCGTTTTTTCAGCCTGTAATGCTGCTGCGTGCCGGTCAGTTCCTCTGTTACACGCTTGGGGATAATCGGGGTTGCGATTATCTGCGAATGCGGATGTGAAAGGCTCGCACCGGCCCTGCTTCCGTAGTTCCGGAACACAAGAATGTATTCGAACCGTTCGTCGCGGGAGAGGTCGATAATTCTATCACGGTACGCTTTATAAATCAGTAAATTTTCCTCAATGTCACGCTGGTCGAGGTCTTTAAAGTGGTCAGGGCTTTCAACGACAACCTCGTGCGCGCCAACACCATTCATCTTGTCGTAAATTCCGACTCCCTTGCGTCCGAGCTGACCTTCAATTTTTAAAGCAGGGAACTTATTCGGCATCACTCTCAGCTTCCATCCGGGTGAATCGGGCTGGCTTCCGGGTGGACGTACCGCGGCGACCTCCGGCGGGGTCATCTCCTCATTACCGGTACAGAAAGGGCAGTTGGAGGGGGTTCCCTTGTCACCTTCCGCTTCCTGGTTGAAATCACTGGGTCGCTTCCCGCGCTCTGTCGCGATGATAACCCATCTTCCAAGTACTGGATCTCTTCTTAGTTCAGGCATTTGTTTACGTCCCTCGACTCCTCATCAGGGTTAAAGAGATTTTAACACATCGATAAGTAGAACCGGGGGCAAACCCGGACATATTAGTGTCCATTCCGGTTAAATAGTTTGGAATGGAGTATAAAATGGTAACTGGAAATGGTGTGATGCAAAGTACGTTAAGTTACGTCTCAGAGTTGGGATACAGTACGGATACCGCTTCTTATGGTAGAATTTAAAGTAACTATATCAGGCTGAAGTTCACACACGGACTTCAAGTTCTTACAGAAGACTACAATTCGTGAAACCATACAGGAATCGCGTAATCACGCTAAGGAGTCGTGACACCATGACCCGCTTCTTCCCACCAGTTGCATTTCTGGTTTTACTTTTCCTTCTCACGGGATGTGCCGGAACGGGAAACGATCCCGTCTCACTGTCCCCGACAGGTGCATCCGATCCTGACCTGACCCGTACGATTACCGAGGCATCCACCGACCGTTCGCTCTGGGGATACTGGCAGTGCGAGATGGACAGGGACACAATGGAAGTAAACGCTGTCCCGTCGCGTTCGTCCATGCTGCACATCAATGCGGTCCATCCGCTTAATAACAGTTTCGGAATTTCAGTTTCACTCGACGCAGGCGCGTCGCAGCCCGCCAACGGATACTTTGTAATTGACGTTTCAATCACTCACCCGTTTGCCGGAAACAATAAACTCACGGGATTTGATGTCCGCGGAATTCTGATCACCACAGCTGAATTGATGGCAGGTGAGCTCCCTCTTCCGGGTGAAAACGATCCTTACCTGGTAAATGCCGACGGTTACACGAGATGGTGGAATCCGACTGAATTCCCGGTACCTGGACTCTTCGGGTACACACCGGGAGCGTTCGGCAAGGACCCCCCGCCGTCCAAACCGATCGTTTCGGGGATCAACCCGTACAAATTATTCGCAGATTCGCTATCTTACACAAATCCTGTAAGCCTGATAACGCTTGTCCCACCGTGGTCTGCCAATGGTCGTGCCGTATTCAGGGCAGGGGCAACAAACACACGACAGTACAAGATCCAGTTCCCTGTCGAGGGGACGGGTCCGAAGGTATTTTTCAACTATGCAGTAGATGCATCGTGGGCGATGCCGCTAAGTGATAATCCGGTCATCCCGACCGATTTTCCTCTCGATGCCAACAGCCCGGAAGGTTTCTACCTGGAAACAGACGTTACCGCCAATACATTATGGTCGTCAGGCGGACCCCAGGGTGGTGGTGGACTCGGACTGACCATCGAATACTGGGACTGGCAGGGATGGATGGACGGCTACGATGGTCAGATCGGTGCATTGAAACTGGTCTCACCGTACTGCGAATTCGACGAAGGTGTCATTCCCGAGTACGAAGTAAGTATGCTTGGCAAAGCCACCCTTACTGCGACAGTTTCCGGTACTCCAGGCATGATTGGTGAGATCCCGGTATGGATCGGCGTGACCGCTCCCGGTTCCAATTATTTCCAGGGAGCGCAGCCGGCACCGGATGAAGTGGTCGCAGCATACACGTTCGTCACGGTTGAAGTGGCCGGTGCGGAATGCGAGGCCAACGATAACCTTGACTGCACAACAGCCGAGGAGATCGGTGCTGAGGAAACGAAGGACGGTATGCTGTGCCTGGACACCGATGAGGAAGACTGGTATCACTTCCCGGTCCTGACAGGCGGGAACGCGATTGGAACCATTACGCTGAACACGTACGGTGTCAGCGACCTTGCCCTGTTCCTGTACGAGGACTGTCCGCCGTCCATGCTCGATTACTCCAATGAAGCCGGGACCGCCAACGAGTTGCTACAGCTCACCGGACTTGAACAGGGGGAATATTACATACAGGTCGAGGCGGTTGACGACGGTCAAATGGGCCCCAGGCCGTACACACTTGAAACCTCAATCACCAACCTCGGCGAGGACTGCACGGAGGACAACGACAACGAGCCACTCGATGCCGATCCGATCGCAATCGATGGGATGGACATGGACTCGGTCTGTCTAATTGGCGATACGCAGGACTGGTACATCTTCCAGATTCCCGACACTGTGACCGGGTTCGGTACGATAGACCTCTTCAATAATAACTATGCGAACAACGATCTCGCCCTATACGATGACACTCTCGGTATCCCGATCGAATCATCTGGGAATCCGGGAACTGCCAACGAAAGCATGGATGTAATCCTGGGAAGCGGGACGTACTATATTCTTGTGCTCCCCAGTGACCCTGCCCCGTATGGTGACAGGGAATTCACCCTTCAGCTTGACATTGAGGAATACCAGGGTGAATGCGATGATCAGGACGGCAACAACACTCCTGAAACCGCTGAAATTACAGGCCTTACACAAACGGAGACCGGCACGGTCTGCTACCCGGTTGACCCGGACTGGTATAAATTTATAGCTCCTGAACCGGGTTTCGATGGGACAATCACGCTCACATCATCCACGTACGATAATGACATCGCGCTTTACAGCGATCCTCCGGATGTCCCGATCGAGATTTCCGCGAATCCAGGTCCGGTTGACGAGGTAATCGATGTGAACATGCTGTCTGGCGGCACGTACTACATCGAGGTTACCGCATCCGACTCAGGCGCAGCCGTCAATCAGTTCTACGAGTTGACGCTTGACCTTGGCGTGGCAACATACAACCCGCACGACATCTGGCTGAACATCCACATAATCCAGACAACGCAGGGCGATAATCCCGCTGTGAGTGAAGCCACTGTCCAGTCGCATGTCGACTGGGCCGATCAGTTCTGGCAGATATGGCTTGACGGGTCGGTTTCCATCCATGAGATCGATTACATCAACAACACTGCCTGGCTCTCGATGACCACAGGGGAATCCTTCGCGGCGATGAACCAGTACGGCGATCCGAACGGAGCGTGCCATGTTTTCTATGCGAATGACTTCCCGGACATGGCGGGAGCAGCCGCGTATACATGGATGGAATGCCAGTTCGAGAACGAGAATCATGAAAG
>JAUWTM010000022.1 GCA_030614715.1 Planctomycetota bacterium
CTGAATTCACCCAGCGTTGCAGGACAATCACCGAAATGCGGGTAGCTTTCGAGCACGATTACCCAGTCGAAGGTTCCATTATCGAACGGTACCGCGTGACAGTCCCCGACATGGACCTCCAATGCTCCCCCCGCAGTCTCCGGACGGATTTCCCGGGCCTTTTCAATCATCCCGGGTGTCAGGTCCATCCCGACCACACGGCTGCCGTTCCCCAGACGATCAGCGATAAGCTCGGTCGACCGACCCGTACCGCACCCGCAGTCGAAAACAGTCAACGGTTCGTTTTCCGGGAAATTAACGTCATCAAGGAGGTGATGGACATGCGCTGCGTCGGCCTCGGTGTATGAATCAAACATGCCGTTCTTCGCGTGTACAGCGAAGAAGTCGATCAGCTCCTGCTTGTGCTCGTTTAGCTTCATTTCTAAATCTGCGGACGAGACGTCCACCAGACAGCCGTCGGGACGACCGCGCTACGTGAAAAATCTAAGGTTAACGGGGACTGTCACCTTTTTGCGTCAATCAATCTTTCCAGTACGCCCACTTTTTCTGGAGCAAAAAGGATGCCTGTCCCCTTTAACCGTATTATCGCTGAATTCACCGTTCTTCGCATGTACAGCGAAGGAGTCAATCAGGTCCTGCTTGTGTGTGTTTCTACAAGTGCACGGTTAAAGTGACAGTCACGGATTGCGCATTTTTAAGCATGCAAGGCCTCTATTCTAGCGATCCAGTGCGGTTTTGTCAGCAGGGAGTAAATATTTTTGTCGTCGCAATTTCAGAATGTCCACTTTGTGCAAAGTAGAAATGTCTACATACTATGCGGATGGAAAAGAGGACAATCGCCGTCATCTACAATTACCAGTTGCGTAAATATTATTTATGATACAATCATAATAAAACAAGTATCTAAAGGGGGAATTAAAATGTCCAGAGGAGACGGAACGGGTCCCGGTGGTCAGGGAGGCGGAACCGGAAGTGGACAGGGTCGTGGCGGACGTCAGGGTCGAATGGGAGGTAGCTCACAGGGGCTGGGTGGAAACTGCGTCTGTCCGGCATGTGGCCATACAGTACCCCACCAGACTGGTCAGCCCTGCAACCAGATGAAATGTCCCAAATGCGGTGCAGTAATGATGCGTCAGACCTAGGTCGGTCCAATAGTGAGTCAGGCTGAACGACAGGCGAAACGGGTATTTGGGCCGGTACCGTCAAGGCGACTTGGACGGTCGCTCGGTGTTGATCTCGTACCCTTCAAGACATGTACATTTGATTGTATTTACTGCCAGTTGGGACCGACCACCTGCAAGACGTCGCTAATAAAGGAATGGGTTCCAACCACAGAGGTGATCGATGATGTCAGGGATGTGCTGCCTCGAACGTCACCGGACTATGTGACCATCAGCGGTTCGGGCGAACCTACTCTGCATTCCGGCCTTGGGGAGATCATCGACGCAATAAAATCACTAACCGATACTCCCGTCGCGCTGCTCACGAACGGATCGATTTTCTGGAAACCCGACGTGAGGGCAGCAGCGTCAATGGTAGATCTCGTAATTCCGTCACTTGATGCAGGCACCGAAGATGGTTTCAGAAAGGTCAACCGTCCGCATGAATCCCTGTCTTTAGCCCAGGTTGTCGACGGGCTGAACGTCTTCTGCCGGGAATTTACAGGCGAGGTGTGGCTCGAGGTGTTTCTTGTCGATGGAGTCAACGCAAATGAGGTTGAAGTTCCGGAAATGGTACGGCTTGTCGAGGGGATGAATCCCGATAAGGTTCAGCTTAACACCGTAAGCCGTCCGCCCTGCGAATCTTTTGCACGTCCGGTCCCGAAGGATGAACTTTCCAGTTATGCAGAACGATTCGGGCCGAATTGCGAGGTCATAGCGGACTTTCAGGGCGTGCATGAACTTGCGGAATTTACAGCGCGACGCGACGATGTACTTGTTCTCCTGAAACACCGCCCATGCACGATTGAAGGAATCGCGGCTGGCCTTGGGATCCATGTGAACGAAGTTGTTAAGTATGTAGAGGAGCTGCTTGATAGGAAAGAGATAGTTGCGGCAGAACAGTCGGGTGAGGTTTACTACACTCCGTATTGAATTCAACGGATTTGAACTCAAATGCATGTCTCGATAACAATACTGGTCGATAACAATGTGATCGGCCCGCGTGTAAAGTCCGAGCATGGATTTTCGATTTTCATCGAGGCCGATGGTCGTGCAATGCTGTTCGACACCGGGCAATCCGATATCCTGATTCACAACGCGAGAGCACTGGGTATCGACCTGACCCGTACGGAGGCCATAGTTCTGAGTCACGGGCACTACGATCACGTCGGTGGATTGTTGCCCGTTCTGGAAATCATTCCCGGCCCATGCCCTGTATACGCTCATCCCGACATCTTCGTCGAGAGGTACTCGCACTCAACCGGCAAGCCCCGAAAAGCCGGTTCCAAGTTCACAGTCGAAGAACTGGATCTGGCTGGGGCAACTCTGAAGCTGAGTAAGGAATCACGGGAGATTTTCACGGGTGTTTACACAACAGGTGAAATTCCGAGGGTGACCGACTTCGAGGATGTCGGGGGTAAATTCTACCTCGACCCAGAGGGGACAATACCTGATGTCATCAGGGATGACCAGTCGCTTGTCATCGATGCACAGCGGAGGCTCATATTACTCTGCGGATGCTGTCACAGCGGTCTTGTGAACACAATGCTGCACGTGCATGAATTATTCCCCGACAAGCGTATCGATACGGTCATCGGAGGACTGCATCTGAAGAACGCTTCAAAGGAACGCATGGATACGACCATTGAGAACCTGAGAGAATTTGGAGTCACGATGGTTATGGGCGGACATTGTACTGGGAAACGTCAGGCTCAGAGGCTGGCAGAATCGGTAGAAGTGGAAGCTCCGCCCTGCAATGCAGGGCTTCGTCTGGAGTTCGGATAACGAAATTAAATCGGCAACGACTCAACGCCAGACAATATATATTGTACTGGATCGAACCGTATCTCACAGCGGTCGGGACGTCCACCGGACAGCCGTCGGGACGACCGCGCTACGATAAAAAGGATGCTTGTCCCCTTTAACCGTATGTCACAGTTCAACTACAACTCACCCAGCAGATACCTGATCGCTGCATTCAGCTGGTCATCAATACCATCCCTTAAGTGATTCAGATCCTGCTCGATCCTGATATCCGGCACGACACCCGTGTTCTCCATGTTTTCACCAGCAAGCGTGTACCAGCCGACCCTCGGGACCCGTATTCTCGTCTGGTTGTCGACCAGGCTGATATTCCACGTTCCGATGACTCCACCAAACGTCGTTTCACCTATCAGTACACCAAGTCCCACGTCGCGGAATGCCGACGGGAAAATCTCGGCGTCCGAAAAACTCCGCTCGTTGATCATGACGACTGTCGGACGGTTCCACTGGAAGTACGGCATCGGTATACGGTGCACGTCGCGCGAGTAATTCCACCCGAACTGCGGACGCGAGAGGATGTCGATAAGCTGTTCGTGCGTGTTCCCGCCCCCGTTGAAGCGGACATCGATAATTATCGCTTCCTTGTCAAGGTTCTCCGTGAAGAGCTCCTGTGCGAACCTTTCAAGCTGCGTACCCGACATCCCGCTTATGTGTACATAGCCGATACGCCCGTCCGTTGCTGTCTCGACAAGCTCACGGTTTCTTTCGACCCAGTCGAAGTAAATACACTCGTAATGCGAATAAGAAAGTGGATTCCGGCTGTACCAGACCACCGGTGCAATCTCGACCTCACGGAATTCCTCCGTGTACTGGCCGCTCGCGACAGTCAGGATGGTCGTACGGGCGACCGCGTCATCCAGGAGTTCCCAGTAATTGCGACCGGTCGAGACCGGCTCACCGTTGATCTCCTGCACCCAGTCACCAACCTCGATGTCCACTGATTCGTATTCCGCGGGTCCCCTTGGCCATACCCTTGTGACCTGAAGTCCCGGACCTTCGGTGAACGGGTTGAACTCGACACCGAGAAAACCGGGATTCGAAGCGATCCCTTCACGGCTGGATGCCGCGTAGCACGAGAGATGGCTCGCATCGAGCTCACCGAACAGCATCCTCATCAGAAGCTGGAATTCCTCGGGTGCCGCGGCCTCACGTACGAACGGCGTGTAGAATTCGATCGCCTGTGCCCAGTCGGTTCCATGCATGTCTTCATCGTAGAAATGATTCCTGAGAATCCTCTCGGTCTCGTTTATCATCTGAACCCGTTCGTCCGCGAGGTTGATTGTCAGGCGTCCGTTTATCGGAACCTGGTAGGTTGATTTTGATGACTTCTCCCAGAAATAAATTCGCCCGTCGGTCTGATAGAAGACCCCGCGACCGTCGGGGAGCCATTGCAGGTAATCAATGCCGGACGGCACATCGGTTATCCGGGTAGCGGAACCGCCCTCGAACGGAACCATGTAGAGTGTATTTACACCGAGAGGATTTGCCGTATACACAAACGTGCTTGAATCAGGCGACAACGCAGCCCACCAGCCCCCTCCGCTTGTGGGCGAGACCAGCCGTGCGCGTTCCTCGATCCTGTTGAAGTTGATCTCCTCCTCAGGAACCTCGTCTTCTTCATCCCCGTTCTCCCCGGACTCCTCCTCATCCGGCTCTTCTTCGTCCTCTTCCTCGGGGAACTCGAGAAGGTCGCTCCTCGGCGCAGGCTCGTGTATCAGAGGCAGACAGTAAACCGCGCTTCCCCTCGACCACGACCCCCAACCGTTCATGCCCCAGTTCAGACCGCGATTGCTCATAAAGTAAATGTTTTTGCCGTCCTCTGACCATCCGCTGAAAGTATCGTAATCGTGATGAAGCGTGACATTCACAGGATCGGCACCGTCATCGACATTCACCACCCAGACCTCCTCCTCGTTGAGCTGATCCAGACCCGTGTACGCGATCCATCTGCCATCGGGTGACCATGCGTAATTTTCCGGCCACGGTGAATTCTGAAGTGACCGGTGCAGAATTACGCGTTCACGGTCCGTCTCCATATCCCTGACTATCAGTTCAGTGTTTCCTCGCCAGTATGCAAGGATGCTGCCATCGGGTGAGTACATCGGACGGTATTCCTCGACCGGTGTGTCGGTGACCTGCGTCCATTCAAACGTTCTTAAATCGACCTCGTAAACCTCGTTGTTGCCGTTCCGATCGGAAATCAGCACCACCCTGTCGCCGTCCGGATGCCACGCCACGTCGCGTTCGCGTGACACCGATTCCGTCACCCGCACCGACTCCCAGAACCGCTGGTCGCCTAACGTCGCTGTTTCGTCGGGTTCATGGAGGGTCGTAATGTACAACTCACCCCTTACGATGAGCGCAAGATGGGTACCCAGCGGGCTAACTTCAAACTCAGACACGTTCCCGGAAATATCCAGACGTACATCCTGCGAGTGCTTGGGTTCGCTCGAGCAGTCAAGATCGACAACACGGGGCTCTTCACCGGGATCCATAACCCAGAGACGGAAATCCTGTATGAAACTGATCCGTCCATTCTCTGCAGATGATAGAAAAAGTACCGGACGGTCATCAAAAAACGTCAATTGCTCCGCCGGACCTCCCTCCGCTGGGATTTTGAAGATATTTTCCATCCCGTTCCGATCCGAAACGAAGTAAATTTCCTCGTCATTCGCCCCGTAGCACGGCCAGAAGTCGTTACCGTCGTAACCACGTTCGATCCACCTGATATCGCTGCCGTCGGAGTTCATCACGAGCAGGTCTGTGTCGCCTGAACCGTTGTACTGACGTCGTGTCCAGCCTGCGGATCCCCGGCTCGCGACAATCTGTTCGCCATCCCACGAGTAACACGCTTCGCGCTTCACTCCCGTGTCGCTTGTAACCGGCCTGGGAAGCCCTCCGTGAATGTCGACCACGAATAAATCAGGCTGGTACATCGTACGGTAGCCGCGGAACAGGATATTTTCACCGTCCGGCGTTACATCCAGCGCGATATCGTAGTTAATGTGCCACGTATGGCGTGTCGGGATGCCTCCATTGACCCCAACGGTGTAAATGTCGTCGTTCCCGTCGCGATTCGATGTAAACGCAAGCTTTGAGTTGTCCGGGAACCATACCGGATGGTAATCATGAGCCACATTATCGGTCACACGTCTGCACTGTCCTGTATCGACCTCCACAACCCAGATGTCGCCGACCCACGCAAATGCGACCATCGTTCCGTCCGGGCTGATCTTCGCATCGAACAATCCGAGGCGACCGTCCTCAAGGGCTCCTGCTGATGGAGTATTGGCAAGCAGGAACAGTGCGACAAGGTTAACGAGAAGGAATCGCGTCGTAGAAAATCTCATGTGTGACCTCCGGGATGGTTCGTCATCTCGACTGAAGGGCACATTCTAGCATGAAAATGGGTGTGTGACGGCTTGATTAAGGCTGTATGAGGGTTCGGGGCAGGCTCGTTCTGACCGTATCATTAATCCTGATCTTCTTCGGGGTCGTACCCGCCATAGTCACCAATGCCGTCGTGGTTCGGTTCAGGTTCGCTATCCGGTAATACGTCGGTAGTCTCCGGATGCTCCACCGGTGTTCTCTGGCTCATGAGAAACTGTACTATATCCGCGATGGTCGCTCCGCCGGAGTCACCGCGATACGGTGGCATGATCACTACTTCAGGACGACCTCGTCGCGGGTTATCCAGGAATATCGCAACCCACTCTGCATCGTGCTGCAGACCGGCATCATCGAGTGCATAGCCTCCTTCGAAACCTTCACCTGCCAGCGTATGGCAGGTCAGGCATCGACCCCGGTTTTCACCGTAGAAATATTCCCGTCCCAGCTCCGGGTTCCCAAGTTCGAGCCCCTCAGTGGGATCTGGAATGACATAGGGCTCATTCTCCGCGACAGATGCCGCCACGGTTTCTTCATCGCCTTCTGACGGACCTGTACCGGGTGTGCAGGCGATGTAAAATGTCGCGAAAATCAATATTGTCAGGGTTGTAGCGATGCGCAGAATCATACTCACATGTTACCAGACAGGTGTTCATCATGAAAGATTGTGAGTCGGGTTCAGACCTGCTTTAGTGGAAACTGGATGTCCGTGTGCGGGTCATAATGCTTCCTGAGTTTACCGACCGCTTCGTACGGGTCGGGGCACCCAATCAGCCAGTTACCATCGGTGGTTTCGATCAGAAGCGCGGGTGCTGAATTTTCCATGGTAGCCATCAGTGCTCTCCAGCCTCTCCATTCCCCACGGCCCTTACTTCCGGGAAGATCGGTGCCTGTGCGCTCAAGGTTTTCAAACAGGCTGCAGTCGACGAACAGTTCGGGTGCTATACGAGTGATTTTCACTGTCGGTATCCTGAGATTGTCCTGCAGGTTGGCCGGCCAGAGACCGAAGCTGATCTCTATCCGGTCGAAGTACGCTCTCAGCCTGATTCGTCCCGCTGCACGTAATTTTGGCAGTGCGATAACAAGGACCAGGAGCATCGCTGCAATTATGTAGAAATTGAAAAACCAGAAGCCAATGCCTGTGTGATCGAATTTGCGTGTAATTAAAAGGATCATGTAGAGCAGGAACGGAAATAAAATATACTGGATAAACCTTTTGGACAGGATCCACTGAATTTCCGTGTACATCTTGTTGTTACTGTATCCCTGCGTTGATTCGTAGAAAGCTTTCATAGAATCTGCACCGTCTGCCAATTATACCGAAATAAAAGGAACCCCTTTACGGGGTTCCTGATTTTTTTAATCTGCTGTGAAAATGGCTAATGGCGTCGACGGCGTTTCTTGGGCTTCTTCGGCTTCGGTTTGGCTGCTGGCCCAGGTGGTTCATCGATCGTGATGACCTCCTCATCCTCGATGCCATCGCTTGTCATGGAACTGAGATCGACAAGCCCATCCTCATCTTCATCCATGATGAAATCGGTCGCTGACGCGGCTTTTTCATGTGTTATGACTGCGCCTTTACTCCTGAGTCTCCATGTCACGAGAAGCAGGCTTGCGACGAAGATCGATGAGTACGTTCCGGTTAACACTCCGACACCGAGTCCCAGCATGAACGTTTTAAGGCTGATGCCGCCGAATATCAGGAGTGCCATGATTGCCAGAAGGGTGGTGAACGACGTGTTGATCGATCTTGCCATAGTCTCGAGGAGACTCTGGTTTACCAGCCGGTCGAACGGGAGGTGACGTTTCACCTTCATGTTCTCACGTATGCGGTCATATATGACGATCGTGTCGTTGATCGAGTAGCCCACAACTGTCAGCAGGATCGCTACGAAGGGTGAATTAATCTCGATCCCGGCCAGAGCGAAGATGCCGCACAGGATGAATACGTCGTGGAACAGCGCGACCACCGCGACCACTGCGAAGTCGAACGACAGCCTGATCGTGACGTATCCCAGGATCAGTATCAGCCCGACCAGGACACCCAGCAGGGCTTTTTGTGCGAGTTCGGCACCGATTACCGCTCCTACCTCGGTTTCCTCCAGAATTTCGAAGTCCTTTCCGCCTGCAAGCGTGCGGATTTCATCGAACAGGCCCGTCTGGGAATTCATGTTATCAATCAGGCCCGCATCAGCGCGTATCTGAAGGACAAGCCCGGGTGTTCCAGCCCCCGTTTCCTCGGCGGTTAGCTCGGTTGTAAGTACCTGCGATGCTTTCTCGGTGTACTGGTCTACCGTCTGTGCCACATCATGCGCGAACTGTGCGGTGTCGCCGGAATAATCGTTGAACTGGAGCTGGATGATGCTCCCCCCGACGAAGTCGATACCCCTGATCAGCGGGAATCCATCGGTCACCATGTTCTTGACCATTCCGACCAGGCCAAGTGCGATGATTACGATACTGATGGTATACCAGATCTTTGCCTTTCCGATAATATTGAATTTGGATCTGCTGAAGTCCATCATGACACATCACCTCCAGTACCGATTCCTGCAACATCTTTTTCCTTGACCCCGAACCATGCGTACTTTTGTATAGCCTTCGAGCCAAGTGCGGTTTCGAGAAGCAGCCTTGTGAAGACCAGTGCTGAGAACATCGATACCAGGATTCCGAGGCTCAATGTGACCGCGAAACCCTTGATTGGACCGGTTCCAAGGTTGTATAGGACAAGGGCTGTAATAAGCGTTGTTACGTTTGCGTCGAAGATCGCCAGGAAAGCGCGCTTGAACGCTGCTTCTACTGCCGATCTGAACGTCTTGCCCGTTTTGAGTTCCTCCTTCAGTCGCTCGAAAATAATGACGTTCGCGTCGACCGCCATACCGACTGAAAGTATGAATCCTGCAATACCGGGTAATGTCAATGTCGCGTTAAGTACTGCCAGTGCACCGAAGAAGACGACCGCGTAATAGAGTAGTGCGATGTTCGCGGCCAATCCCGGCAGCCTGTAATAGATTAACATGAACAGGAGGATCAGGACAGCGCCCAGAACGGCCGCTCGCTTGCTTTCAGCAATCGATTTCGCTCCGAGTGTCGGTCCAACGGTCCTGTTCTCGATTACCGTTAATTTTACCGGCAGGCGACCGCTGTCCAGCTGCACAACCAGGTCACCGGCTTCCTGCTGGGTGAATGAACCCTCGATGACACCACGTCCGTGAAGGATGGGTTCACGTATTACCGGGCATGAGATTATGATATCGTCCAGCGCGATTGCCAGGAACTGCTGTACGTGGGTGGCCGTGTGACGTCCGAACACCTCACGTCCGCCTGCCTTGAATTCGAATCCGATTGTCGGCTGGCCGATCTGGTTGAACCTGACCTCGGCGTTTGCGAAGTCATCTCCTGTCAGGATGATCTGGTCAAGCGATACATCGACAACATCAGGTATTCCTTCCTCGACCTCAGGTTCCTGCGCTCCAGCCATCGGGTCCCAGATTTCAACCACTGAACCCTGCACGGGAGGTGGGGGGGCCATCAATGCAACCTGCATATGCTCGAGATTCTGGTTCAGTATCGCTACATCGAATCCCTCTTCGTCAGCAAGTCCCGGGAACGAGATCTGATTCCTTGTCAGCGGGTCTGTTATTTCGTGTGCAGCTAGTACTACACCCGTCCTGAGCAGGACAAGGTAACTTCCCCGGTTCTGTGTGGTCTGGACGGCAAGGTTTGTGCCCGCGGGAATCTGTTCCAGCGCGAGTGACACCTCGAACCGGCCTTCGGGATCGGCAAGTGCTTCAGGATTCTCCGGATCTTGAAATATTGGGTTAACAACGAAGCCGACCATGTCCACCGGGTTGAAAAGAATCTGCTCGGACATCACGACTGATCCCGGCATTTCGGGAATCGGTTCAGGTTCCTCTTCAGGCTCATCCTGTGTCAACGTAAGGCTCTGAACCGGTTCACCGGTTTCAGGATCGATAAACCTGATCCGGGTACCGGCGGGGATCTGGTCGTGTCCCGCATCGATAAACCTGAGGATTGCAGTTTCACCAATCAGGTCTCTCACCCGCTCGGGATCGTCCTCTCCGGGGATCTGGACGACAATCCGGTCGTCGCCCATTTGCTGGATGATGATCTCCCGGACGCCCTCGGGGTCGAGACGGTTACGGACAATGTCGATTGCCCCGAGCATCATGTCCTGGGTTAGTTCTTCCTCGCCTTCCGGCACTCCCGCCTTCAGGGTAAGGTCTACACCCCCGACCAGGTCGATGCCCTGGTTAACCGCCGGCTCACCACGTGAAATCTTGTAAAGCGGTGCTGAGATCGCGATTACCAGGACTATGATGACCAGGATCCAGTTTTGAACTCGTTTTTCGGCACTCATGTATTGGCCGATCCTCCAGTTACAGTTTCCCTTCCCTGAACTACCGTGCAGGCAAACTAAACCGGAGCACACAAAAACATAGCCTGCTCAGTCAGCCGGCAACGAAACGAGAATTATAGTGTTTTAGTGGTACTCAAGTCAAATGGGAACCCAATCAACATTAAACGCATTGAATCCCGTGAGCAATTGAATCCCCGTACATGTTAAACTAGCGCCGGTTCCATGAACGACCGTCCGGTCATATACACCATTGCAGGCCCGACAGCGGTCGGTAAAACCGACGTGGCCATTGCAGTCGCGAATTCGCTCGATGCAGAGATCATTTCAGCTGATTCCCGCCAGATTTACATCGGACTCGACATCGGTACCGCGAAACCCAGCTTCGAGGAACGAAAAAGAATCCCGCACCATCTGATTGATCTGGTCCGACCACAGGATGTCTTTACCGTAGTGGATTTTCAGAAACTGGCAACAGGTACCCTTGCTGATATAACCGGTCGCGGTGTAAACGCAGTGATAGTCGGTGGTACTGGTTTGTACATCAGGGCACTGATCGACAATCCCAGCTATCAGGACCAGCCTTCCGATCCCACGCTCAGGGAGCAGCTTCTGGATGAGATCAATGAAAAGGGCACCGAAGGTCTCCACAGTGAACTGGTAAAAATCGATCCTGAAGCTGCTGAGAAAATCCATCCCAACAACGTACCCAGGCTTGTCAGGGCACTCGAAGTGATCCGGTCCACCGGACGGAAATTCTCCGATGTCGTGAGGCAGGACCGGGAGAACCGTGAAGCACTGCCGTACCGGTTCAGGCTGATCGGTCTCAACATGGAACGGGAGTTGCTGTACGAAAGGATAAACAGGCGAGTTGTGAAGATGATCGGGGACGGTTGGCTGGACGAGGTTCGTGGAGCTCTCGATGGCGGTTGCGACGGCACCGAAAAACCCCTTACCGGCCTCGGGTATCGCGAGATCGTGAAGGTGATTCGAAACGAGTTGACACTTGACGAAGCAATCCCTCTTATCCAGAGGGACACCCGCAGGTTCGCCAAACGTCAGATGACCTTCTTCAGGGGATTTGAGAACATACAATGGCTCGACATCACCCCGGAAATGAGCCCTGAAACCATTGCCGGAGCAATTCTAAAAGGCTAAACTGGAGCAGGGACCTACGGGGACTTACCGTGAGCGGGGACCTACCGGGAGTGAGGATCTACTGGGAGCGGGGACCTCCGGTCCGCGGGAGCGGCGATTTCCAATCGGCGCTTCTGATCAACAATAAACACATGAGTCACGACATGCACACCGACCGACCCTCAACACTACCCTTCGAGAAATGGCACGGGACCGGAAACGATTTCATCCTCTGCTCACGTAGACTCGCGACCGGATTCACCGCCGACCTCAACCGGCTTGCACGCGACATGTGCGACCGTCACTTTGGCGTCGGTTCTGACGGCCTGATCCTGATCGGCGCGTCCAAAAAAGCCGATTTCCACATGCGCATGTGGAATCCCGACGGCAGCGAATCCGAGATGTGCGGTAACGGGCTTCGTTGTGTGGCTGCGCAGATCCTCGCTAATGGTCTGGTCTATCAATACGGCTCAGTCGATATTGAGACCACGACCCGGATAGTCAAACTCGACTTCCCCAACCGTCCCGACTGTGCAGACCCCGACCTCCCGTGGGTACGTGTCGCGCTTGGGAAACCGGTTATGGAACGGTCGGAGATACCCATCACAGGTGACGGCCCATCACCGGTTATTAAAGAGAAACTGGAGATTCCCGGCTGCGGAGTGACGATTGAATACACCGCCGTAAATTTCGGGAACCCCCACGCCGTGATTTTTGTCGAGGATGTGGACTCAGTACCACTTGAGCAGTGGGGTCCGGCTCTTGAGAACTTCACCGACCTGTTCCCGTCGAGGGTTAATTCAGAGTTCGTGCAGGTGCTCTCAAACGACCACGTCAGGATGCGTGTCTGGGAGAGAGGTGCGGGGATTACGTTAAGCTGCGGAAGCGGTACGGCTGCGGTGCAGGTGGCCTGTCACTTGACTGGCCTGGCAGGGGATACATTGAGAGTTGATGTCCCCGGTGGATCGCTGCTGACAGAGTATAATGAGAATGGTGAGGTACACCTGTCCGGTCCTGCGGTACGCGTTTTCAAGGGCGAATGGCTGTGACAGGTCTAACTTAAACCGCAGGATCAATTTATAGGTCTTATGAGGCAAGATGGAAAGCGCACCCCGTCAATTTGATACCGACCACATCTATTACCAGTGGCTGAAATTCCGCGGCGCGGGAGTTCAGAAGTTCGAGCGAATCACGTGGACCATCGTGTGGATCGTCACATGGGCGCTGATTGCTCAAGGCTTGGCTCTGTATGCGATCTACCAGATAGATGAAGGTATTTTGGATCGGATTCTGGCAAATCAAACAGCCGAAGTTATCATGTATATTATGATGATCACCGGATCGCTGATGGTCCTGGCGGTACCTCCCCTGGTTATCCTCCGGGATTTCCTTTTCTATATCCCGAGGGCAGTACGGGCGGATGTTGAGAGTAATGTACTGAAGGGTGTTTTCATATCACCTGTGACGTCGAAGGAAATCCTCACGGACCTTTTCCGCTGGGCTGTGGGATTGAACATGAAACATCTCGCACCGTCCATGACCCTGGGAGGTGCGGCCCTGGTTATGACGGGAATCCAATTCCTCATAGAGGGAGATCCCTTTGATGTGATTGAGGCCGCTCACACTGTCCTTCCCATTGTGGTTCTCGTATTAACTTTATGGACTTTCATTCTGGTCAGTGGTCTGGGTATGGCAGCATCGCCCGACTGGGTCAACATACCCGGCGTGGTAATACTGGTCTGGTTTCTGCCTGCGTTATTTTTCGTATTTGGATATGGTTCCCTGATCGCTGCGGGATCGTACTCAACCCTGACCGATATCCTGTACCTGGACACGATATATACTGGTCGACGGTTCTGGGCGCACGAAGCATTCTGGCAAATGTCAGTCTTTACATTCATGCTCGCTACCCTGATTTTTCTTGTGTTGGGTAACCTGGTGAAAATGATGGACGCAAGACGTCGTGTCCGCCAGTGATTAACAGATCTCATGCAGATAAGATGAAGCACTTAAATAAAAAATCCAGGAAGAGAAATGTCGTTGATCAATGGTTAGATCTCCGTTACCGAAGCAATTTAAAATTGGAAAGGCTGATCATGATCTCGGTATGGGCTGTTGTTGTCCTCGTGATTGTCAGTGACTCCATATTTAATACAAGTTTCAGGAATTATGATTTTTCCGAAAGAATTACGAACAGATTGATTATCTACATCAGCCTGCTCATGATTCCCAATGCTCTCGCTTTCGTTCTGATCGGTTTATTCCCGTTTATTATCATTCGAGATTTCCTGTTCGTTCCAACGAACCTGGTGAGTGCTGATCCATATGATATTCCTGCTGAGGGAAATAATGTTGAACATATAAGTACTTCTGCGTTCCTGCATGCCCTGTATCGCTGGGTGATAAGGCTGAACATGAAACACCTGCTTCCGCTCATGGTCCTGGTTCTGTTTTACTCTTTCATGCTCTGGAATCCACCGGTAATCTGGTCGGAAATCGCCAGCCTGGACCTGGATAATAGATTCTATAGCGATGCATTCCCGGTGTTACTGATGATAATAACTTTCTGGTTGTTCTGTCTGACCACTGGCATAGCAACTGCTGTCTTACCTGCATGGGCCGCGAAAGTATCAGGGGTTATATGTGGCTGGTTACTTCCGGTTGCCGGTATATCAATCATCCTGGGCTTTATGATGGGTTCAGCAATTTATGCAGCCGATGATTTACAGCCTGAACTGGATCGCCTTCTGTATTTAATGCGGCACCATTCAAATTTACTGACAACAATCCTGTGCATCCTTTTAGCCCTGTTTTTAAGCCTTGTGCTGTACATCGTCTCATTCTACCTGATGGCATTACGAAGACGTAAAAATTGGACCTGATTGGTTATCAATCAGCTTGATTTCCTCCCTGAAATCAACGAGAATCTCTTTTTCCCTTCCCCATAACGCCATATATCCGGCGGATCGGGTCGGGACCATGAATCAGGTTTAAAAAAAGGGGATTTTACTATGGCTGATGCTGACACGAAAACACTCAAACTTGCGAAAAGACTGGACGACATTCCGCCCTACCTTTTTCAGCGGATCGATGACATGAAAGCCGCTGCGAAGGCTAAGGGTATCGAGGTTATCAGTCTTGGAATTGGTGATCCGGACCTTCCCACTCCCGATGAATTTGTCGAGGAGCTTCATAAATACGCCCAAATGAACGCGATGCAGAAGTATCCCGCGTACAAGGGCATTCCCGAACTGCACAAGGCCATCGCGGATTTCTATCACAGGCGATTCGGCATCGACCTTAACCCCGGATCCGAGACACTGGCCCTGATCGGCAGCAAGGAGGGCATCGCAAACCTGGGTCTCGCCGTACTCGATCCCGGAGACATCGTGCTCGTGCCCGATCCCGGATACCCGGTCTACGCGATGCTGTCAGTGTTCAATAGCTGCGATAAGCACTTTGTTCCGCTCCTCAGGGAGAACGATTTCCTGATCGATTTCAGTGCGATTCCCGACGAGGTCTGCGAGCGCGCCAAGCTGCTCTTTATGAACTACCCGAACAACCCGACAAGTGCTGTCGCACCTCTCGAGTTCTTCGATGAAGCTGTCGCATGGGCGAAGAAATGGGGAGTCGTAATCGCGCACGACAACCCGTACAGCCAGATCTACCAGTCCGACGATCCCCCGCCCAGCATTCTTAACGCGAAGGGTGCGATGGATGTTGCGATCGAGTTTAACACTCTCTCGAAAACCTTCAACATGACCGGATGGCGTATCGGCATGGCTGTCGGCAATCCTGAAGTAATACAGGCACTCGGACGGGTCAAGTCAAACATCGATTCCGGTGTCTTCCTCCCGATCCAGCATGTAGCGGTCAAGGCTCTCGGTAAGCCTCTCAGCTACTGCGACGGGCTCAGGAGTGAGTATGCCGACCGCCGCAAGGCAGTCGAGGAGGTCCTCGAAACCGGCGGTTACGAGGTCTATCACGGCAAGGGAACCTTCTACACATGGGTCCGTGTCCCGGAGGGCTATACAAGCTTCGAATTCGTAAGCGCCGTGATCAATGAGACTGGAATAGTTGTCGGACCCGGCTCCGGATGGGGTCCGAGCGGTGAAGGCTTCTTCAGAATCTGCCTTACACGCCCAACTGCTGAACTTCGAGGACTCGTCCAGAAGATAGTCGATAAATTCCCGGTGAAGTAATCTAACTCAATCCACCGGGATCGAGAACTGGGATCGGAAATCTGGGATCGGCAATCCGGGATCGGCAATCTGGGAGCGAGTACTGGGAGCGGCGACATCCTGTCGGCGCATTAATCTTTCATATACAACCATGACCGGGGCGGTCATGCGACAGGTACTCACGCGCGAGTCGCGCATGATACTTATAAACCGGGAGCGGCAATCTGGGAGCGGGGCCCTACGGTCCGCGGGAGCGGCGACATCCTGTCGGCGCATTTTCCTTTCTTTTGCAACCATGACCAGGACAGTCACTCGTGATTCTTAATTTGAGTGCTTAGATCGATACTAGATGGTAGAATAGTGCGACAGTTTAACTATGGATGAACTTCCGGAAAAAATTAACCCGCTTCTGGCACAAAACCTCGTTCCACCCGATCCCGCCACAGATCCCGATGCGCTGATTTCGGTCATCGTCCCCCTCAAGAACGAGGAAGGCACCCTGATCATGCTTTTCGACAAGGTCTGGGATGTTTTCAGGAAGATCGAGCGTGAATACGAGATCGTTTTCATCGACGATGGGAGCACGGACGGCAGTTATGGGGTGCTGCAGGACCTTTACAGGCAGCATCCGGACATCGTAAGGGTTATAAAATTCCGGATGAACAAGGGGAAGGCTGCCGCGCTGGCTGCCGGTTTCAAACTTGCCGAGGGCGAGATAATAATCACGATGGATGCCGACCTCCAGGACGACCCATCGGAGATCCCGCGATTCCTCGAAGCCCTTGCTAAAGGCGCGGACCTGATCTCAGGCTGGAAGAAGGTCCGTCACGATCCCCTTCACAAGGTAATTTTCTCGAGGTTCTGGAACTGGATAGTCAGCACTGCGGCCGGACTTCGGCTCCACGATTACAACTGCGGATTCAAGGCATACAGGAAGGAAGTTCTTAACGAGCTGCACATCTACGGCGATCTTCACAGGTACATCCCGTTCCTCGCGAAAGCAAGCGGCTACGTGGTCAGTGAAATAGTGGTCGAGCACCACCCACGGAAGTCCGGAGTCAGCAAGTACGGATTCGGACGGGTGTTCAGGGGTTTTTTCGACCTGTTCACTGTCATCATGCTCACGAGGTTCCGGCGTAACCCGCTCCATCTCTTCGGCTGGATCGGCTCTGTTCTTTTCATATCGGGAGTAATCATCAACGTGTGGCTGACATGGATCTGGATGCACGGTGCATCGATCGGAAGCCGTCCACTACTCATCATGGGTGTGCTCCTGATGGTTGTCGGTGTCCAGATATTCACAATCGGACTGATAGGTGAGATGATTAACTCGCTCAAGCCCAGCGATCAGTCCGACCATCCAATAAAGACAATTCTGAAATGAGCGCTGCATCCGAGGATAACAGCCCGGGAAAATGCGGAATAGTTGTGCTCAACTACAACGGTCGGGACGTGCTCCCGGGACTTCTGGCATCTCTTGAGAAAATTGACTATCCCGATTTCAGGGTCTTTCTGATTGATAATGCATCGACCGATAACTCGGCCGATCTCACCGATGATTGGGTTGATAAATTTCCGATCAAGATCATACGCAACGACGAGAACCTGCTTTTCAGCCGCGGTAACAATGTCGGGATAGAACTGGCACTCGAGTGGGGAGCTGAGTACGTCTTTCTCCTGAACAATGACACGATTGTCCCCCCGGGCATCCTGACTGAACTGATTAATTACATGGACGGGAAAGACAAGGTCGGAATAGCGGGACCGATGATCCATTTCGGTGCACCTGCAAGTACAATCTGGGGTGCCGGTGGGAACGTATCCACGTGGTGGGGACTTGTCAGGCATCGTGGAATACGCGAGAAAGACCAGGGGCAATTCGGTAAACCCGCGAAGGTCGATTACATCTCCGGCGCTGCGATGATGATCGGGAAGGAAGTTATTAACGCCATCGGCATGCTCGATCCTGATTTTCCAATGTACTTCGAAGACACTGATTTCTGCTTTCGCGCCCGGAAAGCCGGTTACGAAAGCTGGTACGTTCCAACGAAACCGATGATTCACCTCGTGAGTGTCGCTGCGGGCGGACAGGCGTCGAAGTTTAAAATTCAGCGACGGTTTTCGTCCGGGATGAAGTTTTTCGCACGACATGCTTCGTGGTATCAATGGCCTACGATAATTCTCGGACAGGTTTACGAGGCGATCAGGGTCGGACTGATGGTCGCGAGGGGAATGTGAATGCGCAAGGTCCTCTGCATAGCATATCTTTTTCCACCCCGTGCCGGAGTGGGTGTCCAGCGCATCACAAAATTCGTACGATACCTCCCCGATCACGGCTGGCTGCCGGTTGTTCTAACTCCTGAAAAACCAGCGGGAAGTTTTCCCATCGATGAAGGCTACCAGCGTGAAATTCCGGACTCGGTAAAGGTCTGCACGGCTGTAAGTTACGAGCCTTACCATTTCTACAGGTCGCTTGGCGGAACGAAACGTCAGGATGCGGCAGATTTCCGGGGTGTGCTCGAGGGTGGGAAGCGTCTCGGACTCATGGGACGTCTCTATTCGTCCTTTCAGGCTGCGTTCTTAATTCCCGATCCGAAGATCGGCTGGTTCCGTCCCGCCTTGAGTAAAGCAAGAGAGCTGATCGAGTCTGAAAAGATCGAAATGATCCTGTCGACGAGTCCGGAGGCCACCGACCACGTAATTGCACGGGCTGTCGCGCGTGAGACCGGCCTTCCATGGGTCATGGACTTCCGCGACCCGTGGACGACAAGCCTGTACGCTACAAAACGGCCGGAATGGGCGCGGCGCAGGGAAGAAGCACTCGAACTGAGCTGCCTTGTGGAATCATCCGCAATATCAGTTGTGCAGAAGCGATATCGGGATGAGTACCTGGGTAAATATCCCCCGTTATCGAGCGACTTTGATAAATTCCACATCCTGCCGAATGGTTTCGATCCCAGCGACTTCGATGGAATCAAGCCGCGGAATTTCGACCTCTGGACCGTCGTTTATACAGGCTCCATAAGCTATCCAAGGGACCCGGAACCGTTCTTCAAAGGATGGAAAATCGCCTGCGAAAAGTGCGATGAGTTCCGTACGGGTGCGGGATGCCTGTTCATGGGCGAGTTCGACAGCCGCTTCCACGAGCTTGCGCCGAAGTATATAATTGACAACATTAAAATTGAGGGTTTCCAGGATCGAGATGCCGTATACTCGTCGCAGCTTGGTGCCGGGGCGCTCCTGCTGATCGCAGAGGGATACGTGACCGGTAAGGCCTACGAGTACCTTGCATCAGGCATGATCTCCGGACGTCCTGTATTATCAATTACAGAGGGTGGCGACCTGATCGAACTCATTGATAAGGCCCGTGCCGGACGTTGCCTGAAGCCGTCCGACCCTGACGGTATCGCTGAAGCCCTCATTGGGATGTACAAATCGAGGAATGATTCATTGAACATCGACAGGGAATTCCTCGCACGATACGACCGCCGGCGCATCACCGGCGAACTGGCGAAACTATTCGATGACATCATCGCCTGATAATCCCCGGGAAACCGAAAAGTCCCTTGCACGCGACAGCGTTGGCACGACACTGACCAACGTCGTCCTTTTCATCGTCGGAGTTGTGATCTGGATCGCCATTGCGCGCCTGCTGGGACCAACCTGGCGTGGAGCACTGGCACTCGTGATGATCGCGCCAGCGATTGTCATTAAGACCGGTACGTTCGGATTCGATTACGGCATTGTTGTACTCGGTGGGAAAACACGGGAATCCCTTGACGTCCTGACACGGACAGGAATCGTGTTCGGCCTGATCGTAGGTCTCCTTTTTATCGGGCTCCTGATGATTTTTATGTACGGTTTTCCCGTTGCGTTCTGGCGGTTGACCCAGGAGGTCTGGCTGCGCCCGCAGTACATCCTGATCGCGACCATCTTTCCAATCCACCTGATGACCCTGATGTACGATGCCGCGATTTACGCCGAGGACAGAATCGCTGCACGTAACACGAAGGAACTGGTCGTAAATGCGGCAATGCTGGCACTGATCCTGATCGTGGTTTTCGTTTTCAACATGCGACTTGTGGGGGTTATAGGTGCGTACATACTGGCAAATGTTATCAGCCTTGCGTACGCATGGAAACTGGTCCGGGGGCATGTTTCTCTTGGGGGAAACATCGATATCGCACTCGGGAAGAAAGCCGTTAAACTTGGATTCCCTGTCTACCTTGCTAACATGGCCAGCTTCCTGATGCTCCCTGTGATGATGCTCACACTGTCATACGCACTCCCCGGTACGTCCGGCGACAACCTTGCCAGGATCGCATTCTTCACGATGGCTTACCAGATGATCGACCGTACCCTGCCCGTTACTCGGTCGATTGCCTTCGCACTGCTCCCGAAAATCACCGGTGCATCCGATGCGCAGGCGGGAGAGCTTGCGGCGAAGGCATCAAGACATACGCTACTGGTGTCGCTCGCAATTTTTATAATTCTCGTGCTTTTAATGCACCCGATAGTTGAGATACTGCTCGGTAAAAGATATCTTGCTGTTGTCGGGGCGTTCATGATAATGGCTCCCGCAGGCGTTGCGATGTCTGTTACGGGTGTCTGGTCGACCCACCTGCTCGCCAGGTCCAGGCCGCTGATGGTCGCACGGGCAGGCATCATTGGCGTTGTGACAGCTCTAATACTAGCCGCACTGGGATTCAGTTATTATGAATCCGGCAGGGAAGTACTGGTTGCATCGGTTGCGGTAGTCGTTGGAGCCCTGGTGAATGCCGCGATGCTGCTGCCGTCGTTCTGCAGGGAAGGAGACCTGTCCCCGGCAAGGGTGCTGATCCCGACCGGAGAGGATTTAAGGGACTGGCAGCGGGTACCGGGTTTCGTACGGGAGTTATTTTCCGGAAGGCGCAGGGGACACAATTAGAATTTGTGCACAATGAACGATGAGAAACTGACAATCGATGGACGTCCGCTGAGGCTTACCTATGTAGCTGATGCCTGGAACACTCATACCCATAGATGGGTCGGGTATTTCAGGGATCTCGGCTGCGAAGTGAAGGTAATCAGCTACCGCGAGTGGGATATCCCTGGTGTCGAGGTCTACGTCCATTCACCGGTACCGCAGGGACTGATGACCATCCCACCCCTTAAACAGCTGCACACATTGACAGACTACATGCATGTCAAATCCATGATCAACTGGGCTGACATTGTCCACGTACATTTTATATACCGCTACCGCTTCAACATGGTGTTTAAAGGCGTGCACAAGCTTGTTGTCAGCACGTGGGGAAAGGACATCATCACGGATTCGGATGAGCGGGAGCCCAGGAACGAGGTGTACTGGAAGAAGTACGTCCTCAAACAGGCCGCTGTACTCACCGCCACGACTCATTTTCTTGCGGACGCAACACGTAAATACTCTCCCGGGGGAAAGGAAATCCACGTAATTCCATTCGGCGTCGACCTTGATGTTTTTGATCCGGAAAAATTCCCCCGGAAAAATCCCGACGACCAGCCGTACAGGATCGGTTTCCTCAAGCACCTCCGGACAAAGTACGGTCCGGATACCCTGATCGAGGCGACAAGGCTGATTCGCGACCGCGGTCACAACATCAGGACCATCCTCGCGGGCGTGGGTGACGATGAGGACGAGTTGAGGAAGCTGGCTCGCGACCTTGGCGTCCACCGCATCATTGATTTCGTGGGTAGAATTCCACACGAGGAGGTCCCGGCGTTCATGGCCAGCCTCGACATCTTCTGCATGCCCTCGAGATGGGAATCGGAGACCTTCGGGGTCGCTGCGGTTGAAGCGGAGGCAATGGAAATTCCGGTTGTCGCGACCGCTGTCGGAGGCGTGCCGGAAGCCGTGGACGACGGCGTTACGGGGATACTTGTAAAGCCGAATGATCCCGTGGCAATCACTAACTCGATCAGTGACCTGCTCGAGGAGCCGTTAGTACGTGTCGAGATGGGTAAAGCCGGACGGAAATATGTTGCTGAGCACTACGACTGGCAGGAAAATGCCGCCCGTATGAAAAAGATCTACCTTGACCTCGTCCAATCATAGTATTCACCTTTGTTAATGTTATAACTCAATGTAATTTCCCGTGCTATTAAGGATATTAATAGTTGAAAGCCCATGGTGGATACCAGCAAGAAATATTACATATTCCAGGAAGGGACCGATGTCATGTTCGTCAGCAACGTCCCCCCTGAAGAGCTTGATGGAGCCATTATTCAGGCGTTCAAGGAGGAGGTCAAAACCCGTGGGCTGGACAGGATTATCTTCCCCCATGTTGAGGACCTCATACTGAAGGCGAATCAGGGTGACGTAGTTAAAATCGGTGGTATTGACGCGATCACCCAAAGGGAGGCAGAGGAAGAAGCAGAGGAAGAGCCGGTCGAGGAGATCGATCCCGAGAACCTTCCTTTCAGTATTAAAGTTAACCCTGACGGCATGGCGGCGGTACTTGAAATAGATCAACCGACTGATTCCATCACGCGGGAACATATCGATGCAGCACTCGAATTCAACGGTATAAAAACCGGCCTGATCGAGGAGAACATAGAGAGGGTAATCAGGGAATGGCCGAAGGTCTTCAACTCGATCATAGCAAAGGGCGAACAACCGGTCGATGGCGAGGATGCCGAGTTGGTGATGGTCAAGGACTTCAAGGATGACCTCATCCCCGAGGTAACAGAGGACGGGTTGGTTGACTTCAAGGAGCTTAACCTGATCTCCCCGATCTCAGTCAGTGAAATTCTACAGATACGAACACCTCCGACTCCGGGGACAGCCGGTATCACTGTATTCGGTAAGGAAATTCCAGCGACTCCGGGTAAGGACCTTAAATTACAGAAAGGCCAGAATACCGAGGAAACTAACGAGGGAACGAGACTTGTTGCACAGCTTGAGGGATTCCTACACAGGGGTAACAGGGGTGAGTTGAACGTCAGGCCGGTCTACACCGTTAACGGTGACGTCGATTACTCCATCGGTAACATAAAATACAAGTCAGACGTGCTGGTCAGGGGTGATGTGCGTGGTGGATTCGAAATCGAGGCGGGCGGGGATGTGCGAATAATCGGAGCGGTGGAGGACGCTACGATTCATGCTGGCGGTAGTATCGTCATTAACGGAGGTATCGTCTCGTCTGGCGATGCTCATATAAAGGCCGAAGGCGACGTTAGTGTCGGATTTATTCAGAACGGCACAATTGAAGCCGGTGGAAGCGTCTACGTGAAAATCGAGGCTATAGGCGCAACGATACATGCCGGGCGCGACATGGAAGTGGCACGTCGCGATGGAAGGATAATCGGCTGTGATATAACCGTCGGGGGATGGGTCGTGACGCAGGAAGTCGGATCGGAAAATTGTCCAACCCTGAAAATTATGTTCAAGGGACGGAAAGGGCAGTGGGAGAATCCGGATGACAGGTTTGTCTACAATTTCCTGTCAACCCGATCGATCAAAGCCCCGGTACGTGTTGTCTTTGGTTCGATAGCAACCGAGATCTTTGGAATAGATCCGCCGCTTACTATTTCGATAAAGGACAGTAATATCTCGCTCGAAAATAAATTTGTCGGTGCGAAGGAAATCAAGCAGTTGCGACGTCTCCGTGAAGCAACGGAGATGGATGAAGAGCAATAACATAACTGAATACATGCAATCTGTAAAAAATATTAATGATGGACTAACTATGCAGGGCCGGGTATATTGTTGATTCTAATTAGATTTAATCAACCTTTGAATGGCTGACAAAAAAAGGAAATACCAGATTTTTCACGAGGGCACGGACATCATGTTCGTCGCATACGTCCCGCCCGAAGAGCTTGATGAGGATTTAATTACCTCCTTCAAGATTGAGGTCGAGAACCGGAAGCTTCAGGATGTCATTTTCCCCAATGTAGAGGAAATAATTCATAATGCAGTCCCCAAGGAGCCGGTTAAGATCGGCGGTATGCAGCTGGCTCAGCAGTCCGTTGAAACGGAAGCACCTCCTGTTGAAGAAAAAGTTGTGATCGACCCTGATGCCCTGCCTTTCAAGGTCGAGGTTTCAGCTGACGGTCTCCAGGCTCACTTGCAGGTTGAGGACATGGTCGGGACGATCACTGAAGAACACGTCAGGATCGGCCTTAAAAAAGCGGGTATAGTGTTTGGCATTATCGATGAAAACATGGAGACTTTTATCACGAAGTGGCCGCGGGAAGCGCACATCCTGATTGCGGAGGGCCATCCGTCTCTCGACGGTGAAGACGCGGTTGTCGAAACGATGAAGGTGATCAAGGAAGACCTGATCCCCGAGGTTGACGAGGACGGTCAGGTTGATTTCAAGCACCTCAACCTCATCTCACCGGTCGAGGAGGGTGAAGTCCTGCAGACCAGGATTCCCCCGACTCCGGGAACTCCGGGCAAAGATGTGTACGGAAAAATCCATCGGCAGAAACCCGGAAAGGATCAATCACTTAACAAGGGTGCGAATACTGTTGTAAACGAGGCGAAAACTGAGTTGACCGCATCATCCGGTGGGTTCATCCACAAGGGCAGGAACAACGCTATCGACGTTCACCCGGTTTATACTGTTAAAAAGAACGTCGATTATTCAACTGGAAATATCGATTACAATGCGGACGTTCTGGTTAACGGTGATGTGAGAGCCGGATTCTCGGTGACCTCAGGCGGCGATATCCACATTAAGGGTGCTGTCGAGGACGCAACCATCGAGGCTGCAGGCAACGTGATTATCAACGGTGGCGTTGTTTCATCCGGCGAAGCTGTAATTAAAGCCGGTGGTGACGTCAGCGTGGGCTTCATTCAGCATGCGACCATTGAAGCGGGCGGCAGCGTATTTATTAAGATCGCCTCGATGGGCTCGACAATCAGGGCTCACAGGGATGTTGAGATAATGAAGAAAGAGGGACGCATCTATGGTGGTGACATCGAGGTGGGCGGTTGGGTCGATGCGCAGATTATCGGTTGCGAATCGTGCGACACTCTTGTGATAAGGTTCCACGGTATGGACGGCGCGTGGGATGATCCCAATGACAGGTATAAATTCTCATTCGTGTCCACCAAGATGCTTGAATCCCCCATGAAGGTCGTGTACGGAGCACGTTCACATACCGTACCTGCAGCTCATAAGGAAATTACCGTCCTTTTCGACGAGAAACGCATTGTCACCGAGCGTGAATTTATCAATCCCGACAGCCTGACCAAGCTTCGCGAGGAACGCGAATTAATGGAGCGTACTGCGGGTAAATCGCTGTAACGCTCCATCCCCAGACACCATGAGAGCAATCTCCGAACTGTATACTGTATAATTACAGGTTCGACTGTGATTAAGGACTCCCTCTATACACTTTTTACGCGAATCTTCTATATTATCGGGAAGATAATTTACTCCGTCGTTATCAACCGTACACTCGGTCCGGAAGGTAAGGGTCTATTCGAGCTTATCCAACTCGGTCCGAACGTGTTGAGCAGCTTTGGAACCTTCGGATTTAACGAGTCCAACACCTATTTCAGCGGCAAAAAACCTGAGAAAATCCCAAACATTATCGGTAACTCCTACAGGCTGGCAGGGATTTTCTCGATCATCGCTATCATACTCGGTGCCGGATTCCTGTTCTTAAAAGTTAATCGGGGACTGTTTACAGAGATCCCGATGTGGGTCGGATTCCTCGCACTGCTTGTAATTCCGATAATTCTCCTCGACCTCTTTCTCGAATGTATTCTCTACGGTGAAAATCGTATATGGGTCCGCAACTGGCACGAGATCCTGCGAATCGTTTCGGGCATCCTGTTCATGGGCTTTTTCGTAATCATCCTTAACTGGTACGTGCAGGGTGCGGTTTACGGGTACCTTCTTATCCACACGGTGCTTCTGATCTTCACTTTTGTAATTTTAAGCCGTTTCCATAAACCAGCTGGTGGAAAACTCGATAAACCGTTGGTTAAGGAAAGCTGGATGTTTGCCCGGTTCAGCTGGGGTGCGAATTTCGCCCAGTATCTGCTGTTGAACATCGATAGGTGGCTCATTTTCCTTCTTGTTGCAGAGAACATAAGGACTCAGCAGGTCGGACTTTATTCAACCGCTGCCAATGTCATGGTGAACATCTGGATCATACCGGCTTCCATTCAGACAGCATTGATCCCGAAGATAACTCAGAAGGGTGAATCGGAAAGAAAGAAACTCGTCCCGCCAAGCCTGAGGATTGTTACCATACTCGTAATCCTCGCGATTGCTATTCTTGTCCTTATTGGTAAACCCGCACTCGACATCCTGTACAACAGACCTGACAAGACTTGGGACTTTACCATGGCTTACATTCCAATGATGCTCCTGATTCCCGGTATCTTCTCAATGTCGTTCGCCAAGGTCTTCGCCGCCGACTTTTTCAGCCGGGGCAAGCCTTACATCTCGATGTGGGTGTCCATATTCGCGCTGTTCAACAACGTCTGGATCAACCTCGTCCTGATCCCGAGCGACTGGACGATCGGCAGCCTCTATATTGGTGGAATGAACGGCGCAGCGATCGCGTCGAGTATCGCCTACACACTGAGCTTCATCCTGTTCCTGTACCTGTACGTGAAGGAGTCCGGTGAAAAATCAAGAGACCTCTTCATACCCAAAAAGGTCGACTTTGAAACTATCTGGGCGTGGGTTGTTATCTCGCTGCGCAATCTCTCGAAGAAAAATACCGACGGGGGGGACGCGTAATGCCGGGGAAACGTAAGCGCCGACCAGTAAGCTCTCGTCCGTCGGTCGGAAAAATCCTCTTCGTAAGCTACTTCATGCCTCCGACCGTTGGTGGCGGGACCTTCCGTCCACTGGCAATGGTGAAATACCTCTCACGTCTGGGCTGGGATATCACCGTAATCACCGCGACAACACCGGCACATTATCCTACTGACCCGGAACTCGAAAAGCAGATCCCTGAGAGTGTGAAGGTCATCAGAATTCCAGTGGTCTGGGAGGGAAGCACGTTCCGGAGGATTCTCGGACGGCTTAAACTCGACTGGATACCTGAGAACCTGATCACCCCGGACGAACGGGTCTTCTGGGTCGAAAAAGCTGATAATCGCGCGAAAAAGCTGCTTAAAGAGACAAATTTCGACGTTCTCTACACTACCGGACCACCGTTCTCGATTCTCATGGGCGGTCTCTGGCTGAAACGTGATAAAAAGATCGACATTCCCTGGCTTGCTGAGTTCCGGGACCCGTGGACACTCGCACCGTACCTGTCGATCGCAAACGCGCATCACAGACGGGTTGCTAACGACACCGAATCCGACCTTATGAACCTCGCTGACAAGGTAGTGATGGTTACACCGACCTTTGCGCGCCTGTTGAAGGAAAAATATCCTGACCATGCTGTGAAAGTGAAGTGCGTACCCAATGGTTTCGACGGAGAGGACTTCAGGGACCTTCCAGTCCGGGCCGAATGGCACAACGAGACCTGCGAGATTGCCGCGTCGGGCACCGTGTTCGGTCGGTATAACATGGATGAATTCCTCAAGGGCCTCGAAAAACTCAGGACAACTGAGCCCGGGTACTACGGTAAAATATTTGTGAAATTTCAGGGTCTTCCAAACTACAAACTGAATCAAAGACTGCTTGAGTCTGGGCTTAATGACCGCTGCGCATCGAGGGGCTTCGTGCCTCATTCAGAAAACATACGTGACCTCTGGGCATCCGATCTCCTTGTGCTTCCGCTTGCGGAAGTTGGTAACTGCGAGGGGCACATACCGAGCAGGACCTATGAATATCTCGCGAGTGGAACGCCGGTTCTGGCGATCTGCCCTGACGGTGATCTGTCCGATCTGCTTTCCGATTATCCGCAGGTCAACATTGTCAAACCGGGGGATACAGATGGTATTGTTAACGCATTAAAGGACGCAGTCTCAGGCTGGGAGCGTAACGACCCTCTTTTTGAACCGGACCCGAACGCCCTGAGAACGCTGACCCGCAAGGCTCGTGCCGCTGAACTGGATGTAATTTTCAAGGAGCTGTTGAGCAAAGGCTGACCAATGACACGAATTCTCTTCATAGCACCGGGTGACAATTCCCACACGTGGAAGTGGGTAGGGTGGTTCGGTAAAAAGTATCCGGGTGAGATCGCGCTGCTGCCGTACCAGGCACCGGCCCCGAAAGATATGCTTCCGGGGGTCGAGATACTCAAACCATTCATTCCCCCGTTCAAAATTGCATCGATCGGATCGTGGACCCTGTTCGGTAAGATAAAGAAACGCGTCCATGAACTGAAGCCGAAGCTCCTCCACGTGCTCTGGGCGTACGGTGCAGGATCGTACGGCGCGAGATCGGCTTATAAACCGACGATTTTGAGCCCGTGGGGCAGCGACATCACGATCTTCCCGAAAAATCCCGGTGTGAAGGGTGCCATCCAGAAACTTCTTATCGTGGAAGCGTTGGAGAAAGCCGATTACCTCACAGCTACGAGCAAATTTCTGCAGGACGCCATTCATGAACTGGTGCCGTCAAGGCCTGTCCCGGACCTGTTCCACTACGGTGTCGACACATCGGTGTTCGACCCCGACAAGGTGGACGTCCCGATGAAATTTCCGTGGCCTGACGGTGCTCCGCTGGGCGACAGGGCTATCACGGTCGGATTCTTCAAAGCGCTGAAACCCAAGTACGGTCCGGATTTCCTCATTGATTCACTGGCGATGGCAGCGAGGAAGGTTCCCGGAATCAGGCTGATCATGGCCGGTACGGGTGAGATGAAGGATCAGCTCGTGGAGAAGGCGAATTCACTCGAGATCGACAACAGGATCGTATTTCCGGGACGGATTCCGTACGAGGAAATGCCGAGGGCACTTGCGGCAGTCGACATCTTCACAATGCCCAGCCGTTACGAGGAACTCGGCGTTGCGGCACTTGAGGCGTCCGCAATGCGAAAACCGGTCGTTCTCACAAAGAGATGGGGCATGAGCGAGGTTGCACTCGAGGGTGAGACCGGGCTGTACATCGCACCGGGTGACATCGACCTCCTCAGGGATCATATCGTTAAACTTTCACACGATATCCAGTTCAGGACCAGGCTCGGGAATGCCGGACGGGAATTCGTGCAGGGGAAGTTCGAGTTCGAAAAAATCATGCAGGACGCAGATAGATACTGCACTGATATCATCGATAAGTTTTCGGCTTAGAAATCTGTTAACATCGCGAAATCAGCGAAATGGCGACTGGAAATAAAAATAAACCTGCGAATGGTGACTTATCAGCCAGCACCGGGCTTCCTCCCGAACCTCCCGGTTTAAGGCGAACGCTCTGGTGGATTTTCATCCTCACGATCGCGGTGTACCTGATCCCATCCCCTCTCGGTCCCGGACATTTCATTGTCACCAAGTCAGGTGCTGCATCATGGAACGACCAGGCCCGTATCGCGACTGTCGAGAGCATTACCGAGCGCGGAACGATGGCTATCGACTACTCAAAATGGGGATGGTTTACCGGCGACAAGGTCCTCCTGCGCGAACATTTTTACTCAACCAAGCCCCCGATGCTGAGCACAGTCGGTGCGGCAAGCTACATGGTCCTTCGCGCCGGCGTCAAAGCCGTCACGGGTCACGAGATCACCTATATTAGAAATGAGGACATCATTTATCCCTGGGTGACCCTGACAACGGTCGTGCTTGCGTTCGCCCTGCTGCTGGTCTATTTCTACAGGGCCCTACACCTCGTGGACCTTTCAAAGGGAACGAGGTGGCTCCTGTTCTGGGCACTGGCCATCGGCAGCCTGTATCCTGCGTATTCAAGCGTACTGAACAACCATACTGTAGCGGGAGCCGGGATTTTCATCGCCTTCTACTACGTGGTGAAATACCGTCTCGGCGGTCAGGTCAGGTGGTGGGAGGCACTTTTCGCGGGAATTGCAGTCGGATTCGCGGGAGTGAACGATTTTACCGGTGCACTGCCCTTTGTCGCGTTCCTGTTCATTCTGCTTGCCGTTCATGACATCCCGAGAGCTGATTTCTGGCCTGTCACGGCACACCAGCGGGGATTCATGGCAGTCTCGGTGGTTCTCATGGTCGCTGCAGTGGCTTCGCTTGCACTGGGGATCGGAACACGGGGCGTCGCGATCCTGATGATCACACCCCTTGCCATCGGTTTGCTGATCGGTGCAGCACTTGCGATCAGGCGTTACCCGACAACCTTCCTGTATTTCCTTGGAGTGATGATCCCGGTTGCTGCGCATCTTTTCCTTAACTCGAGGATTACCGGCAACTGGATGCCGACTTACATACAATCGGACGTTTACATAGCCGTCCCACCGGGGTATTTCGGCGAGGTCCTGTCACCTGAGGAAGCTGGAGCGCTTTACTGGGCCAGGTGGAAATACGCAGGTATCGCGCTGTTCGGAATCAGGGGAGTATTCCTTTACACTCCCGCGATTCTCCTCGGGCTTGTCGCAGCGTTCATGATCGCGTTCAGGAAGGGATTAAAGCTGCGACTGGACGCCGTTCTGACAATCCTGGCTGTTATCGCGGGATGGGGATGGGTGCTGTTTTTCGCGTCACCGAATTTCGGAGGCACAAGCTACGGTTTCCGTTACGCCATCGCGGCAACACCGGTTCTCATTTTCTTCAGCCACTACCTGCTGCAGGTGATAGATAAAACCTGGATGCACCCGATTTACCGTAACGCCGTATACTGGGGCGCGATAGTGGGCATCATCGCTATTCCCTATCCATGGGGAATGTTCGGTAACCTTCCCCAGACCCAGTGCAGCATTGTCGGTAACCTCGAGTACATCGCGTTCAACACGATGCTGACCTTCTCCCAGTTATAAAAAAATCCGCCTGACAGGCGGATCAATTGATCTCAGATATGATCACGTTTAGTTGCGCGACCGGCTTGGGTTGTACTCTTCGACCGATATTCTATCGTTCCGGTTGGCGAATGCGATATCCGCGATTAAGAAATTGTCCCTTTCATCGTTGACTGTTGCAAAGATCCGTATCTCGGTAAGGTACTGTGTTTCAAGGTAGCTTGCATCGCGGCATGCGTGCGCGAACGCTCGTGTTGTCTTCCTGCCAAGCTTGTCCACGAGTCCCTGGTCAGAGCCCTCGACCATCTGGATCTTCAGGATGTTCCTGTAAATCTGGATATCTTCAATTGTCGCTCTTTCCTGTGCGGTTAAATAATGTTCATAGAAAAGGTTGGATGGCACGCCTTCGACCGGTCTTATTTCCATTGCCTGTGTTTCCGTATATTCAACCTCGGGTGCATCGATGAATATCTGGACTGCTGCCTGGATCATGTCATCGGTAATGCTTTTCCTCAGGCAACCACAGTTGGCCGAAACCAGGATCACAAGAATAATTGCCACCAATATGCGGATATGGAACATTGTCAGGTTCCTCCTTGGATGATAAGGGGATTTTAGCAGAGTGATGCTGCTGGAGCAAATTGGAATTCTGATGGTTCAGACAATGAATTCAGTGCTGCGGTTATGAACGGCTTCTTCCGGTTTATGCAGATAATACTTGATAACCCTCAAAAGGGTCCTTGCATCGACAGGTTTCGTTATGTACTCGCTTGCACCGGCCTGCAGAGCTTTTACTACAGTTCCCTTCTCATTATCCGCGGTCAGAATCAGCACCTTGGCGTCGCTGTCATGGTCCAGAATTCTCTTCGTGGCTTCAATTCCATCCATGATCGGCATGTATAGGTCCATCAGGGTGAGTCCGGGCCTGTGACGTTTGAAGAGTTCCACCGCGTCCAATCCATTATCCGCTACACCCAGTATGTTGATCCCATGCCTGGTGAGAATCTTCTGGAGCATGTGCTGCACGATCTCGCAGTCCTCAGCGATAATGATGCTCTTCATGGGATCGGGGCTTGCATGGATTTTTTTCGGGGTGCTTTTTTTCTTATTCTTCGTGATATCTTTTTCAATTAACTGTGATTCTACTGCTGCAAGGTTCGATTCGAGGGAACTGATCCGCTTCTCTCTCACGGAGCACAGGTCAAGGAGTTTCTCGATTATCTCGATGTATTCTTCACCCTCAAGATTTGCCAGTATTTTTTTCATTGCATTCTATCCTTGCCGCGTACTGCCTGATGAGATTATCAGCAACCGCTGCCCCTATTCCAGGAGCCTTGACATATCAAGCACTGCATTTCCAAACTGATCGATTTCCACCTGACGGTATCCGTAGACAACGTACTCCTTGATTACTTTCAGAAGATGCTTGGAGTTGATCGGTTTGGTGAAAAACTCATCTGCTCCGCATTGCTGGGCCTTTCGAACCAGCTCACGTCCGCCTTCCATGCTGAACAGGATCACCTTTATTTCAGGATACCTGTCCTTGATCTCCATGGTCAGTTCGAAGCCGTTCATTCCCGGCATGTCAACCTCTACTGTCACAATTACCGGCTTGCACTTGGTGAACGCCCTCAGTGCCTGCTCGGCATCGCTGACCGTACCCACGACCTCGAGCCGATGTGCCACGAGGAATCCGCGCAGGAGTACCTTCATGATATCGCTGTGTTCCACGATCAGGATTCCCTGCGGTGTTTCTTTGTCTGGGCTGTCTTCACGAAGCAGTCGTTCCCTTCTGGCTCTCGGACTGTTATCCCCGCGGTTCTTCGCGGATTCAAGCACCTTTACACGTGTTTCGAGCTGCCTGATTCTCTGCTCCTTCTCGGAGCACTGCTCGAGCAGCCCTACGATAATTTCCAGGACCTCGGGGTTTTCAGCTATGTCGTTCTTCTTGACCATTTCCCGGCAATTGTACCCAGTCCGCCCAATGAGCGGCATGGGCACATAATCACCCATAATAATTTCACCTTCACGTTGAGCATCATTATTAATCAGGGTTAACTACGCCGCATTAATGAATTGCTGCGACCTGATCCACTCTAATACAATTAAAAAAAATCCAGCCCCGGGATTAAGGCTGGATAATATCTATCAATTAAGATTGTGCCTGCAGGGCTTATTCTGTGAACACTTTTTCAATCATGCCGAGAGCACAATCGAGGTCCTCGATTGTAGCCACGATCGGTGGCGTGAACCTAAGCACCCATCCATGTGTATCTTTCATTATCATGCCTTCGTCGTAAAGCTTCTCGGCTAGATCGTGTCCGTTCGGACCATCCTGCTTCAACTCAATGCCTATCATCATGCCCTTCCCGCGGATTTCAGCGACATATTTGCTTTTTGCAGCGATCGCCACCAGCTTTTCCATCACGTATTTCCCTTTTTCTGAGGCCTGTGACGGAAGGTCCTCGATTTCTATGGCTGTCAGCGCCGCGAGTGCTATCGCCGATGAGATCGGGCATCCGCCGAATGTGCTGCCGTGCGACCCGGGATCGAACAACTGCATCAGCTCGTTATCGGCAAGGATTCCCGCAACTGGTGCGTAACCTGCCGAGAGCGATTTCCCAACGCAGAGGATATCCGGCCTGCACTCTCGTCCGTAGTGCTCCCACGCGAACAGCTTCCCGGTCCGACCCCATCCTGTCTGGACTTCGTCGTATATCACGAGAACATTGTTCTCTTTGGCCAGTTTGTGAAGCGCGGGAAGGTAATCGTCGGGCGGGATGTTGATGCCGCCTTCGCCCTGTACAGGTTCGATCATTATGGCGATTGTGTTCTCGTTGATTGTGCGTTTCAGCGATTCGATATCGCCGAATTCAGCTTTTACAAAGCCCTCCACAAAAGGTCCGTACCCGTCCAGCGCGACTTCATCCTCCAGTACCTGCGTGACCGTCAGCGTGCGGCCGTGAAAACAGCCGTCGAAATATATGATCTCGGGTGTGCCCTTCACCTTTTTAACGCGATGTCCCCAGCGCCTCACCAGCTTGATTGCAGCCTCGGGTGCCTCGACCCCGCCGTTTGCCGGGAGGAAGCTGTCGTAACCGGTCATCTCTGTAATTTTTTTTCCCAGTAGACCCAGGAAAGGGTCGGGGAGAAACCGTCCTAGCACCGTGGGTGATTCATGCGCCAGGAAATGCATGAGCATTTCCCTGACAAGCGGGTGGTTATGCCCGAGATTTGCTGCGGAATACGCTGCCACGCCATCGAAAATTTTACGTCCGGTGCGAGTGTAGAGCCATGGTCCCTCCGCACGGACTATCGGGTCCCTTGTAAGCAGCCCGTAGTTGTGGGCCACGTGTTTATCTAAAAGCTCGATCGCATCTTCAGCACTGATATTTAATCCTTCCAGGTACAGCTTCTCAGCTATCGCCTGTGCCCTGATCGGATCGAGCCGGGTACCTGTCGTTCCTGTATCGGTCATTGCATTATGCTCCTTGTTGGCGTCCATACTGGTAGTATATGAAACTATGTCCCCATGTGAAGGGAAAAATC
>JAUWTM010000007.1 GCA_030614715.1 Planctomycetota bacterium
ATGGCAGACGTATGGCTTGGTTTCGATCCCAAGGAACTCAGGAGTTTCTTCCGCAGCGCCGGATTCGAGCAGATCAGGGTCGAGAAAGTAGCTGACGAATGCTCTACTGCAGATATGGGAGCGAGGAAGACCGCAAATGTGGGAATCCTTAACCTGACTGCTGTTCGGAAACAATAGCAATCTCCTTTCGTATCCGCCTGTACTCGGAAATCGCACCGATTTTATAAATCGTGCTTTCAGATTGGTTTTGTTGGGAGGATATACGTGGTTCCTAAAACCTGTTTGGTCGACACATGCTTTCACCTCGAAGGCATTCCCAGAATAACACTCTATGGGGATACCCCATTACGCGATTATGATCTCGTAATTATCGACTGGCGGGACGCCTTCAAGGGCTGGCTGACTCATGACGCAAAACTGAACAAGCCGGTGCTTCCCGCGATACGCACTAAGAAATACTGGGATATGATACGGTCGCGTAACGAGGATATCCGTATACTGGCTGAGAGAGGCGCGTCAATCGTCTGCATAACTACGCCCGTCAAGGAGTACACTGACAGCAACAGGATAAAAATCTCCTCGCTGGACTGGCTGCCGAAGCGTCTGTTCGATCCGGGACCGATAATTGAATCGTCTGGTTGTTCAATCAGCCTGGTCAAGGGAAATCCGGTCGATGAAGCGCTCAAAGGACTAATCTACGATTTCGACTGCAACGCAGTATTCGGCATGCAGACGGGATACCCGATCCTCATGACCACCAATGCAGGCGGTGCCGCAGGATTGATTGCCAGTATCGGTAACGGGCACATAATTTTCCTCCCCAAATTCAAGAACCAGATCGAGGACGTCCTACTTTCCTCGGTTAATACTCCAGAGGACATAAAATTCATAAATCGATTCCTTGCGGCTGTCCTGAACTCGGTAGAAAAACTCCAGGGTGTGGGTATTGAAGATGTCACTGCACCTGACTGGATCGAGCAGATGGCCTTACCCGGTGAATCGGAAACCCACAAGGCTATCAGGGAGAAGGAACAGGAAATCGATAAGATCAAGGACGAGATCCAGGTGCTCAGGGGACAACTCGGTCATAACAAGGCCTGGCGCAAGCTTCTTTACGACAAGGATGCAGGTCTCAGGGATATCGTCGGGAAAACACTCGAGACATTCGGTTTCAAAGCTGTTGCTTCAAGGTCCGCTGATAACAGGGTTGATGGTTTCTTCCAGGCCCCTGAGGGATACCTTCTCGTTAACGTGGAGGGAACGGACAATACACCAATCGATAAAAAACCTCTTACCGACCTTTTCAAGCAGTCAGCCGAGGAGATCTCCGAGCGCGATGAGGAGATCTCTCCTGTGCTGATCGGTAACGCGTACCGTCTAAAGCATCCCAAAGATCGTGAGGATCAGTTCTCGAAGTCAGTTGAGAAAATAGCACGACTTCACAACCTTGGCCTGCTTACGTCGGCCGAGTTGTACAAAGCCGTCAATTACGCGCTCGGTAATCCGGGTGATGAAGAGTTTAAGGCACAGGTCCGCAAGGCCCTTATCGAGGGCCGTGGCAGGGAAATCAGGATTAATATCCCCGTACACTAGACTTTAGATGGATATTCATGTATAATGCTGCAGTACACTTAATCAGGATTAAGTGATATTAGAGGGGATCACTCACGAAGCGGCGGAATTGACGGAATGCCGGGCCTGCAATTGATAATCGATACTGCCAGTGCGGAAGCGGGACCTTCCTTCTGGGAGTCATCAGGCTCCTACACCTAGCCTTTCAGTCACGGTTAATGTAGAATTCCACCCTGTTTTCGCCGAGATACAGATCGGCGTATGTTTTCATGTGATCGAGTTAGGAGAAACCAATGCCAGATATAGCAAATCCGGAGTTAGCCGACCAGGGACTGAACAGGATCGAGTATGCGTGGACCGAGATGCCGGTTCTGAGAAGCATATACGATCGGTTTGAGAAGGAGAGACCACTTGAAGGACTGGTTCTTGCACCATGCCTGCACGTCACGACTGAAACGGCCAACCTGATGCGGACGCTAGAAGCCGGGGGGGCAAAGGTCCACCTTTGCGCATCGAATCCGCTTTCAACCCAGGATGACACCGCTGCAGCGCTGGTTAAGCATTTCAATATAGACACGCACGCGATTCACGGTGCCGACCGTGACCTCTACTACAAGCATATTAATTCCTGTATCGATGCGGGTCCGCACATCACGATGGACGACGGCTGCGATCTCGTCACTACGTTGATCCAGGAGCGGACCGAGAAACTGTCGGGTGTCATTGGCGGTACCGAGGAGACGACCACCGGCGTGGTCCGCCTCCGTGCGATGGCTGAGGATGGAGTACTGCCTGTGCCTATCATCGCTGTCAACGATGCACTGACAAAGCACCTGTTCGATAATCGCTACGGTACCGGCCAGTCGACGTGCGACGGTATCATTCGCGCGACCAATGTGTTACTCGCTGGCAAGAAATTCGTAATCGCAGGCTACGGCTGGTGCGGACGAGGACTCGCAATGCGTGCAGTCGGCCAGGGAGCGCATGTCATTGTCACTGAGATCAACCCCGTGAAAGCTCTCCAGGCTGTCATGGACGGAATCACAGTGATGACAATGGAGGAAGCCGCACCAATCGGCGATATCTTCGTGACAGTGACTGGTAACATAAATGTTGTCCGTCGCGAGCACATGGAGAAGATGCACGACGGTACGATTCTCGCGAACTCAGGGCACTTCGATTGCGAGCTCGAACTGACAGCGCTTGAGGACATGGCTGTCGAGAAGAAGCGGATCAGGAACAACCTCGACATGTACACGATGAAGGACGGCCGAAAACTGTTCCTTGCAGGCGAGGGACGTCTCGTCAACCTTGCTGCAGCTGAAGGACATCCCGCCAGCGTCATGGACATGTCATTCGCGAACCAGGCTCTGTGCACCGAGTACCTGAAGAACAACTACAAGGAACTCGAAACGCAGGTTTATCCTGTCCCGGAGGATATCGATCACAAGGTTGCCGACTTGAAACTCGCCAGCATGGGCGTCCAGATCGACGAATTGACACAGCAGCAGATCAAATACCTGTCGAGCTGGCAGGAAGGTACCTGATGCAACTTTAGAATTATTGCGAAACATCACCCCCGGAGCAGTTCCGGGGGTTTTTATTTGGTTTGACTTGAACGTTACTATTTCATATCATATTATTCAATTCTCTGACGTTACTTCGGAGGTATTTAATGGCCCATCCAGTTAAACTCGGTATCCTGACCGGTATCCTGATCCTGCTTTTTATCGGTTGTTCAGGACAGGAGAATCCTACGTCGCCTGTTTTAACCGGGAACGAACCATCTCCTGACCTGCAGGTTACCAGTCAGACGCAGGAGGAACCAGTTGATGCGAACCCGGGGCATTTCCTGTGGGCTTTCAGCGAGATCTACATCGATCCTGCAGAGATGGAATACGAAATAATCGTCTCACGGAGTACATCCACTCACTGGAACATCCTGACATGGCTTGAGGACGGGCCATGCACCGACTGTTTCAGAATTGACAGCGTGACTCAATCAGGTAACAACACGCTCCTCATAGATATCGAGGTCATGCACCCGTTCGACAACCCGAATCTCACCGGATTCGATGTCCGCGGGATCGCGATGTTTGCGGGCAGCAAAATCTTCACGAATTCCGGCCTGACAACCCCGGACCGTCTGCCTGGTGACGGAGAACTTGTCAATGCCGACGGTTACACGACTCTCTACAACTGGTCCACTGCAGGTTCAGGTCCGGGCGGCCTCCAGGGATACCAGTCAGGGAAATTCGAAGGTGCCAGCCCCCCGACAGCAACGCTCAACGGATATAAAATGTATTACTCAGACGACCCGCTGAACACACGTAACGCCTTCTACGCCGGGGAATCGAACATCGCGACATTCGAGATCGATATGCCCGACGGACCGTTCATTTTCGGTTACGCGGTCGATGCAAACTGGGCACAGCCGCTGGTAAAACCTGTCACCGATCCAATGTCGGACTTCCCGTCCTCTGCAAACTGTCCGGAGCCATGGAAAATTGAGGTATCCGAGGAACCCGACGGCCTTGGACTCCATGACGAGGGCGGTATTACCTTACTCTGGCTTGATGTCTACGACTGGCAGGGGAAGGACAGCCACGAACTACCACTGATTGAGTGTGAGGAATTGTTTGATGGTGTCGGGATGTTCAGCTGGGCTGGAGACAATGCCGGCTACACAACATTTGCGAAGATCATACCGAATTTCAACCTGGCACCAATCGGTGAGTACGAATGCCTTATCAGTGTCCGTGATACTGAAGCTGACTCAGCACCTGAATGGCTCGATTTGACCGCGTACCAGATCTTCACGCTCGAGGTCGTTGAATTTGTGGACGCGGAACCTGTTGCGATGGCGTCGGCAGATCCTACTACACAGAATATAGGCATGGATATCCATTTTACAGACGATGGTTCTTACGATCCCGACGGCGGTACGATAATTTCACACGAATGGGACTGGGATAATGACGGCACCTTTGACGAGGGAGGAGACGATGTCACCCACTCATGGTCCGCCGAGGGGACCTATTACGTGCAGTACCGCGTAACAGACCAGGAAAGCTCGACCGACGTACTTGATGAACCGATTGAAATCAATATCGTATGGCAGGAGCTTGAGCCGATCGCTATAGCCTTCGCAGATCCGAATCCATTGGAAGTTTGTACAACGCTGACCTTGAACGGATCGGATTCATACGATCCGGATGGTGGCGTTATCACGGATTGGCTGTGGGACATTGGTGCAGATGGATCAACCGATGGTTCAGGCCAGATCCTCGGGGTACCCATGGACGAGGTCGGTGAGATCCCGATCCAGCTCAGGGTAATTGACGACGAAGGGCAGGAAGACCTGCTCGATGATCCGATTATTGTCAGCGTTACTAACGTCCTGCCTACACCTGTCATCGACGTATTTCCAACCGAAATATATACTGACGAGCCGGTAAATTTCAGTGGTGGAGCCTCGATTGACAACGACTGTCTCGGTATGGAGATTGTCGACTGGGAATGGGACTGGGATAATGACGGCACTTACGATGAATCAGGCATGGAAACAACCCACCAGTGGGCGGTCGCTGGAACGTACTATATACAGTTAAGGGTCTGGGACGACGAGGGTGACTTCAAGGAACTCGACACACCGTACGAGCTTGAAGTGCTGGGACCGGTCTATCCAACTGCCGTTGCTGATTTCAATCCTGATCCTGATACAATTTGTGATCCCGTGAATTTCTACGACAACGGATCGACTGCTGGTGGTGCACCACCCCTGGACTATGCATGGTGGGACTGGAACAACGACGGGACCTGGGATGATGGCGGTCCCTTCCCGAACGATACTTCGCATATATGGTACACACCCGGCACTTATTACGTGAATTACATGGTCAGAAACGATGCAGGTTTTACCGATGAACTCGACGCACCGCTCGAAGTCGTGATCGAAAATGCGCTTCCGGTTGCAGTGGCTGAGGTAGACAGGACAATCACTGTTCCGTTGGACATTATTTCCTTCTACGCATACGATTCATATGACGGTGACTGTGGTGGCGATTCGATTACACTCTACGAGTGGGATTTCGAAAATGACGGAACATACGACGACACGGATTCCTTCGTTCAACACGCATACGACACACACGGCACGTATGAGGTCCAGCTCAGAGTTACTGACAACGAGGGAGCTACAAGCACCCTGACAACACCAATCGAGATCGAGATTAACGACGGCTGGGTAAGAACATGGGGTGGTGTACAGAGTGAATCCGCAGAAGAACTCGCGTGTGATTACCTTGGGAACGTGTACGTGACTGGTACATTCATGGACACGGTTGATTTCGATCCTACAGACGGTGTTGCGTCACGCACCTCCAATGGCACAATGGATATTTACCTCGTTAAATACAATAATTATGGTGAATTCCAGTGGGTTAAAACATGGGGAGGAACTGGTTACGACATCTCGACCGGCGTCGCGGCGTACGATCATTTCAACGTCTTTGTCTGCGGGTACTTTGAAGGCTCGGATGTCAATTTTGATCCCGACGGCACCGACCTGCATTCATCCAACGGAGATACCGATGCCTTCATCAGTAAGTTCGATGGAACGGGTGATTACCAGTTCTGTGGAACCTGGGGCAGCACCGGTCTGGACGCTGCTCTTGGAATGGACCGTGACGACACACCTTACCTGTATGTAACCGGTGTCTTCTCGGGCACTGTCGACTTCAGCCCATGGACCGGAACTGCGAACCGGACTTCTGCCGGGCAATTTGACTGCTTCCTCAGCAAGCTGGGACCCAGCGGTACATTTTCGTGGGTCAATACCTGGGGTGGGTCTGATTATGACGGATGCACCGATGCCTCAGTTGCCAATGGACTGGTTTATGTGACCGGATATTTCAACGCCATCGCTGATTTTAATCCCGGATCGATCGTTGAAAATCACACGTCGAGTGGTGGAACCGACATTTTCATCGGCAAGTACACCACCGGTGGTTCATATGGCTGGGCGTGGACTTTCGGTGGGGATGATGCCGATATGGGTAATGCAGTGTACGCGGAACGTAACAACAACGAATATATCTACGTCACCGGCACGTTCGAAGATACAGTCGACTTCAACCCATTCGCACCATTTGACAATCATGACTCTGAAGGTGAACGGGATGTATTCCTGTCGCGGTACAATGCCGAAGGGAACTACTACGGAACACGCACGTGGGGCAGTACCGGGTCAGATTCAGGCAATTGCATATTCGGGGATGCTCTTGCCAATACAATATATGTACTCGGCAATTTCAGAATTGGCGCAGATTTCGATCCGAATGCCGGATTCGAGTGGCGTAACTGCAATGGGGTAACCGATGCATTTCTTTCAGCATTTAACACCGGCTACAACCTGCAATGGGTAAGAACGTGGGGTGGTGACCTCACTGACACAGCAGTTAGTGGCTCCGTCAACATCTGGGACCAGATTATGATCTCCGGCGCATTCGCTGATACCGTACAATTTGAGGGCTCTACGAGCTCGTCCGTGCGGGAATCGGAGGGCAGTGTAGATGCATACCTTGCCAGGTACTCCTCGAGCGGCACCTGGTAATTTATATCCACTGAGTTTTAGTAAAAATATATTTACATCTCATGATCGTCTAATGGTACACTCCCTCAATCCTGATTTAAGGAGTACTGAATTACCTTGCGTAACTGGCCACTTATTCTCATCGTTGTGATTTCATTTGCGTCATTCGCCTACGGTATGGGCAAAATGGTCACCCCTGAGATGTACCGTGACATGTCCCCTCCCCAGCTCGGATACGTGTTCGTGCCGGACGACGACACATTCGTGGAGACAAACCATTACCTCGAAATCAGGTTTATACCGTTCGGACCGGAATATCCGGTTGCCGCGACTGCATTTCTCAGCCATACGCTCTCCGGAGATGCAGAACCACTGGATCTCGAACCGGTTTTCTACGAAGGAGAACAAACCAATAAGTGGATCGCGATTCTCCCTCCCCTCGCTGACAAGGGTGATCGCTGGTTCTATTACTTAACCTTTGAAACCAGTGAAGGCAGGACCATCGAAATCCGCAAGGACATGAACTGGTTCGAGAAGCTTTTCACAGGATTCACGAAGGAAAAACAACTTTTCTGGACCACCTATGAGGGTAACGTAATCAGGGAGATACCGTCAGGTAAAGTACTGCTCGTGACTCACATAGTTTTGACTATGGGCGCACTACTGCTCCTGTTCCATACGCTTTATTACGCATTTCAGCTGTTCGCGAAGCCAAACCGTTTCTATTTCCACAGGGCATATAAATCGGCATTCTGGGGAATCCTGTGCTTTTTAGTTGGCGCGATAATAATCGGCATCCCGATCACCGCTTATACGTTCGGCGTGGGATTCATGCCGTGGCCGACTCAGGGATTGACGTCGCTTGGCGATGTCACCGACACGAAAAGCTCGGCTATGATCGTCGCGTGGGCGATTCTTCTCCTGGCTAACTTCGGGGTGTACAAACGCGCGTTCCTGAAGAACGCTGAGCCGCGAAAATGGGTTCAGTTTGGCGTGTGGGTCATAATTGTATCATTGTTCACGGTGTTCATTTTCCTCATCCCGCACAGCCAGTTTATGCAGCAAAGCCAGATGTAATAACGGTCTCGCTGTTTTCGCTATCCCGCATTTCGTGCGATACTATTAGTGATGGGTTGGTCATCTGAATCAGACAGTTCGGAATTTTACGCGTTCGAGCCTGAACGATTTCTTATTCCCCCGATGGAGGGTTTCCTCAGGCGCATGTTCGGCGCACCCTGGGGACTGATTCTCGTCAGCGGTCCCGCCAATATCAACCTTGGCACAATTTTCTCGTTCCTCGCAAATTTCTCGCTTCAGCAGTCGTACTACAGCGAAATCTCTACTGAGAGTAACGACTTCGAACAGCTCGAAAAGGAGAAAAGGAAACTTGTAACAATCGAGGAAGTAATTCATGAGGCTAAACAGGTTCTGCAGTCCTCGGATACTGAGGATGGTGCCGATGATCCGGAAGAACGTGAGTGGAGAAGCCACTTCAGACGTAACTCCGACATAATTTTCATAAAGCATCTATCCCCCGATGTCGTCAGCACCGCGGTTGAAAACGCCCTTACCGGAAACCTTGTCGCTGCAGGTATCAGGGCGGAGAGCAGCTTTACAGCTCTCAAGCACCTTCAGGAGCTGGTCCCAAGGGAACACCTGGTCGCAGCAAGCCTGATGGGAATAATCGCGCTCAACACAGTCAACAGGATCTGCCCTCACTGTAAGATCAGGATCGAGCACCAGCTTACCAATGACGACATGATCCTGTTCGGTCAAACTGAAAATGCCGTCCACAGTCACGCCGGGGCCGGATGCAAAGAATGCAACGGGACGGGATACAAAGGACGAATTCTCATCCACGAGGGATTCGAAACCAGCTCCAAAATACGGACTAAAATCATGCAGTCATTGCCGCTGCGACAACTCCGAATTTTAGCCAAGCGCGAGGGCATGGAGACACTTCTCGATGCTGCATGGTCGCTTGTCAATGCCGGTGAGACAACCCTCGATGAAGTAACAAGGATCGCTGAAGCCACTGATCCCGGTGGAAACGATCCGAAAACCCAGTAAAGCTGCCTGTAGAATCCCGTTATTAGTACTTATCTAGTATAATTATTGTGAAGGCTCCCAATCTGGAGGTAGTATGAGATCACGAGGTACAAAATCGCGGCATCTCATGACGTCTCCCCGCCGGGTAGTCCTGCTCATCGTCGCAATTGGCCTGTGGGCGATCGTCGCAGGGCTGATCCTCAACCATGAATACGCAATCACCCTGCTCCCCGGTAATCCACCAGCCAACGTACCGGACGGTGTTGTGTACCAGTCGAGAGATTACTCGTGCGGTCCTGCCAGCCTCGCGACTATCTTCCGTCACTTCAACATCATAAAAAGCGAACGTGAATGGGCTGAACTGTCCGGTACGCTGATCTCGGTCGGAACAACGCTTCCAGGCCTTGTACGCGCCGGTGAGAGCATCGGGTTCGAACCAGTCGAGTTACATCCGACTTACGAACAGCTCGACCTCATCAACCACCCGGGGATAATCTTCCAGTCGCGCGAGTACCACCTTGTCACCTTCTGGGGGATGGATTCAGAGGGCAGGATGATTGTCAGGGATCCTGCACGTGGACGCCAGGTCTGGGGACCCGCTGAGTATGCGTACAACTCATCATATGAGCCCAGGATGCTTATTTACTATCCGGGTCGGGTTCCCCAATGCGATTCCGACAGCGTCCCGAGGGAAATTGGACGTACCCAGAACATGCTGAGGGTAACAGGGTTCTACAACGGGAACGTTACCGGTCGATGGAGTACGTCTCTTGAGAACTCGGTGGGGAATTTCCAGCGTGAAATGAACCTTGATGTCACAGGCACTCTCGATCCACCAACAAGCATATACCTGGAGGGCGCATGGCGCCTGGTGACGCAGGGTACCAACGAGCCGTTAATGGTCATGGACCGGACGACCGGGCAGTCCGATCGCACATTCCCGATCCTGTCACATCTTTCCCCGGATTGATCCGAAAATGCTGCGGCCAGCCTGATTATCGCGTCAACAGCGTAATTTGCGCTATAATTCGTCGATCGTGACTGAAGACGTAATAAAACCCCTGGTATGTGTACCAACCTACAACGAGGCTGAAAACATCGAGAAGCTCATCGGCCGGATCATTGAGGAACTTCCGATCGCCGAGATCATGATCATCGATGACGGCTCCCCTGACGGTACCGGTGACATTGTCAACAAACTAGCTGTAGACGAACCACGGATCCACTGCCTTCATCGTGCCGGGAAAATGGGACTTGGGACCGCCTACATCGCGGCGTTCAAATGGGCTCTAGAACGTAATTACACGCATTGCTTCGAGATGGATGCTGACTTCAGCCACGATCCAAAGGACCTTCCAAGATTACTGGAGGCCACGAAGGAATTCGATATCGCGATCGGCTCACGGTTCTATGCTGGGAAGCTGTCGATCGTAAACTGGCCGTTATCGAGGCTGATACTGTCGATGGCGGCAAGTCTCTACGTACGGGTCATAATCGGCATTCCACTATGGGACTGCACGACCGGTTACAAGTGCTTCAGACGCAAGGTACTCGAGCATCTGCCTCTCCACAAAGTCAAAAGCGAGGGCTACTCATTCCAGATCGATCTCAACTTCCGCGCGACCCGTATGGGTTTCAAGGTCGGTGAGATCCCGATTATATTCGCCGACAGGGCCGAGGGCGGGAGCAAAATGTCGAAGAAGATCGTCTTCGAGGCGATATGGCGCGTCTGGCAGCTCAGACTGGCGGCCCTTGGTGAGGACCTCGGCTACTTCTTCCGCGGCAAACGTCGCCCAATGCCGGGAAAAAGCAATTAATAGCACAAACTGTATTTTACGATATTTGCATCTTTTACATATTTTAAATTTTATGTGCTGGACAAGATAATATAACTTGACATTCTTCTGAATACTAAATATTATGTTCGGCACTGTTACACTTAGTATTACGCGTTGTGTGATTGTAATTTCAGGAGTATAGGCGGGATACGAGACCTTTCCCCGTTAACGTTCAGTCGAAAAAAGGATCGAAACACAGGGTGTCGTTCGATAAACCGACGCATTCTTAATGCTAAATGTGTTCTGGGTAAATACTCCTTAACGATGGAACCCCGGGCATCGTCCTGCAAGTGTCCCTCTACGAGTTCCAATCGGAGGAGAAGAATAGGAGACATGCTATGAATCACCACACAAGGATCGTAGTATTAGTTTTATTCGTCGTTTTGTTTATGACCCTATCGTGCTCGAAAGGTTCTGATCCGGTTACACCAGATGGTTCCGGACTTGACCAGAACCAGTCAGAACTGACAGGAAATTTTACCGTCCAGTCACTTGAAGGCTCAAACCGTTATTTAGCTGGATATTTCAATGTAACTGTAGACACGGTTTCCGGGATCGCAGAAATAGTCCCGGATCGTAGCGTTATGATGCATTACAATGCTGTTTTTACGATGCATGAAATCGGTAGAGACGATTTCGTCGATATTTATTATCCTGGAATGTATCATGGAGAACCAGCGGCGGAGGCGCACACAATCTCTTTCTCAATAAGTAATATATTTCCCGATAACTTCAATACGTATTTTGATGTGCGTGGGATTGTCATGTTCGAGGGACATAAGTATTTTGAATCGCACAACCTGATGGCAGCTCTGGATCCTGAAACCGACAATATCGTTACAAACCCGGACGGATATACAACCCTGTACAATCCTTACACTGAGGGTAACGGTCCGGCCTATTGGCCGGGGGTATGGGGCTATCTGCCAATTTGGCCGGCAACTGAAGATTATCCGAATGTAACGCTTTGTCCGTTCATCCGTTTTAAAACCGATGTCCACCCTTTGCCTGAATTCTCTCACATTGATAATTACCGTAATGCATTTTTCCCGGGTTGTACGGAATCCGAGGATTTTGAGATGCAAGTGCCGACAGATCCAGTTCTAAAATTCGGGTTTGCTGTAGATTGCTGCCGTGATTTATATCCCTATAGCGAGCCGGAAATGTTCGATGATCCTGTTGGGAATTACCTCGATCGGTTTCCCCCGGGGGCAAACTGCGAGGAGCCGTGGAAAATTGAAGTTTCTGACACGTTTGAGACTGATAGAGCAGAGGTTACATTAACAATCGACGTCTATGATGATATAACAGATCCCGGCTTCAGCCAAAGTCATTTTCCACCGAAAATTGAATGTCCGGAATTAATTCCCGGCATTGTACTCGGAGGAGAAGGTCATGCTGATGCTATTGAATTTAAATTTGATGACGGTGCTTTCTGCCGTTATGAGGTGAGATTTGTGCCAACCGTACAGTACTCAATTGACAAGTGGTATCCAGTATTGATCAGTGTTGAGGATGAAAAAAACGATGGGGAACCCTTACTTGACCTTACCGCTTACAAGACACACTACGTCCAGTTTCCGCGTGAGTTATTGTATTTTACAGTTGTCGATTGTGTAGATTCCGATTCCTATGATGATATTACAGCCAGTTTGCAGACCGCATGGGATTCCGGATATACAAAAGTTGTGTTATCCGATTATTTCTTCCACGATCCCGTTTATGTACAAGATCACAGTGATTTTATAGATGATTTCGTGGCAACAGCAAGTACTATCGGCATGCAGGTGATACCTTCGATCCAGGGTTGGGGATATAACACGAATAATGTCGAGGGTATTGGTCCCGTCGGCGGAAACCACGAGCAATGGTATATCAATGATAACGAAAACGAAGGGCAACCGGTCTGGGAATGTGAATTTTTAGTTGAAGAAACTGCACCCGGCTCTGATGTTCTGGTTATTAATCAAATTCCTGATAACCTGGTTGTTGCTAATCACGACTTGGATCCAGCCGTAGTTCCCATTGGGTGGACGATCTCCCCTGCTAATGTTCGACTAATTAATACTGACGGCCACGGGGATTCAGACTGTGTTGAATTTTACAATCCTGTTCCTGGTCCGGAAGATCAGTTTGTATCAGGTGCCCTTGAACAATCTGTGATGCTGGAACCAGCTAATTGGCAATGTTATGAGGTTTCAGTGTTTTATAAGACCTTAAATATCAGCCCAACCAGCAAAGGTACTATTAGAATCACAGCCAAAGGCAACGTGGGTGGTGGCGATGATGTAATTCTAAATTACTGGGAACAGACATGTGCGCCAACCTTTGGTGAATGGGGACAGGAACAAATAACATACTATTTTAACAGCCAGGATTTTGAACAGGTGTATCTTCGCTTTGATGTCACACTTAACAATTTCGAGTTACGACTGGATGACATTCACGTCGAAAATATCGGGCTCGCACAAATCATTAATCATGATTACGCCCCGGTATCCTTATATCGTGAAGTTCAACCTGGACTTCTGGATTATTTTGATTACTGGACAGAATACGTGATTGATTACGATACACAAACACTGGAAATTATTAATCCTTTCAGCTTCACGCTTGGTGAGACAATTAAAGCTGACTTTTTCCACAAGTTTTACGTAGATGGTCGTGGGTTTTTTCCACAGTCTGAAGCCAGGACTCATCTTCGCGTAATTGGAATAATGAATTATTTTGATGATCTTGATGATCTATACTCGAATATTCCTTCGATATTGCTAGGTTGCGATGAAATTAGAGGTGCCGGCTGGCGACTGATGGATTTCGATCACCTTACTAACATGGCAAGTCCACCACCACCTGCCAACGAAACTATGAGTCGTTTAATCCGGCAGGCAGATGTGTGGGCTCATTTCATGCGGTGGGATACTACTCCCTGGAAGTTAATCCCCTGGAGTGACATGCTTGATCCGGTACAAAATGGCTCCACTGATCCTTATTACTTGTTCAATGGTTTAGGTGGCACAAGTTGCACAGGTTCATTGTTCAATGACGATTGGATAATTGGTAACTGGAATCCAATGGTCTATGAACTTGATGGCACTGTTTACAATTTCCGGGGTCCATCAATGGCGCATTTCGATAGTTATTCCAAACCCCAAATCTTATGCGGATATTACGGAAAGGATACTATCGATGGTGATTGGGATCCCCCGATTCCAGCAGGTGCTTATGAAATTGATCCTTACGAAAAACGCATCGAAGAATGGCTGGATCAATCAGTACCATACGAATCTGTTTATGCTGTAATGTACTGTGTCTGGGATCCACCTAACCCCCCTTATGATCCCTATGAAGACCTGGATGAATATGCTCAGCGCGTCAGGTACTGGGAACTTTATAATTAGTCGATAGTTAAATATCAATCCAATAAACCAAGGCAGGCTTCACAGCCTGCCTTTTTTGTTTCCAATTTGATTGTATCGCTGCTAACCCAGATTCAGATTGATCCCCTTGCCCCCGCCGCTTCTCTCGAACGGCAGAAATGGTATGAGACGTCCAGCGAGGCCCGGCATGGTCATGTGCTGCAGCCAGGCTTTACCGGGACCTGTCAGTCTCGCAAGGAAGATACCCTCGCCACCTGCGAGGATGTTCTTGAATCCCTTCTGGAGCTGGATGTCGTAAGTTACAGTCTCCTCGAAGCACGCTATGTGCCCGGTGTCGACAAGTAGCTGCTGGCCCGCCTTCAGGTCGCGCTCTGTCAGCTCACCGTCGATCTCGAGGAATACGAGTCCCGGACCCGTAAGCCTCTGGAGGATCAATCCCTCACCGCCGAAGAACGCAGCTCCCGCCCCGCGCCATTCGATCTTGAGATCCACGTCCTCCTGCCCGACAAGAAAGCTTCCCCTCTGGGCGATAATCGACTCCCCTGCCTTGAGGTTGAACGGCAACAGCTTCCCGGGGAAACTCGACGCAAATGAGACCGTCCCGGGTGCGTTCGCTGCCGTGAAGTAATTCAGGAAGATGCTCTCACCCTGGATCGCACGGACCGCTGCGCCGAGGATGTTGCCTAGTGCTCCCTTGCTCTCCTTGCCCTTCTGGATCGACGTTTCCATCTCGATGGAGCTGTCCATCCAGATCATCCCGCCTGTCTCTGAAAACACACGCTCTCCCTGCGGAAGATCGATCTCAACCGTCTGCAGTATCTGTCCCACGATCCGGTATTCAATCGGTGCGGGTGCTTTAGCGGCTGTTTTAGTCATGGCTGACTGTGAACCACCTGAATCGTCCATCGGTTGTCCGCAGTTGTCGCAGAACTTCGCCGCGTCGTCGACTTCAGTTCCGCATTTTGTACAAAACATATCTCTATGCCTCCATAGGTTTCAGTCTTTATCTAGTCGTTTATACCTGATCTTCGGTAATCATCGGCTCTCCGCACTTGGCGCAGAACTTGGCGTCGAGATCGTTGATTTCACCGCACTTCAGGCATTCAAGCATCTGGACCTCTTCACCCTCATCATCGGAGTCACCTTCTGCAGCCTGCTTCTTCTTCGCTGCCATAATCAGTGCGACCACGACAAGTATCATAACTATGATAATCGCCCACCAGTACTCAATGATGAATTTCAGGATCATAACCCAGATGATAGCCAGTATCAGGCTTCCGATACCGATGCCGAACCTCAATCCCGGACCGATTAACGGCACGTATTTCAACAGGAACAGCAGCGGTCCGATGATCAGGTTGAACGATATGAAGAACAACACGATCGCGAAGATCGTAAGCCCCATCCGTGCACCGGCTTCCTCACCCGCCATTGCGGATACTAGTTGCTCCGCGTTCTGGTCGGTGATAATAAACGGGTCACCGCTGTCAATCTCATCATCGCTGAGGTTTCCGATGACCAGCAACCTGTCGATATTCTCGACCGGGAGGTACTCCACGCGCAGCCATTCTTCACCTAACCGCTCCCTGCCCTTGTCCTCGCAAACCTCTATGTCCCGAAGCCTGCGTTCTGCGTTGCGCGTGCTGATCTCGATATTCCCGAGATGGAAGAAATCTCCAATCTCCTCCTCGGAATCGATCAACTCCCAGTCCTCGACCAGTACATCGTCCTCGATCTCGTACTCGACCTCCTGGCCGTTCTCGACCCGGGTTTCGGTGCGGGTACGGGTTTCCATGTGCTCCGTATATTCCTTGAGCTCCCAGCTGTACCAGAAGACTTCAATTTCACCTTCACTACCGCATTCAGGCTCGAAATCGAAGAAATCCAGGTCCCCGACATCGTCCTGAATCTTCACCAGTCCGCTCTGGCCTTCGGCATCCGCGGCAGTCAGGAGGGTTAATCCCTCAATGTCCTTGCTGACCGCTTCTACTCCCTTGACAGAACACCATGCCGGCCAGAAGGCAAACATGAAAAGAATAATACCAACGAAAATTCCGCTGATAGAGTCCATACAACCCTGCTTTCCTTCTCGGAATCCCTTGGCGAGTGGATTTGCGCTGCCAAGGACTTTTCTACCCACCTGTCTGGAACTGACTATCCTACTGGTAGGATTCATAAGTGCCTCCTCCCATCCCTGTTCCCCCGGTGGATGGGCAATCGTTCTTAATATTATCTAGTACGTCTTAAAAAAAAATAAGAATTGCATTTTGCATGTATTGCAATTCCTGCGAAATTGTAGCATTAGGGGAAAGTTATTAGTAACCCGTTGCAGGTAAAATTCACGAAAACGTCATTCGTAACCCATTACGTAAATCTGATCGATGAGCCATCCTGAATGCTGTGTTCCAGCCGATCCCGTCGCTGCGGCAAACGCTATCCTGAACCCGTACGGATTACTGAACCATGATGGATCAAGCTGGTGCAGTGAGAATCTCATGAAAGTACCATTGTCGTCATCGCTGAACGCAGCCATGCCGGCCATTTCGTGGTCGCTGATCAGTACGCAGTCGTACCCGTTGAAACCGGGTTCCAGCACGACCGGTTGTACGTTCCACTGGAAGTCATCCATGTACGTTTCACCGTCAAGGATGTGGATATTACCACCGTCCTGGCACAAGCTGATCTGTTCGTTCTCCTCGAACTCGTAAGAATGCTGGACTCCGACCTGCACACCGGAAAATCCGGGAGGGATGAAGATCGGTGGCGAGATAAGAACACCATGACTGCTGGCGTCATATTCATAGTCCCCGCCTGTGAACGTCGGTCCCCTGCCGGGAAGCTCCGGATGCGTGTACCATCCGACATACCAGAACGAATTGCTGCCCTCCTCGAACCTGGCTTCCCAGTGCCGGTAATCGAAATCTGTCGAACCACCTTCCCACGTAGCGTTGAAAATCAGGCCGCCACCCACTACCCAGTCGCTTCTGACAGCGGATGGATGCCACGCATCCCGAATCTTGAACAGTACCGTGTACCGGTTGCTGTTCTCAAGGTAGCCGTACGCCTCGTCTATTATTTCCTGCACTTTGAAATTGATCGAGTCATTGCTGCAGTCCGGATAGTAACAGGATTCGACCCTGTTTCCGGGATAACTCAGATCCCATAAGTACCACTGGTAGTAAACCGAATCGCCGTCAGGGTCATCAGCAGGTAGTGTCAGGACCATTTCCTTGTCGAAAGTGGGAGTCAGGTCGCTTCCGTCTATTTCCCCCACCACAGGCGGATCGTTTGGAGTGTCGTCGAGTATATAAACCTTCACATCGTCGATCAGCCAGCCCCGTAGCGGGTAGACAGGGTAATTTGACGTTGCAGCTGCAAAACCGATATTTATCCTGTTCCCGGCTTCTGCCGGATCAATTTCGAACACCGATGTAACAAGCTGTGAATTGGTGCCGGAAAAGATTTCCTGGTCCTCCATGATGTAACTGACGCTGGGATCTGTTACCAGGGACCAGTACGGTCGTCCGGCGATTGTATCAAGGGGTTCGGTGTTCCATTCCGGGTATACAGGCCACGGACCCATCTTTACATTACCGCCGTGATAAGCATGCCAGTCATTATCGGTCTCAAGGTTGTAAACCTCACCAAAATCAAATGAATGCCTGACAACCACCACCGCCTTGGTCATGATTTCAGGCAGATCGACAAACGGGCTTATCAGCATATGAGCCGAATTCCAGTCGCAGTCTGTATTCGGTGTTCCGAATTTACGACCCGTCCCCTCAAGCAGACTATCGGTGACAGCGCCAGTAGACCATTTGGACTCACCATCGTATCCTGCACCACTCATATAAAACCAATTCTTGTTATCACCGGTCACGGTATCATTCAAATCGGCATGATAGATAAGCCCGTTCACCCAGACCGTGTACGGCTCAGCGTGGACGGGTGGATTGTGACCGTCGTCGACCCGGCACTTAATCAACCATTCACCTTCCTGAATTCCCACCGGGTCGAAGATGACATCAACCGAGCCGTTACCGTCACCCTCTCCGAGATTCACTGTAAGAAGCCCGTCAGGATGTTCGATTTTCCACTCGTAAGTCACGGGTAAATCCGAATCCACCTCAACGCTGTATGTAACCTCATGTTTATTCCTTGGATATAACGGACCCGCAATTCCGCTGGTGAATACAGGGGGATCGGGTTCCATTGCGGCTTCAAGTTCAATCTCATACTGGACCATTTCTGTTTCATTGTGAGTCAGGACCCGAAGGTAATGCGTTCCCTCAGTACAAAGACCAACTGTGTTGATGCTTGCGGATCCTCCCAATGCAGTTTCCTCCGCAAGTTTAGTGTAGTTGTCATCGTAAAGACTCAAATGTGTTTCTGCAGACCCGGTATGGAGAGTCGCCGTACCCTGCTCCCAGAAATCCGATCCGAAATCGAACCTGTAGTAATCCGCGTAATCGACCAGGTCCCCACCTATACGACATAACGAGCTTTGCAGGCTGTAATTCCATACCATGGATTGTGCGTCATCGAAGAGATTATTTGCATCGGGCTCGCACACCTGCTCCGGAATGTACAGAATTATCTCCTGGTACGCGCTGATCGGCTCAGCGGGAGCCACGGGACAGAAGCTGTTGTAGTGAAGGTAGTCGAGTGAACCCACCCGAACCAGAACGAGGTGCTGCCCGGACGCAACCGGCACTGCATCACCTGTCAGATCGATGCTGTACGTGGCTTTGACGCCATCATCCGAGACAAGATCCATCGTAAGACCGCCATCGAACAGTTCCGGTGCGTAAATCCTGACGGTACTTACCTCGTTCGCAATGTTCCCGAGAGATTTTCCCTGCCAGTCGTAGACCTCGGCTGAGATTTCCAGCTGCCCGCCGCCTGAACCTGCGTCTGGGTTGAAATAGAGCGTGTTCACTGTCGCTTCGACGTCAACTATGTATGCCTCCGACATATTTGCATCCATAGGGAAGTCGTCCGGTACCTCAAGGGGCGGCATGGGGTCGGGATAATCCCACGACACATCGACAGCGTAATTAAAAGCGGCTGGAGCACCCGGTTTCGTCGGCAGTTTTATAAGAAACCGGCGTGTGAGAGTCGATCCGGGGTACGTAATGCCCCTGCCGTAGTCATGATCGAGAGGTAGAACTGTCATGTCTGAAACGGGCTGAAATTTATCGAGGTAATCGCAGAAGTATTTAAACGGGTTGACGGTAGCAGTTAACAGGTTAGAGTACGGCGATCCAAGTTCACCTGTGACAAATCCGAACAGGCCCGGATCGGTGAACTCGGTTGGATTCCACCATCTGGTGAAACCGTCGGGGTAAAGCAGACGCCACTCGTCCACATCGGCCAGCAGACTCGTACCGATCTCAAGGCTCCCCGGTGTGATCATTATGCCGCGTGCGTCGAAGCCGTATAAATACTGGCTGTCCGGGTACGGATGGCTGAATGAGAAATCCAGTGCATAGATTCCATGCGCAGGATCGCTCATCGGAAAGTCAAAGCTCACCGAAGCGGCATCGAGATTATTCAAATCCTCTACCAGGTTTACGTGAAACAATGCGGACCTGAGGGGAACCATGGTCACATCGAGTTCTTCAGTGTCAATCACAACCTCGTACAAACCCATTAATGTACGTCCGCCGTGCCCAGTCCCCTGTGCTGTTGCATTTGTTACATCTGGGATGGCCGACGGATCGGGACTGGTCGGAATTTCACCTCCCGAGCCTGAACATCCTGTTGTGGTTGTGCAGAAAATTACACAGACCAGCATACCGATTATGATCTTGCGGGTTTCTTGCGATAGCATACCGACCCACCTCCAACGGATGGTATAAAGCGGAACAGCGAAGTACTTCACCAATGCCCTGGCAGACTTAATTATAGCGCAATTGCTTGTTTATTTGAAATGGGTGTTGCTCACGCTGATGTGAATATCGCTGGTTCTGAGCGGAAGCATCTCCACTGTCGGAGATTCCACCACCAAACTCAAAAAATTTGATGACTGTGCCTGTTACCCGAAACCATGCACGATGTACGACATCTGAACTGCCGCGACATGCAGCGCGAGGGTTCCCAGGATCATCGACACGGGAAACAACGCCATGTACTCCAGTTTCTGCCACGCGACCTGCAATATCCAGCCTATCATTGTTACGAGGAGAAGCAGAACGTGGTAGCCCATCAGAAGCAGTCTGAAATCCTCGAACGAGAACCAGATACCCTCGCGAGCCCTCGACATCGCCTCGAAGACGGTCCACCAGACCCATCCGGTTAACGCAAACAGGTCGATAATGATCAACCAGAAGAGGATACGGTACACCTTTGGCATCCTGATTTCCCCGCCTGTGAACTCATATGTATCGCCTGTCTGGGTTTTCATTGCCGGGTGGTTCTCTTACTTATCGGGAGCTGTTTCAGATGGATGCGTGATCCTGCCCATCACCGCAGTTGCCGCGGCGACTTCAGGGCTGGCAATGTACACTTTGCTGTCCGGGTGTCCCATCCTGCCCTTGAAATTCCGGTTTGTTGTGCTCAGACACACTTCGCCAGCAGCCAGAACTCCGCCGAAACCACCCAGGCATGGACCGCATCCCGGGGTTTGTACAGCGCCACCTGCGTCGAGTATACGGGTAAGGATTCCCTCTTCCAGTGCCTGACGGTAGGTTCCCTGCGTTGACGGAATCACGATCACACGCGTGGAGCGGTTAAATTTATTGTCTCCGAGCACGCTGATGAACCTGCGAAGGTCCTCGATATGACCGTTCGCACAGCTCCCCAGGAACACCTGATCGACCTGAACATCTGTCACTTCTTCTACCGGATGCACGTTGGACGGTTCATCGGGAATTGCGACCAGCGGTCCGAGACTGGAGATATCAATCTCGTCGATTTTCACATATTCTGCATCGGGATCAGCTGTCACAACTGTGCCCGACTCGCTGGTCCGTTCCGCAAGCCACTTTGTGGTTATCTCGTCCTGCTGAATTATTGATGTAGCCGCTCCGATTTCGGCTGTCATGTTGGCGATGGTGATCCTGTCGGATATTGACAGATACTGAAAGGCGCTGCCTTCGAATTCCACCGCCTGATGCATGGCGCCTTCCTGACCGATCATGCCCAGCAGCTTGAGAATGATATCCTTCCCGCCAACGAACCTCTGTGGTCTTCCGTTAAGAATATATTTCCGACTCACGGGAACGGCCAGCCACAGTTCCCCGAGAGCCCACAATGCAGCGAGGTCAGTAGCCCCGACTCCGTAGCCAAGTGCCCCTACAGCTCCCATCGACGTGGTGTGGCTGTCAGCACCAGCTACGAGCATCCCGGGCAGGATCAACCCATTCTCAAGCATCAGAGAATGACAGATTCCACCCCGTCCGACCTCGTAATAATGAGTAATGCCGTTACCACGGGCAAACTCCCGCATCGATTTCGCAAGACCGGCTGACAGAACATCCTTCGCGGGCTGGAAATGGTCCTGGACGAACACAAGTTTGCCTGGATCGTGGATTTTCGACACGCCAATGTCTTTGAAGACCGATATCGCATGGGGCGCGGTGAGATCGTGACTCATTATCAGGTCGGGATGGCACCTGAGTATCTCTCCGGGAGTGGCGGATTCCACTCCGGCGTGCGAGGCGAGGATTTTTTCAGCAATCGTGTGTCCCATGCTGTCTCTGGTGGGGGTACCTTACCTTAAACGGATACCGTACGGCAACTTGTGGCGTTACCATTCACAGCCGGCGAGGGATCTCGGCAGGTTGATGTAGATCGCGATGACGCACCATGCCCAGAACAGGAGGACGTCCTTTAACCTGCGCCTGTCAGGGGATCTCGAGGTCTCTGCACCAACGACCGCGATGCACGAGAGGGGAATTGTTAAGAACAGGTGATAGAAATCGTGTCCCGGGTTCCAGAAACTGAGAAAAACCAAGAGCGGGAAGACCCAGAGCAGGCACAGGGACGACCACCATCGCTGGTAGGCTTCCATTTCCCGCATCAGGTAGATTCCTGTGAACCAGAATGCGGGAAGAATGATTGTCAGTGCTGTGAACCAGATTCCCCGCAGGAAAAGCTCCCTGGTTACATCGATCCCGAAGTAAAAGCCGATGAACGTGAGAAGATTATCGAGTATCCCCTGCCGTATCGAATCGGTCCAGTACTCCGGCTGGTGAGCGAACAATGTCGCGTATTTTAACAGGCCCGGGATGTTGAACTCCCCGGTTGGACCAAGTGCGAACCATGCAATCAGGACATAAACAAGTACCGGTAAGCCAAGCGAAATCCCTCCAGCCAGCCAGAACCATCCCCACGAGAACTCAACCTTCAGTTTTCTCATGTTTCGGATGATGAAATAAACGCTGATCAGGATAAACGGAACGATTATGCTCACAAGCTGGTGGAACAGAATCGCGAGTGCTATCCAGAACGAGGCACGCAGGAGTATTTTCGGATCACCTTTCTGAGCGAATCCCCATAATCCCCCACAGGCGATCATCATGAAGAAAATCGGTGTCGGGTACTGTGCTCCGTCGGTTGCATAGCGGAAAAACGTAACGCTCGAAGCAAGAAATATGCACCAGGGCAGGATAAATACGCTTCTCGGGACAATTCTGATCAGCAGGAAATACAGGAGCATGATCGTCCCGGCGCTTGCGACAGCGTTCCAGTACTGGAGGAATGTTATCGCGCCGAATACCGGAACGAACCAGGCAATTATCCTGTATAAAAAAGCGGTTACGGGAAGGTAAAGCAGGTGATGCGGGTGCCAGAGTACCCACCATCCGGCGTTTCGCTCACGTTCTCCAAGCTGCTCAAGCTCCTCGTCAGAGATGCGGCTGTGTCTTAATCCTTCAGGTGGATCACCCGTGACGGTTAGCATCGAGCCTTCGGCTGACGCGTATTCAGTCAGCCACCAGACCCAGCCTGAAACGTCGCCGTTCGATTTATTAACATTGGGACAGAATGTAAAAACTGCGAGGCATACGAGTCCCAGAATCCATCCGATGAAGAATTCCCTGCTCAGTGGTGTGATATCTGATCCAGCAACCCCCATGTATATACTGAATCCTAACCCAGGACTGCCGCATGCGCAATACTGGAGTGCAATGGAAATTCTGAACTTTGACTGTCGGAAAGTATCATAGACTGAGTCCGCTGTTAAGATTATGGATTCGGTATTACCGACTTTAATGCGCAGATGGGTTGCGACAGGTCGATGTTATCAATAGAATACCGTTTCGGTCGACATGACAGTATTCAGCGATATCAGCAAAGTGAACCCGAACATCCTTCGTGGAAGCGATGGATGTCCTGTGCATCCAGGCCATGCCCAGTTCCATATCGTGCGCCTGCTTGTCGGCAGCCTTATCGGCGGATGGAGCATCATGCTCGGATTCATGCTGCTCGGATTCCTCGGGAATTTCGATTTTACTCATACCCTTGACCAGGCCCTGAAATGGATCCTGATCGCTGGAAGCATCATCGGCATGGTCCTGGGAATCATCTTTTCTGTAATTGCAGCGCTTCTCGTTAATATCTCAGTACGGTTGAAACGGTTAATACACCCACTCGCGCTGGTCAGATTCGGTTTCCACACGATAATCTTCTGGATGTTAATCGCTTTTATTCCATGGCCTTCGACAGGAATTGGATTCACGGTCGCACCGGTACTGGCATTAATCCTTGCATGGTTTGGCCTGACAAGTAATCCCCATGCTGAAATAATCCCTCACACGACACTGGGACGGATAATCGGGACATCCATCGGACCGTTTCTCATCATCGCCATTGCGTTAATGGTGTTGATCCCGATGCTCAACCGAGGCTACGGGCAACCGCACACGCCCAGAATGATTCTTGTTGCAGTCGACGGGCTGGACGGGCCGCTTGGTTACCAGTATGTCAACAACGAAGGCTCCGAAAGGTACCCGAACCTGCTGGCAATCGTGGAGCAGGGCGGTTACAGCTCGATTGGCGCCACTGAACCAATGATTCCGGAAAGGAACTGGGCCACATTAATGTCCGGTGTGGATGCGGACGTGCATGGAATACTTGATGGCAACAGTACATCCGGCGATCTCAGCGCAATGACGATCTGGGAGATAATGAACCTGTACGATCACCGGATCGGGCTATTCCAGGCGTCACCTCCTCACGTCAGATACGATGAGGCGGCATTTGACATCGCTGCGCCGGGTACCGATGAAGCTAACTTCGATCCGCTCCCGATTGTCCTGAGCCAGCTGAGACTGACCGGACGGAATTCAGGCTTGCCCGGATTGTTTCGATCGGCGTACATGGCATGCCTTCTGGCACGTCACGGTGTAACGCTGGACACCTTCGGGGAGCTTGGAAAGCATTATGCATGGGAACTGATACTCGAACCATCGCCCAGGCTCATATACGCGCAACGTAAATTGCTCGAGTTTAAAATCGAAGCCGACTGTGCCATCGCACTGATGCGTAGGAACCCGGTTGATGCAGCTATCCTGAGATTCAACTCGGTCGGACCTCTCTTCCGTCAATACTGGCGATATGAAAAGCCTAACGAATTCGGCCCTGCACCACCCGATGTCGATTCAGCGACCGCTGCAGGGCTCGGAACGATCCTGCCGGATGTTTACCTTGAGGTTGATAACTTCCTTGAAGACCTGAAACCGTATGTGAATTCCCAGACCGTGCTGGCAGTTGTTTCAAACTACGGTATCAGGTCGATGTCCGACCGTCGCAATAAAAATTACGAGATATCTGTAAGGCATTTATTGGCCGTTTCAGGCTTCGAAGCTCAGCTTGTAGGTGATGTCAGCGGAAACGGTATCTGCGTGCGTCCGGTTACAACGGACGACGGGCAGTCGATCCTAAGTGAGTTTGAAACGACCCTGATCAACTCGACGTGGTCCGATCAACCACCTTCAGAGTCACAAGGTCTGACCACGCGGCCACTTTTTACCGTGAACATGCTGGAAGATTGTCTCGAAGTCTCCCTTCAGACCAACGCAACAATCAATCCGGAATCCTATGTCACAATTGGCGAATGGGAAGGGCAGTTGTCGTCGTTTATCAGGCCGGGCGACCAGCCGTCGGGTGCGATTTCCGGAAACGCAATGTTCCTCATCAGGGGACAGGCGTTCAGGCAGCGCAGCAGCGCAGCAAACCCGGTACTTGCAGATATCACATCGACATTGCTTTACGCGCTCAACATCGAGATATCGGAGGAGCTGACCGGGAGAGTGCTGGATGAAATAATCAGGCCTGATTGGTTGAACGATCATCCTGTTGTCTACGTGGATGAATATACAATCCCGGTAATCGAGGAACCGCCCCTGGAGATGGAGACATCCATTGATCCGGGTGAGTCTGTGGAATTTTCAATAATTGAGACTGACATATTCGATGCCGGTGCGACAATTTAATCGATAAATAAAGGACGTCCATTCGAACGTCCTGATTTTTCCAGTTTTACATTTTCTGACTATCCCAGCACAAGTCCGTAGACAGCGAAATATAACGGACCGCCAATCTCCATGCTGAACCACACGTGGATCTCGTAGTTAATCGGATCAACGTCGATATTGGCCGGATAACCGGGAACACCGAGCAGTGCCGGCATCGGGTTACCGTGCTGATCGAAGGTTTCAACCGACCATTCGGCGTTGCCCTCCTCAAGCACCACAAGCCAGTTATACGTGTAGTACCCGCCCTTGTTTGCTGGTAACAATGCTATATCCCGCGGAGTACCGTGGAACACGTCCAGGGTTGTCAGGTGCTGGTTCAGATCGCCTGAATCATCGGATGAAACCACGCTGAAACATTCAATCGCAGGTGGCGTAGTCTCCATGAACCAGCAGATCAGGTCTGTTGACCCGGTCACGCCCTGCGGATCGCTGTCAACTGCGAACCTCTCAAGGCAGGTGATATCTACGTAGCCGTTACCAACACCAGCCGGTACAACGGATGCAGACAGGTAAGTAATATCGTTTGAGAACGGGTTACCGGAGAAGCCATACTGGTATACACCAAGTATCACGGTGATTCCATCAGCAGGGATCGTGCCTTCAAGCGGATCATCAGCCTGGATCCAGTATATTTTGGCATCCTGAACGGTGCTGGACCAGTTAGCGCAGGCATCGATGAACCGGAAGTAACCTTTCGATGGATCAGGAATGCCAATCTGCATGGGTACTTGCCCGCTATTTGAATAGACCTCGTTGAAGAAAAATGCGTAATCGCGTTTCAGACCGCCAAGGAAGGTCGGTGACGGTGCTGCCGAGTAGGTGGATGATACGTATTGACCAAACTGGGAAACCTCGAACCGTCCGACGGTCTCCGGTGCCCCGTACAGGTCGATTGTTGAGTAGCCGAAGAATCCCGACATCGTGCTTACATGGCTGGCTTGAGCGTAATCCAGGTCGTACCTGAAGAGCTCGTAATCATTGTTGAAGAAATAGACACCCTGGTATGCTCCCGAGCCGACCACTGAAAAATCAGCTCCAACCGTGAACGGTGGGACACTGAGCAGTCCCGCGTTTTTCAGACTCCACTGCAGGGGGGGTACGTAGGATACGTTCGTTGTCTCGCGCTTAAATGCACTGACTTTTGAAGCTATGGGACCAAAGAACAACGAAAGGCCAGCCTGGGCGTATGTCTCATTCGTTTCAACTGTGATCAGGTAATCCTTGTAGCCGTCCGATGTCAATGCATCCGGGATTATATCGACCTGGTACGTGGAATAGACCGGGTCGTTTGGACCGCCGCCGCTTCCGGGAACAACGGAAGCCGTAATTGGTGTTTCGATAATATCAGGGCTGTCGAATTTGACACTCTCGATTGCGTCAGGATGCCATGTGTAGACATCTATCGACAGCCTCAGGATACCGCCGGTCCCGATACCTTCGAGCCACCAGAGTGTGTTTTCAACCACTTCAACCTCTATCGCGTAACCTTCAGGGGCATTTGCTGTAAGAGGAAAGTCATCGGGTACAACTGGATTCTGGGGATTTTGAGGCCCTTGCCAGCTGGCATCAACTGCGTACTGGAACTTAAGAAAATCGTCCGGATCATCCCCAAAGCTTATTTGATAGTGTCGGCGGTTGGTTGAACCGGCCTGGAAAACACCTCTACCGTCTGCAGGCACATCTATAACATCGGAGCTCAGACCAAGACCGTCAGCGAAATATTTATATCCGTTTACGGTCGCTGTGAAGTATCCCGCGCCGCCCTGGTTGCCAAACATACCGGGATGGAATCCAAATATTCCGGTGTTCGGAAACTCCTTGGGATTCCACCATCGAGTATGGCCATCAGCATTTATAAGATAGCCCTCGCCGGGTCCCGGGAATATCAGAGACTTATCGGTGAACGGGATATCAGATCCGGGAAGGAAAACAATACCGCGGACGTCGAATCCGGAGTACCGGTTCAGACCGGGGAATGGATGGGTAAGAATAACATCAACACCCACGTAATTACTCGGCACATCGATTATCAGCGTCCCCACGTCAAAAGTCAGGTCTGTCAATGCGGGAGGTTCAAGAAAATCAACGGCGTTCAGATGGAATGCAGCACCCCTGACGGGAACAACCTCAATATCACGGGTACTTTTCCTGATCGAAACATCCCATAAACCCCAGAGAATCCTGCCCGACCCGCTGACGTCCGGTGCGGTCATCGAAGACAGATCCGAACCATTATTTTCAGGTGTCACAGGCTCGACTGAGCCACAGCCCGGTGATAAGCCAGCCAGTAGTAATATCGCGGCGGCACATACCACTGCCACGATGTTATGTCTAAGCATAGTACGGGAACCTCCCGTGGATTTCGTACATCATCCCGCAGGCCTTGCAGTAAAACCTGCCTAATATATAGATGCAATCCAGACAGTCCTGCTTAAGGATACAGGAAACCCACCTTCCTGAATATATTCAATATACCCCGTGACTGGAGTACCGTCAATAATTTTTGATTAAACTGTAACAGAAGCTATAGACCAAAAAGTATAATTTATCACGTAAAGCCCACAAATATTTGCCAGAAGTGGGAACCTCCAGAAGATCGATCGCTTGCCGGACGGTGTATAACTGTATTCATATGATTTTGTATTACTTGATAATTCGCATGGCAGTAGTAAATATGAAAGCTGAATTATTAATAAATAATATGAGAAAATTATTATTAAATGCTATTAAGTATTGGGGCCTCAATCCCACTGTTAATGCCTTATATTTAACAACTCGCACCAGAGGATGTTATCCCGGCAGATAAAAAGCCCTTGACGAGGAGCGTATGACATTGTAAATGAAAATTGACTTCTCGGATTGCGACTACATTCTTCTTCTCACAGAAGATGTGGAAATGGGAGAGAAAAGATGAGGGGCTTACTTCCTACCGCTTTAAGAAAAAAGGACGGTAAATCGTCCTCTAAAGACGGGAAAGACGAACCGGTGCAAGGGAAACCGCGGAAAGATGGACGCGGTTTTTTTGTTGGTTCGTCGAATACCGGATCACTAGACATCAGGCGCATCATTTGGACAGTACCACCCATCTACCCGTTCGACCGTGACGATCCTGGAGATAACACAGGTTTTATCATGTAATTCCGCGTTTCACATTTCCAGATTTATCACAGCCCAATTTATTCAACCGCGTTCACCATTAATATTTCACGTATCAGGTCCCTGGGTTAATTCCTTCACTCGTATTCCAAATTTTAATCTTTAATCAGGCAGATAAAGGTCTATTGCATGATTTACGGAAGTAAACCATGTATGTACATCTGGTTACTTAGGTAGATAAAAACAGATTGAGACGGAAACAAAAATACGAGGGATATATATATTGTAGATGGCTGACGATCCACGGACATATCTTGGGGTGCGGCTCAAGGGCCGATACCTTATCGAGGACCACATTGGCAGTGGCCTGTCCGCGCATGCGTTCCGGGCATACGACACACTGCTGCAGGGTCGCGTGGTAGTCAAGATCATCAAGAGCGCAATTGCCGGCGTGGCTATCGATCTCGGTGAAAGCTGGAAGGAAGAAAGCCGGAAGGCCATGCAGGTCAGGGGACACCCTCACATCGCGAGCATCCTCGATCTGGGAGAGGAACAGCTCGAGTTGAGCGACGGTGAAGAAACGTTGCACTTCATAGTCACCGAGTTCATCGAAGGAAAGACCCTCCGCGACCTTGCCGCTGACCGGGTGCCGCTGGATGCATCAGCCCTGCTGACAATCTGCCACCAGCTTCTAGGAACCCTTGATTTCCTGCAGGCTCGCAAGCTGTCGCACGACGATCTCCATGCAGGTAATATCATGGTCTCGCACCTTGGTGCGGATAAGCCGTTTATCAAGGTGATCGATTTCGGAATGGCGTCGAACACCCTTATCCCGAAGAGCAGGGAGAAGGATATTCACTTTGCTCTTAACCAGCTCGATCATCTTTGCCAGAAGTCCCTTGCGATCGAAACCGAATCAACCACGAGATCGATCCTGGAAGGACTCGCCGCCCTGCTTAAAAAAGCACAGAATTTCATACCTACCGGACGAATGCAGATAGCCGATGTGGTTGGGGATATTGAAATCCTGCTCCAGGAACTCAGTAAAAGCCCAGTCAGCGGGACGCGGGCTACGACTGCCAGCGATGGCCCGAGGCGGAGGATCGATATCATCCGTCGAACGCCGTTTATAGGTCGTGAATCTGAGATTGAGAGGCTTTACGGCATCACTACAGGTGCGTTTGTTTCCAAGCAGGGCGCAATGATGTTCATTTCCGGTGAAGCCGGTATAGGCAAGACCCGACTCGTCGATGAGATCCTCGGGCGTGTGGCCACCGAACGCAAGCGCCACCTCCTCCTGTACAACAGGTGCAACCAGGAACCCACCCTGCCATACACATCGTTATTCAAGGCGATCACTGATTTCCTCGATGACATACCGGGGCAGGATGATGAGGAAAAATTGAAAGTTGTCCTCGGTTCAGAGCATACTCTTGCCAAACCGGTCGCGAATCTGATAAGTGAGTACAGGAACGAGGCCAGGGGTAAAACCGACAGGAACGCTGATGGATCTGCCTCAGCCAACACTGAGTACCTGATAACCGGATTCCTTACACAGACCGCTCTTAACACACCGATTGTACTTTTCCTCGACGATCTGCACTGGGCGGATACAGCAACAATCGAGTTCCTTGAATTTCTCGCCCCCAGGATCAAGGAAGCACCGATAGTGGTCTTCGGTACTCACAGGCCTGAGGATCTGTCACCTGATCTGGCTGGAACACCGCATCCGCTGGCTGAGCTGCACATTGCGCTTGAGAACGAATCATCGTGCAGGTTCACGGAGATCACAGGCCTTGAGCGTGAGAATGTTGAAGAGATCCTTTCAAATATTTACAGGTTCGTGGTGCCAGCCGACTTCACAACGCTTTCCGATGCGGTCAGAAACATGGCGGGTGGTAATCCATTCTACCTGTTCGAGATTATCGGCCTGATGGAGGACGAGAACATTCTCGTCGAGCGCGGTGAAAATTCCTGGGTGCTCGAAAGCGACCTGAACAGATTCCTGGTTCCCGACTCCATCAACGAACTGATCCATCGAAGGGTCGATAAACTGACCCTGAACGAGATCCTGTTCCTGAGGTCTGCGGCTCTGCAGGGCGACACTTTCGATCTCAATCTGCTGAAGCGGATGTACATTCCCCCCGAAGGGGATATTGATGAGATCCTCGGCAGCCTGCTCAGTAATCACGGGATCATCAAGCCCAGGACCGACAGCCAGTATGCCTTCTGCCATCACCAGATCAGGCGTGCCATTCTTCGCAATATCCCTCCGGATGACGTGGAACGCGGTCACGGTGATATCGCACGTCTGCTGCTTGATATATCGAGCGAGACGAAGGCTCCGATACCTCATCATCTTGTCGCTCATCACCTGATGAGATCGGGGGAAACAAAATCAGCGACCCAGCACTTCCATGCAGCCGGCAAACGGGCTTTGAATGCCCTGCATTTTCACCTTGCGGTCGACCACCTCAGGCATGCGACAGATCTCCTCAGTACTGCGGACATGCACGACGACCTCGCCATTGATATCACACTCGACCTGCTTGAAGCGGTCAAACCCGTTGGGGACAGGAAACTCCACGAGGTCGCGATCCACCAGCTGCAGGCTATCGCCGGGCACAGCGAGAGAAAAGACCTTGAACTTCGGGCCCTCCTCGAGGAATGCATCTACCTGAGAATGCTGAGCGAGAACGAAAAGTCCCTGAAGGTTGCGAACAACCTGGTTGAACTGGCGAAGGATGCCGATAATGAGGCTATCGAGGCCGCAGCGCTCAAGGAAGCAGGAACCACGAGCTACCTCATGGGTAACATGGAGGAAGCCGAGGAGCATTTCCACCAGGCTGCGGGCATTCTCGCAAGCACAGGCGACCGTGCACAGCTTGCACGTGTCTACAACAACCTCGGGCTGGTCTGCAGGAACACAATGCGCCAGGGCGAAATGATACGGTACTTCAACCGCGCACTCGAAATTTTCAGGGAAATAAAGGATAACATCGGACAGAGGTTCCCCCTTGGTAACCTTGGAATCGTCTATTTCGAGCGCGGCGAGTACGAACGAGCCATGGAGTGCTTCCTTGCACTGAAGGCGTCACTCGGTGGACAGGCTGACCTCATGATGGAGGCAAAGGTAGACTTCTCGATGGGTGAAATCTACCTTGAGGTAGGGCTTCTCGACTACGCCCGTGAGGCGTGCGAGCGAGCCCTGCAGACCTTCATGACTATCGGTAACAGGCAGGGTGAGAGCGAAGTACTCGGCACGCTTGGCGGAATTCACCTTGCGAAAGGGGACATCCAGATCGCCAGGGGATACTTCGAGCGATCGATCGAGGTCAAGAAGGCCATCGGGAACATGGTCGGCATGCTTCATTCTCAGATCACTCTCGCCCGGATCGCTAACATGGAAGGCCGTCATGAAGAGGCTATCAGGATATCCAAAGAGGTTCTGGAGAGCGCCAAGCAGAGAAATCTCAGGTCGATCGAACTTGAATGCCTTACCGAGCTGATGTCGGCTAAAGCCCAGCTTGAGGACGCTGCATCGGCACTCAGCATTCTGACTACTGAAGAAAATCCTGAGAACCTGACCGCAGGTATCAATTCAGCACTGATTACCTTTGCATTCAAGGTCGGCGAACTCGCTTTCCAGGCCGGCGATGAGAGCAAGGCGCTCGATTACATCGGCCTTTCAGGAAAAATCGTCGAGGACATCCTCGAGAGCATCTCCGAGGCGGAGTGGCGTGAAGCCTACGAGCATAAACGCGAGCGAATCCTCGAAACCTACCGGCGTCTCAAGCCGGCAATCGCCCATTCGGATTTGGAATAGGTTAATATTATCCTGTGAGCGACCTGACCGCGTCATCCCGGGATTTTAATTTCGCACCTGTTATCAACGGGAGCAGGCTAATCCTCCGCACCTATGACGAACAAAGGGATCTCGCACCAATTTTCGAGATTCTTACCGACCCAGGGGTAACCGAACCGCTGGGTCTGACGTCCCCCGCGATTACAATTGAAAAACTGCGGCAATCAAAGCAGGAAAGAATTGACAGTAACTCCAGCTCCGATTGGACAGTGTTTCTGGTCGTCGAGGGAGCTGAAGAAATCATCGGTGAGATCGGTATCGCCTTCTGGGACGAGGAAAATCATGTTGTCGAGGTGTTCCTAGCAATCCATCCGGAATACTGGGGACACTCTTACGGTATTGAAGCCCTTTCCACACTGATGAGTTGGATCTTCAGCAGGTCAACACTGGCTGTAGTACGTGCCCAGATCCTTGAGAGGAACACCAGGTCGCTCAGGCTGGTATCAAAGCTGGGATTCAGGGAGTCCGGACGCAGGTTCGTTCATCCCGACCCCCTCAGCAACTTCGAAGGAGGGACGTCGTTGATGCTGGACTGCAGGGAGCATGAATTCAGGCGGTTTTCAATCCCTGATTAGCATGAAGGCGCGACATCCCGTGGAGGGGCAACTACTGAGGGAGGAGCAACTACTGGGGGGGGCGACATCCTGTCGGCCGGAGCGGAATCGTCCCGATTTCGCATTCCTAACAAAATCTCAAGGTAACCTTGTCATGGAATCGCGCACGGGACGTACCCGATCCCGCGGACCGGAGGTCCCCGCTCCCAGTAAACATGACAACACACCCTATAAGGGCCAACAGCTCTCAAAGATGACTACTGGGAGGGGCGACATCCTGTGGTGGGTGACTACTGGGGGGGGGTGACATCCTGTCAGCCGGAGCGGGATCGTCCCGATTTCGCATTCCTTTCTTCCTCTGAAATACATAGTATAATTAGTATACCTTGATAATCTTCTGTTATTTTTCCGACCGCTGCCAATGCTCAAAAATACATTAACATTCCTCTTTGTCCTTTTCCTCATCGGCTGTTCGCGAGGTGGGCATCCGCTTGAGCCTGCATTGACGCAGCCCATCGAGCCTGCTCTTAGCGGCCCAGGTGATGGATCAACAGCTCAGGATTCCAACTGGTTCCTTTTTGGAATGTACGAGATGGTCTTCGATGCGGAGACCGAATCGCTAACTATCAACCGGAATCGAAACCTTGAAAACTGGTACGACATTAAAAAACTCCTGTTCCCTCCCAAGTGCCCGGATTGCGTGGAATTAGAGATAGTCGAATGGGATCCTGTTGAACGGTACCTGGAAGTAGACTCAACGGTAAGAAATCCTACTAACCTGACTGTATATCCTCCGCGGGTCGTTTTTCTGTTTCCATCGCTGGAATGGCAATTATGGTCACCGTATGGATTTGTCGATCAATTAGGGTATACCGATCATTTTTATGACAGTGACGGACCTTTACGCGATCCATTCAAGCCATTGAGCTGGAATCCAGATAACCTGGACATCGATCCAGATGAATCCGTGGAGACGACCTTCGGGTTTGTTTTCCCTGAGGGTATTACGTCGATACCACCAATTCCGTTTGCTGTCGAATGTCGATGGCCGAACGCTGTTTCGAACAATATCTTACCGAATTTTGAAAAGTTCATGACCGGTGGAGTGTTCGCTGGCGGAGGTGGTGAAATCACAGTATGGTTAAAATCAGGATTCTTACTTGACGATCCTCCGACTCCCCGTATCGACACGTCACAGCTGGGCGGAGGTTACAAGGATTTCGAGAAGCTGCCCGATGACTGGGGCGTACTCTGGGAAGGGAAGTTTACTAACGTAAATGCACCTGCGGGGGATTACACGCTGTGGATTGAGGTTGGTGAATCCGGAACGCAGGATGTCGTATACCATCCGGTTCAGATCACCATCCCCGAGGAATCCCAGATCGTGGAGCCCTACCTGGAAACGTTCTACTCGACAAATCCCCAGGGAACAGTGTTCGATGATTTCCAGGCATGGGGTGATTATGCGTACATAGACTTTGATGACGGGGTCAGGCCGGTCGATTTTTCAGATCCTTTGAATCCTGAGATGATGCCGACTCACTGGAGATTCATTTACGCCTTGACCAGTAACTCGTACGTATATACAGGAGATGGAGTAGCCGTAGCCAAATTACCCAATTGGGATGCGCATTCGCTTGAGTTGCAGGTTTACGATATTGCCAGCGATCCATACCTCGATGCTGACCACCCGGCATCGAGAATTGAAAATGCCACCGGATGGCCTGATGGTTTTCAGCAAGGCACAAATGGCGCAATTGAAGGAGTTTACGGCACAGATGTCGTGATACCAGCTAAAAAGATAGACACGGGTGAAATGTGTGCCGCGATTGTTTCTATCGAGGATCCTTATAATCCCGTAGTGACAGATGTAATAGGGCCGTTAGATGTACAATGGAGCATCACATTATCCGATAACCTGTTTGTTTGCGAACCACTTTATTCAGGCCAGACATACGTTTATACACGTGGTATTCATTTTCCAGCTACACCTGAGCTGATAATTGATTTTCATACTACTGCCAGGTTGTTTGGTGACGATCTACTGTGGGTAACAGAATGGGATTCCGGAATACTAGCATGGCAACGTATAGCGCCGGGTGTTTGGGAGGAGCTTGGTTCGATAAGTGAATTCCAGGACGATCAGTATTACGCATGGTTTACTGGGCTACAGAAAGATAATAGCATTTATATGGCAACAATCGACAAAGACAATTATGAAGATGGCTGGGTGCAGGTTGATGTCCAGGATCCTTATAATCCTGAATTCATTACCTATTACGACAGCGGTGTGTCAAATGATGAAGCGGGAATATATGGGGATTACTTAGTGCTGTGTGATGTTTATCAGGCAAATATTAAAGTGTACAATCTCAACGATCTCGTTAATCCAGTAAAAATTGTAGACTTCGACACGACCATCCACACAACCTCTGTCGACGTCCGTATGCCGATCTGTGTCCTGGCTCAACGTCATGCCGGGGTCAAGGTCCTGGACGTCACCAATCCCTCCAGACCGGAGAAACTCACACAGGTCGACATGGGCGGCACCGCATACGACATCATTATGACCGGGGACGGGTCACTCGCGTACGTCTCGTTGATCGATGTATACCCGGGCGATGAGGTCGGAATCAAATACATGGACCTGACTAATCCCCAGAATCCGACCTTGGGATCGCTCGTTCCATTTACAAGCCCGTACCAGATCGACATCTACGGGAACATATTGATCGCCGCGGGAGACGAGATCGGTTTCTGGGACATCACTGATAAATACAATCCCTCTTGGCTCGGTCAGATCACACCGTCCGACGGCACCGATGGACCTGTCAGGGGAATGGACATTCAGGACGGCATCGTCTTCTACCAGACCGAATCGAGGACCGGACGGTTTGACCTGTCGGGCGGCTATCCACCTGCTTCGCATGAATACAATAATTCCTACGGCAAACTGAACAGCGGATCGATAGATCTGTCCGGCAATTACCTTGTCTTCGATACAGAGCTATGGGACGATACGGAGAGTACGTACGTGTACTCCGACGTCTTAAACTGGCCCGAGTTCAGCGACAACGATCTGATCCTCGACTGGTCGACCACTCCGAACAACAGGAGCCTCATCCTCGGACAGGACCTTCTTACGGTTGCCCAGTACGGTCCGACGAACTGGCCTTCGACCTGGGGTTCTCTTCAGTACTGGGACCTGAACCTGCACATGGGAGAGGAACTTCCGGAACCCGACTGGCTGTTTTACTTCCCGCAGACATACCCGGTGGGCACTTTCCCGTCCGGACCAGAGGTAGTGGTTCGCGACGGGCGTCTCTGGCTCGCAGGCGGCGTCTACGACCTCATCGTCATCCGACTGTGGTGAGTAAAACCTGAAATCGCGCACGGGACGTACCCGATCCCGCGGACCGGAGGTCCCCGCTCCCAGTCGACTTCCCCGCTGCCAGTCGGCATCCCCGGTCCAGAGGCGTAATTTCATTGAATAGTGATGACGTATGGCTAAATTGAAAAAGCCCCACTTATCGTGAGGCTTTGAAATAGTTCTTATCCAACGAGCTAGTAACTAGTCACCAAGCACCGTTAGCCTCGATTCACCGAAGATCTCAAACGTTGTGGTGTTGAAGTTGGACACCTCAGTTGTATTGAAAGTGTACAGCCTTGCTACCTGTACGCCGTCGTCATCGGTCCATTTATAGAGCAGTGCCTGCATTGCCGGTTCACCCTGGATTTCAAGCTCCCAGTAGGTCCTGGTGTAGAGAGCCACGCCTGAAAGCGGGAATCCGGAGTAAGGAATATCGTACTCGCCTTCGCCGAGAGCGATTTCCGTGTAGTGCATGGTCATTATCGGATCAACTGTATCCGGGAAATAGTGCCAGAATTCCAGATCGAGTGACATATCCAGCGGGAACTGAACTTCGATCACTCCACCGGTGTCGGAGTCGAACTGGTACAGATCCGTATCGCCGGTGTAGAAGTTATCACCATAATAACCATAGAGGGAAAGTACTTCGCTCAGCATGTCTGCTTCCTCGACGAAGTAGAGGTTACCATCGTAGGGAGGTGAATGGATCCCGTGCCTCATGACATAATCAGTTGAAGCGGGGAAGAACGCTGGTATGAATGGTGCAACCTCGGGATGAGTCGTGGTCAGCTGGTACATTGTATCCGGGGTGTCAGGATAGGTAACTACCGTGAAGTCCCAGGGTCCATTGTAATTCAGGTAATTAATCGGGATACCTGCAGGTGACACGTGGTCACGCGAGATGTAACTCCATTCGTTCATTGCCTTCCACCACTGGTCTTCCCAAAGCTCGATACTGATAGCGTCATAAACTGTGAATGAGAGGAGCTGATCGAGTGTGTCCTCGGCTCCGCCGTTATCGATGACCTTGAGATCGACCTCATGGTAACCCGGCGTGAAGTACTTGGCGGGATCTACATCAGTACCAAGGTCGTAGAAGTCACCGAATACGCCGTCTGCGTCGAAGTCCCATAGCCAGTCGGTTATCCAGCCATCCGTGTCATAGCTGTTACTGCCTGTGAATGCGATGGGCAGGTCTGCGAACAGGCTGGTACTGATTAACTCAGCAACCGCTACCGGTGGGATGTTGGGGATTGGGTCAACAGTTATGACAATCGGCTCACCGAGTGTATCCGTCGCTCCATCATTGTCCGTAACCCTCACGTTGACAAAGTACACACCCGGTGAAGTCCAGGCGTATTGGGGCTGTTCGGGAGTTCCGAACGGATAGGGATCACCAAAGATGCCATCATCGTTGAAGTCCCAGTCCCACGCCACGATCCAGCCGTCCGGATCAAACGAGGCGGTTGCGTCAAAGTAAACAATATCGAATACAAAAACAGTGTCGTCAATTGCATACGCATCAGCTACCGGTGGAATGTTCGGGATTGGCTCGACGTTTATGCAAAGCAGTTCATCGAGCGTGTCGAAGGCGCCATCCTCGTCCCAGACGCGGAGGTCCACGCAATACTCACCGGGTCCTACGTAGGTAATAACCGGCATCTCGTCCGTACCGCTGTCATATGAATCGCCAAAGCTGCCGTCTTCATCGAAGTCCCACTCGTACATTGTGATGTAGCCATCAGTGTCGTACGAAGAGGTCGCATCGAACTGGATCGGGTCACCCTCGTAAACAGTCAGGGGTGAGTACTCGGCGATCGCAACAGGAGGCACGTTAGGAAGTTCCTGTACGTCGATGACAAGGAGCTCGTCGAGTGTATCGGTCGCACCATCGTTATCTGTAACCTGGAGGTTAACGAGATGGATACCCGGTGTCGCGAATGAGATCACCGGCATATCGTCGGTGCCTGAGTCATAAGCATCACCGAATGTACCGTCATTGTCGAAGTCCCACTCGTAGAGGTCGACGGTTCCGTCAGGATCGTATGACCCCGTTCCATCAAACCCTACCGGGTCTCCGACCCCGGGTGCATAATTATCAGCACTCGCATCGGCTACCGGGGGTTCATTTTGGGTCTCGATCACATTGATCGGGATTTTTTCATCCAGTGTGTCAATGCCACCAAGGTTATCCGTGACACGAAGGTTCACGAATTGAACACCCGCTGTCGCGAACGCAATCTGTGGCATATCGTCTGTACCGGAATCATAGGGATCACCGAAAACGCCGTCGTTGTCGAAGTCCCATTCGTACAGATCGACAGTGCCGTCCGGATCGAATGAGGTTGTACCATCGAAGGTAACAGTCTCACCGACCAGGGGATTGTCGTTATCGACAGTCGCCTGAGCGACAGGTGGTTCATTGTCGGGATCGATAATGTCGATGACGATTTTCTCATCGAGCGTGTCGGTGGCAAGGTCGTTGTCTGTAACCCTGAGGTTAACAAAATGCTCACCGGCGGTGGAGAATGCGAAATTCGGCATTTCATCCGTGCCGGAGCCATAAGCGTCACCAAATACGCCGTCATCATCGAAATCCCATTCCCAGAGGTCCACTGTGCCGTCAGGATCGTGTGAGTACGATCCGTTGAAGCCCACAGTTTCCCCAACCTCGGCTTCCGACTTATCCGCGGTAGCTATTGCAACCGGCGGGATCGCATCGACCTGCAGGTCGAGTTTATCATCGAGAGTGTCCAGAAGTCCGAAGTTATTGGTTACGCGAAGGTCGATTTCGAAGATGCCCGGTGTGTTGTACTGGACGACAGGCAGTATGTCCGTGCCATAATCGTACGCATCACCGTAGACACCGTCGCCATCGAAATCCCACTCGTAGGTTTCGATGAAACCTGCAAGACCGTTGTTGTCATGGGATGCAGTGGCGTCGAACTCGACAAGAGCGCCGATTTCGACCTGAGCGTCACTGATTGTCGCCAGCGCTTCAGGTGCCTGAAAGGGATTGTCCGAAATGTTCAGCGCATCCACCGGACCGTACCAGTAGTATGCCAGCGGTGCGGAACCGGAATACCCGGTCAGACCGTCCTGATAGTCACCATTAGCACTCTCAAAGGTCAGCAAAATATTGTTCAGCGCTCCGGTCTGAAGCTTTTCACCGTCCAGGATGATCTCGTAGGACGCGAATGCCGCTCCGGCTGAACCGGGGTCGGTCATGGTACCGAATTCGAGTCCATCATAGAGTCCCGGTGCCTCGAACTTGAGCTCTGTGATCTGATCCGCGACATCGCCCGGATCAAGAGATCCCTGCCAGTCGTATAGCCTGACCTCAAGTTTGGCCTCTCCGCCCTGCTCCGATGTATTGAAATACAGGGAGTTCTGGGTGGGATTGACCAGGGCCCAGTAAGGCTCTTCCTGGTTGGCATTAGAATCCCAGTCATCGGGCACATCGACTTCATCGCCCCAGGTGTAACCGGGGATAGGTGCCCATGAAGCGTCGATCGCATAGTTATACCGGAGGATCCAGTGATTGTCCTCGACCGGGAACCAGACATCGTAATGCCTTGAATGGGTTGCGTCGGTCGTGAAGATTAACCTGTCGTCAATGTTGTAATCACCGACAGGCTCGACGTTACCCAGGTCGTCTGAGAATACTTTGTAACCGTTCAGGGTTGCATCGTAGTTCCCAATCGCATGGGGCTTCCCGAGATTTCCGTCGGTGTAACTGAACAGGTCGTTTCCGATGTTGAATTCGACTGGATTCCACCATCGACTCAAACCGTCAAGGTTGATGATGTGTGGGTCCGTAAGATCAGCCATATTGATAGTGGGATCATCGAATCCACCTAGTGTTCCCGGACCAATCATAATTCCGTGAACGTCGAAACCAGCCAGGTTGGGACGTCCCGGAAATGGATGATACAGGAACACGTCCAGGCTGATTGTGTTGTTGGGCATGTCGATCGTAAATCCCTCGAATTGTACGAGAGACGGAGAGTCGTTCATGTCACTCACAACGTTGAAATGCATTGCCGCGTCCCTTAACGGGACCGCCTCGAACGTCTCGTTCTGGAGGTCGATGACCCACTCGTAAAGCCCCCAAAGTGTCCTTCCACTTTGCAAATTCTGGGCCGTATTAGTAAGTACCGCACCTTGCGTTGGGTCTTCGATCTCATCCGGGATTACCGGACCCGAGTTCGAAGAACAGCCAGCCACGAGTACGAGAAGCAGCGTGATTAACAGCAGCCTTCTCATGGTAGCTTTCTCCTTCGTTAATTATTTTTTATTCCAACCCGAAAACCGCATGCCCAGCAGCACGCTGGGTGTTCAGGTGTACCGCTCTGATTAAGATAAATCTTGACTCCTCAACTGCACGCATACTTAGCATGTAATAATCGTCAATACAATTACCTCAACCCATTCTCACAGGACCACAACTATGTTAACCCATTAAAACTTATAGTAATTCTCAGAAACGTCCCTTGAGAAAAATAACATAATGTAAGTAAAAAATCAAATTTATTCCGGCATCTTGCCTGATATATGCAAACGTCTACATATTATATTATCTAGCCGGTCCGCATGTGATGAAAGATTATAACATGCTTTATTGCAACAGTAAAGCGTCAAGCTCGATTTCCACGTATGCCTCAGGTGGTACCAGTGCCGAGACCTCAACTATCGTTGTCGCTGGTCGAATATCACGAAAATATTCTGCATGGATTTTCCCCACGGCTTCCCAATCCTTTGCATCGGTCAGGTAGATCGTGGTACGGATAACATCCGATCGCTGTCCACCAAGTGCTTCCAGTGCGCTTATTATGGTTTCGAGCGACTTCCGGGCCTGTTCAGTAACACTTTCCGGGAACGTACCGTCCTCATTCACGCCCACTGTCCCTGTCACGACGATCTGGTTACCTCGCCTGACCGCTCTTCGGTATCCAACTATGTCCTCCCAGACGGCACCAGATGATGCCACTGTACGTCCATCCATCTCTGTAACCTTCATAATTCACCTCAATCGGTTTTAATTTTTTTATTGTATCGTTTGATATATTTTTTCGTCCATGGACACGCTGCGATGCATAGTCCGCAGATGGTTGCATCGATGTTACGCGATCGGGATGTGCTTTTAGCCTCTTCATAGCACGCGAATGCGTCAAAGAACTCAGCGCGGTCCATTCCCGGCTTCCAGTCATGTCCCGATGCTGCTACGGCAGGGCAAATAACTACACATGCATCGCATTTTTCACATCGGGATTCGTCAATCGGAGTCCCAACCGGTAGTGGAGCGTCGGTTAGGACAGTATTCATCCGGATCGCAGACCCGTATTCTTCAGTGACAAGCAGTGCGCACTTACCAACCCATCCAAGGCCTGCCAGACGTGCTGTTGTTTTCTGCGGAAGCGGGGTTGCGAGCGTGTCCCTGTTAAGTTTCGACTGCGTCGATATCAAAGATACAGCACGATAACCGTGATTTTCCAGTATGGACACCCCCAGGGCTCCCAGGGTGTTCAGGAGTTCATTCAGACGGTTGTACTCAGCTTCGTACGCCTTCGTTGGCCCGTCGGAGATCTGCATGACTATCTCTGGCCTGAGCGCACATGCGATTGTGATACCAACTGGCAGATTCCGCCTGACGTCCGATGGTAATTCTCGAATGTCAGCGAACCCGACAAGCGACGCCCCTGCATCGATCAGCGAATCTTTCAGAATTTTCTCCAGTTCTTCAACCATTAAGGGTCCCTGATAGCACGTCTGAGAGTAAACGGCAAGCCTGAATCCTGTGATACACTAGCCCGCATGCCATTTGTCTTTGACTGGGACGGTCATATTCACAGCGGTTTCTGCCCTCACGGCTCCGGGGAACCGACGCGTGCTTCCATAGATAGAGCCATCGAACTCGGCTTCCGTGGTGTAAGTATTATCGAGCATTACCCCCTTCCACCAGGATTCCCAGAACCACCGACATCACTTCCGGTAGGCCCCGGGATAGCGATGGTCGACCCTTACCTCGAGGAAACCCTTGCGCTGCGCGACGAATACGCCGACAGGATCGAGGTCCGCGTCGGATTTGAATGGGATTACCTGCCCGGCTGGGAGGACTGGACCATCGAGCAGCTTGAGAGGACCGGACCACAGACCCAGGACGGGCTTCTGAGCGTACATTTTCTGAAGGAATCGATAATTGACGAAACCGCGGAGATTTTTATCAGGTCATACATGCCGCTAGTCGACGGAATACTGGAAAAAGCATACCTGGACTACTACGAAACAGTCATGGCGTCGGTAAAGGCAGATCTCGGGCAGTACAAACCACAGCGTCTGAGCCATATAAACCTCATTCGACGGTCGCAGGTCGTTTTTCCGGCTCCCGGCGAGTTCAGGAATGAGATCATTGAAATTGTCCGGGAAGCAGCCTCGCGTAACATGCAGCTTGACCTGAACATGAGCGGACTCAGACGTCAGAACTGCAAGGAACCGTTCGTACCGGTCTGGTTAATCGAATTGATTGCGAGAAATGAGATTGAAATCGAATGTGTGTTTGGCAGCGACGCGCATAATGTATCGAATGTGGGTAACGGATTAAAAGAAGCGATAGAGATTGTAAACAGAGCATTACCTGCTTCGGAGTCAGCCTGAAATTGCGGATGGCGGTCTTCCCTCACCGAATTCCCTGAGCATCCGCTCCACCTCTTCAGAATCGTCGCATCGGACAATCATGTTTCTGAGAATCGACGCCTGCGCGAAACCCCTCAGGTACTTCGCCACGTGCTTCCTGAATTCCCAGACCCCTTTCGGGGGAGGCCAGCCTTCGAGAATCAGCCGCTGATGTTCTAGCATAACGTCGACGATCTCGTCCCTTGTCCTCGATGGTCTTGAGGTCCCGTCTTCAAGGTATCGCCGGCAGTCTCCGATCATCCACGGGTCACCGAGAATTGCCCTTCCGACCATTACTCCCGCGCATCCGGTCTCATCGAACATTCGTTTAACGTCAGAAGGCTCCGCAACGTCCCCGTTTCCAATAACCGGGATGGATAATTCATCGACCAGTCTCGCAATCCAATCCCAGTCGGCGGTCCCATCAAAACCCTGACGCGCATAGCGTCCATGTAAGGTTACCCATGCGCAGCCGAGATCCTGTGCACGTCGACAAGCCTCGATCCCGGACTTATCATCCTTCAGGTGAAAGCCGATTCTCGTTTTCAGGCTGACTGGAATTGACACGGCATCCAGGATTGCCTTCAGATTTTCCTCCAGAAGATCCAGATCCTTCAGAAGGAGGCTTCCTCCCCCGCCCTTATGAACCTTCCGTACGCTGCACCCGCAGTTGAAATCGATCGATGCGGCACCCGCCCCTTCGAGGATGCCCGCGGCCTTTCTGCAGATTCGCGGATTGTTTCCGAAAATCTGGACGTGCCCTCCCTCCTCCAGAACCTGGCGTACGTATCCATCGCGGTTCGGTGATTTAGTTGATGCCACCGCATGCGTGGAGACGAACGGTATCCACATGTGACGGACGTTAAACTGTCGCAGGATTTTCCTGTACGGGGCATCGGTCCAACCCGCAAGAGGTGCAGCACAAACAGGCTTCTCACCCGGATCGAGAAGGCATTCAAGGAGATTATCTTCTTCTGGTATTGTCATGCCCGGTGTCAAAATTATACTTACATGGTGCTGGAGTGGGGACCCCTGGGAGCGGGGACCTCTGGGAGCGGGGACCTCAGGTCCGCGGGAGCGGCGATGTCCCATCGGCGCATTCACCAAACCCTACCGATCCTTATTCAGATTATAGAGGAATTTTAAACCCTTGAGTGTGAGGTCGTGCTCAATATGCTGAATCACGTCTGTTGCGTCAGCTATCAGGTCCACCATCCCACCCGTACCGATAACGGTTGCGTCTTCACCGAGTTCTGCCCGGAACCGCTTGACCATTCCTTCAACCACTGATGCGTAACCGTTTATCGCACCTGACTGAAGGCTTTCATCGGTTGCCTTGCCGATGGCATCCTTCGGTTTTCGGAACTCGATCATGCTCAGGAGAGCTGCTCCCGATGACAGGGCAGAGTAGGATGTATACAGACCCGGAAAGATCGCACCGCCGATATATTCCTTGTCACGCGATATGGCGCAGAATGTCAGTGCAGTACCGAAATCGATGATAATCAACGGTGCCGGATACAGGTTGATCCCGGCGACCGCGTTCACGATCCTGTCCGCTCCCACCTGACGTGGATCGTCGTACTTGACAGGCATCTCGGTACGTATTCCGGGTCCGACCACGAGGGGTTCGATATCAAAGTAAGTCTTTGCTACGATCCTGAACGTGCTGGTCAACGCAGGTACAACCGACGACAGAGCGAACGCCGTGATTTTATGGACAGCGTCCTCCGAATCGGTTTCGGTTCGGCGAATCAGGATGTTGTGAAGCAGAACTCCGTATTCGTCGGCGGTTTTACAGTGGTCGGTAGCGATCCGGGCCTTGCCCAGTATGCGATCGCCATCGAAAACACCGCAAACGATGTTTGTGTTCCCTATATCGATTGCCAGCAACATTTGTTTCAGCTGAAATTAAAGCCCGGACTGGAAGCTCCTGTAGTAAGCACGTTCCTTCTCAAGTTCCTCGATAGTCGGCACCAGCTTCTCATACTCAGCTTTTAAGTCCGTGAGTTCCTTTTCCAGATCTGACACTCGTACAGAAAAACATTCCTTGTTTTCCTCGCACTCTTTAAGCACTTCGATGCGGTATTCGAGAGACCGGATGTCCTTCTCGTAATACCTGCCACCAGTGATCTCATCGATTTTATCAGTCAACTCATCGATGTAATTCTCAAGGAACTCAATGCGTTCCTGTCTATGTCTGATGTCTTCAGCCACGTTTGTTTCCTTTCAATAAATCGTCGCCCTCAGGATTATCTATCCACACAGCGATACCAGGGCTTAAGTATCTCCGATTTAATATCCTTTAAAGTCGGCTCATTTTATATCAGGAATCCAGTGATTTGAATTCCAGCGACAAATCTGCGCTAGGAGCCGAATGAGTCATGAACCCGACCGAAATGACGTCAACACCGCTTTCAGCCCAGTCCCTTACGTTTTCAAGGGTGATTCCACCCGACGCTTCGACTATCACCTGGTCACCCACAAGTTGTACCGCTTCCCTGCCGTCGTCAGGGGTCATATTATCGAGCATTACCACATCCGCACCGGCGCCAACGGCATTTTCCACCATGTCGATATCGTCAACCTCGACCTCGACCTTCGTCGTATGACCGTTTATCTGCCTGATTCTCTTAATTGCTTCCTCAAGGTTGCTGCCAACAAGAGCTACATGGTTGTCCTTCAGCATTACGCTTGCATCGAGTCCGGGACGGTGATTCGATCCGCCACCACAACGTACAGCGTACTTCTCCAGCGACCTGAGTCCGGGTGTGGTTTTCCGCGTATCAACTATCTTTGCTTTCGTTCCGACAGTCAGTTTAACGAATTCCGAAGTTAATGATGCAATTCCCGACAGGTGGGTGAGGAGGTTGAGAGCTGTTCTTTCGGCACGCAGGAGACGTCGGGCATCGCCGGTAACGCTGATTAAGATTTCACCAGTATTGTACTGTGTTCCGTCCGGTACAGCCTTTGTAATTACCAGCTCCGGATCAGATTTCTTCAGTATCCTGAGGAATCCACCGACTCCCGATGCGACACCCTTCGATTTGGCCAGCACTTCAGCTGTAATCCTGACACCATCGAGTGGCAGCGGGTCTGACGTAACGTCTCCGCAGCCGATGTCCTGTTCGAGCCATCGTTCGATATCGCTGTCGATCGTCTCCCAGGGAAAATCCGGGATTATGGAGTCGTTATATTTTCCCATTAGATCCTCATGTGCCGACTATGATCGATTTCGTCAGGCCGCGCACGGTAGCGAGAATCGAATACGCTGCGAGCCGGCTTGTTCTCGGATTCTCCTCGAATGGCACGTTTGAGACATCCATTATCAGTATTCCGTGACCGGATTCAACCCTGATCGAGTGCCTGTTACGGTCACTCGCGGGATCGGCCCATACTTCGACCATTGTTTTATCGAGGCCGACAGTTCCGTGTGCCAGTGCCGAAGCCACGTTTATGCTCCTGGGGAAAGCCCCGGCAGCTTCCCGGGCTGTCCCTGAAAATACGCACGCTGGTTCAGTTAATTCAAGCGTTTTGATTCCCTGGCCCTGTACATATTTCGCATCCGCAAGTGTTGCCGCAGGTTTCGACGTCTTCAGAACAACCTTTGTAATGCTTTCGGCCGGTATCGCTTTCAGAGCGTCAAGTCCCGCGATAGCACCGGACGGTAGAATCAGCCGTCCACCTGTCCTGTCGGCTATAACCCTGAACTGGTCGGTTTCTCCAAGCCCGCCGATACTCGCAATGATGGCCGTTTTTCCACGCTCAAGGACGAATTTCGCTACCTCGCCGGCTACTGACGCTGCTGCGGCTTCAATATAAACATCGGTATCTTCAGGGAAGTCCTTCAATGGAACCAGGAGAGATTCGGGATAACCGTTTTCCACAAGCACCCTGACAGCAAGGTCGGAATCGATATCAGCAACAGCGACAAGCGTGAACTGGGGTTCATTTTTTAGTTCCCTGATTAAAAAAGTGCCGATTGTACCCACGCCAACGATACCGATTTTCATATGTTTTAGCCCTTAATATTAAAATGACAGGTACTGTCACCTGTCACACTTAATGTCCATATCTCAGCCGACCAGCATGTGTTCGAGCGATCGGATGGCCTTCGATGCGATCTCCTCAGGAACGGTTACCTCGACAGTCTCTGTCTCTACCGCATGGAGGAGCTTCGCGATAGTAGTCTTTTTCATGTTTGGGCAGATGTTCAGTTCTGACGGCGAGTAGAATATCTTGTCCGGGGTCTCATTTCTCAGCCTGTGAAGCATACCCTGTTCGGTAGCGATAATGTATTCCCTTGCATCGTTCTCACTGCAGAACCTCAGCATGCCGGATGTGCCGGTAATGTGATCGGATAATTCCAGCACGCCCTGATTGCACTCGGGATGCGACACCACAAGAGCGTTCGGCCATTTCTCCCGTGCGAGGAGTATGTCCTCTTTTAAAATTCGACTGTGTGTTGGACAGAAACCCTCGTAGATATGTACTTTCATTCCTGTCTCATGCTCTATGTAACGTCCAAGATGTTTATCCGGCAGGAATACTACTTCCGTGCCCTCAGGAAGGCTTTCGACAACCCTGACCGCGTTCGCACTGGTGATGCAGTAATCGACCTCCGCCTTGACCTCGGCAGTGGTGTTGACGTACGCGATAAATACCGCCTTCGGGTGCTTCATTCTCAGTGAGCGAACAGTAGGTGCGTCGATCATTTTCGCCATCGGGCAGATTGCCGAATATTCGGGCATTATGACCTTCCTCGATGGTGCCAGGATCTTGGCTGTTTCGGCCATGAATCGAACACCGCAGCACACGATCAGTTCTGCGTCCACCCTTGCAGCAATCCTCGCAAGCTCGAGGGAGTCGCCCACGTAATCAGCGACGTCCTGAATCTCAGGTAACTGGTAATTATGCGCGAGTATCACACCATTCTTCTCGCGCTTGTTTTCCTGTATTCTCTGCTGGACTGTCATATTTATCAATCCTTTCAGACGTCCAAATGATCCCCCATTTTCACCCGGAACTTAAACCGGGCATGATTATCACATCCGGCCTACAGAGCCCCCAGGGACTCCAGAGAAGTCTCGGGTACCAGGATGTCATCCTCGATAACAGCTTCGATCTCGTTACCGTCACCCATGATCACTGTTTTAGGCTGCGCGAACCTGCCCTCAGGTACGTACTGGTACGCCATGATGAGGCATATGTCGCCGGGCTTCGCGAGATGTGCGCAGCCGCCGTTCATTCCGATGGTTTTCGATCCGGGAGGTGCTTCGATAGCGTAGCTCTCGAATCTTGCGCCATTTTCGATATTCACGATCTGGATTTTTTCGTACGGCAGAATTCCAGCCGCGTCCATGAGTTCCCTGTCGATCGACACGGAGCCCACGTAGTCCAGGTCGGCACGGGTAACGGTGCATCGATGTAATTTTCCCATTAAGAATTGTCTAAACATCTTTTCTTTCCTTATCGGGTGATAAAACTGTATTGTCAATCAACCTTGTTTTTCCAATGGTAACTGCAAGCGCAACGACCGCGGGATTCTCGATTGTCTCGATTTCCGAAAGATCCTCAGCGTCGCGGCATTCAATGTAGTCAATCTCAGCACTCTCAACCTGTTTGATGGAATCCCGGACCATTTCCCCTATCACCTTGGGATCCCGGATACCGTTCTCAAACGCCTGTTCGGCTATGTCGAGTCCTTTTCTCAGGCAGAGCGCATCCACACGCGCTTTGTCTGTCAGATACTTGTTCCTCGAACTCATCGCGAGGCCGTCAGGTTCGCGTACGATAGGACATCCCACGATTTCCAGCAGGAAATCGAGGTCGCGAACCATCCGCCTGAGAACAAGTAACTGCTGGTAGTCCTTCATCCCGAAATACGCACGGTCGGGAAGGCATGCGTTGAAGAGTTTCGAGACCACTGTTGTAACACCGCGAAAATGAAACGGTCGGCTTTCTCCGCAGAGTCCCGTGCTGATATTCACTTCGACTACATGCACGCTGCTGTTTTCAGGATACATAACCTCAACGGCCGGACAGTAAGCGGATGTCGCACCGGCGGCTACAGCAAGTTTCAGATCACTGGCTTCATCGCGTGGGTATTTCCCAAGGTCTTCGTCTGGTCCGAACTGGGTGGGATTAACGAATATTGTGACTATCGTTTCGTCGCAACCTGCGGCACTCGCACGTATCAGCGACAGGTGACCGTCATGGAGCGCACCCATGGTTGGAACGCAACCGATGGTCTTACCCTCCCGACGTCGATCACGCGACCACGCCTGCATCTCGGATGGAGTGCGGAACACTGTGATCGGGATATTTTTCGCTGCTACGGTCAAGTTACGTCCTCTCAGTTCAGATTTTCACTTCCGGCCTTGTCCACACCTTCAGCCAGCTTCCGGTAAACCTCATCATCGAGTGAGAACGACTCGTCCATCGATGGATACTCACCTTTATGGACGTCCTCGATGTAGTTCTTCGTCGCTTCGATAATCGTATCGCCCAGATGCGCGTAGTTCCTTACGAATCTCGGCTGGTATCCCGGTATCAGGTCCATTACGTCATGGAAAACCAGGATCTGACCGTCCACGTCGGGTCCTGCACCGATACCAATTGTCGGGATTGAGATTTCATGTGTGATCATCCCGGCTACTTCAGTCGGGACACATTCCAGGACCAGTGAAAAAGCACCTGTTTCCTCAACACGTTTAGCCTCGGCAAGCAGCTCTTCCGCAGCCTTCTGACGCCTCGCCTGGATCCTGAATCCGCCGATAGCATTTATTGACTGCGGCAGGAGACCCAGATGAGCCATCACGGGTACGCCGGAGTTTACCAGGCGCTCCATGAGTCCCAGCAGACGTCCGCCACCCTCGAACTTGACGGCTTCGCACCGTCCCTCTTTCACAAGACGGATTGCATTGTCCATGGCCTTCTCTTCGTTGCTCTGGAAACTCCCGAACGGCATATCACCGACAAGAAATGTCCGTGTTAACCCGCGCGACACCATTCGTGAGTGGTAGATTACGTCTTCCAATGTGACTGGTAGAGTGTTCTCGTGGCCCTGCACGACCATCCCGAGTGAATCGCCGACCAGGATGCCGTCGATTCCTGCCCGGTCAAGAAGAACTGCCGTGGGGTAGTCGTAAGCTGTCAGCCAGACTGACTTCTCACCACGTTTCTTCTTTGCCCTGAGCGTTTTTACCGTTACTTTTTTCTCAGTCATCCTATCCTCCTTACAGGTAGAATGGATGCCCCCTCAGATCGACTCCCACTAAGAATCCAGGCATTCAAAAAGCCCGTGCGATCCGGGCGAAGTAACAGGCTGGATATCTCCAGTTCCGTATTATTTCTCCGTCTCGGTCGCAATGGATCCAAGCGGTCGTCCGCATGAATGTAACACAAACTTAACGATCCCGCAAGGAGATTCCGGCCAGGATGCAAATTTGTGAAAAAATGCGCAATCGGCTCGCCATGCGGATTACGTCCAGTATTTGTGTCACCACACTCTGTGACGCGGTTCCACACGACTTTGTTGCGTGATATACGGTTTATCGGTGCAAATAAATACATGTTGAATCCATTGCCCCTTGACATCCGCTCTGTTACAATTCCAAACTCTTGACGGGGAATCAACCGTAAGGTCTGGACTATTATGGCTAACCGTATCGGAATACGAAGAGAAGACAAGAACGCCTGGGAGCGTCGCGTACCACTGTCGCCCACTGACATCGGTGCCCTGAACCGCACCGACGGGATCGAATTTTCCCTGCAGCCGATGCCCAACCGGGCATTTTCGGACGCAGAGTACATGGCAGTCGGTGCGACAATCGATGAGAACCTGACAGGCTGCGACGTGATACTCGCCATCAAGGAGATGCCGCTGGATTTCTTCCGGAAGAAACTCACATACGTGTTCTTCTCGCATGTAATAAAGGGTCAGGATTACAACATGCCGATGCTCCAGCGCATTATGGACCTTGGCTGTAATTTAATCGATTACGAAAAAATTACCGATGACAAGAATTTCCGGTTGGTATTTTTCGGAAGCGAAGCAGGCCAGGCTGGAATGATTGACACTTTATGGCTCCTTGGACGCAGGCTCACTGCCCTTGGGATCAGTAATCCTTTCATTGGTGTACGTCAGGCGATCGATTATAGGACCCTCACAGCCGCTGAATCGGCAATCGAGACAGTCGGGCAGGATATCAACGCAAACGGCGTGCCGGATGAAATACACCCGGTTATATTTGGTTTCGCTGGCTATGGAAACGTCTCAAAGGGCGCACAGGGAATACTGCATAACCTTCCCGTTATCGAAATAAGCCCGGAAGAGCTTCTGAATCCTCCGGATGGATTGCTGGACTCGAAAAAACACGTCTACCAGGTGGTCTTCAAGGAAGAGCACATGGTCGATCCAAAGGATCCCGAAAACCAGTTTGTACTTCAGGACTATTACGATCATCCCGAGAAGTACAACGGGGTCTTTGCGAAATTCATCCCGCACCTGACGGTCCTGATGAACTGCATTTACTGGTCGGAAGACTATCCCCGTCTGTTTACGAAGGAACATGCAAAGGAACTTTATTCCGGCGGACAGCCTAAGCTGGTAGCCATTGGCGATATTTCAATCGATGTGGAGGGTGCTGTAGAGGTCTCACTGAAAGCGACTGACTCCGGCAATCCTGTCTATGTCTATGATGTCGATTCAGGAAACGCTGTGGACGGTGTTGAGGGAAATGGTCCGGCAATACTGGCTGTCGACAACCTACCGTGCGAACTTCCGAGGGAAGCAAGCTCGCGCTTCTCAGGCACTCTGAAACCTTTCATCCCAGACCTGGCGAATGCTGATTTCAGCCAGGACCTCGATAGCATCGATCTACGCCCGTCTCTGAAACGGGCGGTAATCGTACACAAGGGCAAACTCACACCGGACTTCGAGTACATAACGGAGTTCCTTGGAGAATAAAACTGAATTCAGCTATCAGGAGAATTTAAATGAACCCTAACGGTGACACAAAGCGTATTTTACTTCTTGGCGCGGGACTGGTTACACGTCCGCTGGTCAACTACCTTCTGGACATTCCCGATTTCTCGCTGACAATCGCCACTCGTACAGCCAGCAAGGCACATGCGCTGCTGGGAAGCCACTCTAGAGGCCTGGCGGAGCAATTCGACATCGAGAAGACTCCCGAAGCTCTCGAGATGCTGGTAAAGGAACATGATCTCGTGATCAGCCTCCTTCCAGCTCAGCATCATCCTGCAGTGGCCGAGGCTGCAATCAAGCACGGCAGGCAGATGGTTACTACGAGCTACGTCAGCCCGAAAATGCAGGAACTGAACGGTCCCGCGAAGGACGCTGGAATTCTGGTCCTTAACGAGATAGGTCTGGACCCCGGTATCGACCACATGTCTGCGATGAAGGTCATCCACGATGTGAAAAACGCCGGTGGAAAGGTGGTCAGCTTCCGGTCTTACTGCGGTGGACTTCCTGCACCTGGGGCGAACACAAATCCGTGGGGATACAAGTTCTCCTGGAGCCCGAGAGGGGTTATTCTCGCTGCACGTAACGCTGCAAAATATATCGAGGACGGAAAAATCGTGGAGATTGCAGGCGTAGACCTGTTCGATCACTACCACATGGTCAAACTACAGGAGTTGGATGACCCGTTCGAGGCCTACGCCAATCGTGACAGCGTCCCGTACAAGGAAATCTACGGTTTAACCGACGCCCAGACGATGTACAGGGGTACATTCCGCAATGTCGGGCACTGCGTCACGTGGAAGAAACTGGCAGACTTCGGTTACTTCGACCTTGAGGTTATTGAAGGCCTGGAAGGCATGACTTATCGCGATTTCACGGCGAAGCTGGCCGGAGTTCCGAACGATGAGAACCTCGAACAGGCTGTAACGGACAAGATGAACCTCCCCGATGATCCACCGGTGCTCGAAAAGTGGAAATGGGCGGGATTATTCGACGAAACTCCGCTTCCTGCCTCCGAATGCAGTCCGGTGGACGTAATTGTCCCTGCATTCCTTGAGAGGATGGAGTACGAGCCGGGTGAACGCGACATGGTCGCTCTTCATCATGAATTTATCGCGGAGTATCCCGACAGGAAGGAGAAGATCACGTCGACATTGGTCGATTTCGGCATCCCGAACGGTGACTCATCGATGGCACGAACGGTCGGGCTGCCCGCTGCGGTTGCTGTCAGGATGGTGCTTCACGGCGAGATCGACATGACCGGCGTGCATATTCCCGTGATCCCTGAGATCTACGAACCGGTCCTTGCTGAGCTTGAGAACATGAATATCAAGTTCACCGAGAGAACGTTTCCGATCTGACGACCCGACATAATACAGAGGGAACACAATGCCTAACGAAGGTCGCAAACCAAAGCACATTCTACTGATACACGGTCCGATGTTCTGCAAACTCGGTGAACGTGAATGTGCGATCTACGGAACCGACACACTCGAGGAACTGGAAGGCTGGATCATCACGAGGGCACAGAAGCATCACGTGGAGATCAACACGTTCCAGTCGGAATCCGAGGGTGACATCATCAGGTTCATGCTCGATCATTGTGAGGAAGCCGACGGAGTAATCATCAATCCCGGCGCATACGCGCATTACTCGTACGCGATAATGGAAGCGATCAGGTTCATGCCCTGCCCTGTTGTCGAGGTCCACCTGACCAACATTTTCGAGCGCGAGGAATTCAGAAAGAACTGCGTCACCGCGATGGCCTGCGACGGCATGGTGACCGGCCTCGGAAAGCATGGATACATAAGCGCGTTGGGGTATCTGCTGGAATTGAATCTCAAAGATGAAGTGGACGCAGATTGATAGCTGTATCTGCTCCGTCAGCTATCGACGTTGGTTACCAACAAAAAAACTTACCAATGTCGTCCTCAAGCACACCAGAATGTCCACTTTCCCTTTGTATAACTGGTGCATGAGGACGTTTCACGATATGGACACTCTCCCATAGAACACGCCAACCACTAATGTCGTTCACAAGCACACGACATTGGGAGTTTGTTAGCCTGAATCCTATGGCACGTGGTACACGTACAGGTTATAACCACCTGCGGTGATCATGTATTCATCGACAAACGCCGGTCCGGCACGAAAATAATTCAGATCCCCTGTGCCGATCGTGTGGACCGTGTTTCCGTTGGTTATGTCTATGAAATAGATGATGCCCGTATATCGTTCGATCTGGACCACAAGACCATTTGGATAACTGGGTGTTGTTATTACGCCCGTGGTTGAGTCGAAGTAGCCCGTGAACGAGGACTGCCACTTAAGGTTGGCGCTCGATCCGTTATCGGTGATTGCATACACCCTGCTGCCGCTGTAGACGGTCCCAAGGAACAGATCGCTTCCGTACCTGGAGCATCCACCGGCTGTGAAGCTGCCCGGATAGTTAAAGCTCCAGATCAGGTCTCCCTCGAGATAACCGTCATGATCGGCAATTGCCACACAGTCGAGATAACCAGTATAGTTAGCAATGTATGCCCTTGTTTCGCTCAGGCAGGGAGTGACCCAGAGAACGTTGCTGCCTGACAGGTTCGCTGTCCATTCAAGAACACCGGTAGAGATATTCACACAGTCGAGATAAGGACCGCATATTACATAGGCCTTCCCGTTGGCTGCAGCAATGCCTGCTTCGCCACCTGCACTCACTGGAACTTCGTAATCGAGGGTTCCGGTTACAACATCCACGATATGAAGTGTCGCCTGGTTCTGGCACTTCGCGAGCACCTTTCCGTTGTAAATTGTCATCTGGGTGCCGATGTACATACCGTCAACGGGTGAGGTGTCATCGTACGTCCATAATGGAGGTGGGTTGGTCCCCGATGAGTTGGCATCGAAGCAATAGATCGCGTCTGTCGCAGCCACGATGTACTCATCTGTGCCATCTTTGTAATATCCCAGGCACGCGTTGATTCGAGGTGATGAAACGGAGTAATTCACCCTCCCATTCCAGATGGGCGCTCCGGTCAGCAGGTTGTTACAGTAAATTCTCGCGGAATATGCGCCATCGTAATAATTCGTGTAGCTCATGTGGAAAATTTTATCACCGGCTACGATCGGCGTGATGTTTTTAAATCTCTGTGGAGTGGATGCAGCATACATCAGCTGCCAGTCTGTTGGATCAGGGCTGCTTGCTGTCGGGTTATAGCCGAAGTGGGACGGGTTGTACATGTGATTCTCCCACCAGTACGGCCATGTCTGCTCAAGGACTTCGAAACCGTCGGCAAGTTCATCGAACAGTCCGCCGGGGTTGGTCACCCGCACGTTATAGACACCAATCTCTGCTCCAGCACCACCGTCGAGATCGAGATCGCACGTTATTGTCGTTCCACCTGTCACGACTTCATTGTCAGCCTCGATCATGACGCCGGGTGCATCGTTCTTGATCAGCGTAACCTCTGCGCCATTGATGAAATTCAGTCCTGTTACCTCGACATCTGTAATGGACTCGTCGAGATAACCCTCGACCGGATCGATTGAGAGTACTGTCGGCGGGGTGTCGGAGCCTACAGCCACTGTAGTTGAGAAATACGCTGCCAGCGCACCCTGGGGGAATGCAAATCCGGGGAATCCTGGATCGTAACTTGACGGATCAATGTTTTCTACAACTATCATTACCGGGAAGGTCCCGGCATGATCAGGTGTACAGGCGGGAACCTCGAGGAGATACGTGGCACTGATTGCATCCTCACCGATTAACGCGCCTGCGAGTGCTGTTGAATCAAACGTGGCGAGTCCGCCAACGGGGAGCAGGTTGTCGGGAGTTTCAAGGTGGATCGCGTTGATCTCGGCTGCTACACCACTCGGGCTGACCGCCCCCTGGTGGTCGAATACCCGGACCTGCAGGCCCAGTGTTCCCCCGTTTGTCGTCCCATCGACAAAAAACAGATCCGACATGTCAGCCGCGGAGAGCACGTACGCTTCCTGGCAGTTTGCCACGAGCGGAAAGTCGTCCGGGACCTCGGGAGGTTCATTTTCAGGCATCTCCCAGCTGGCTACCACCGCGTACTGGAATTCGTACGCAGGGATTCCGCCCGGTGTCGGGAACTGTATCTCGTATGTCCTGCGGTTTGTATTTCCAGCCGAGAAGAGCCCCCTCGGATTTGGGCATCCCGGGTCGGCGAAGAACGCGACTTCGTCCTCATCACTCGCGAGGATGTCGCAGTAGTACTTGTATCCGTTCAATGTCGCCGACCAGTTGTATGTCGGCATCCCGAGTGAACCCATCGTAAATCCCAGGATCGTCTCGACCGTAGCAAATTCGGTCGGATTGAACCATCGAGTATGGCCGTCAGGATTTATCACGTGGAGATCTTCCGGACCGGCATAAAGTATTTCGCTGTCGGCCAGTCCGCCGATCGATCCGTTGCCTATGCAGGTTCCACGAACGTCGAATCCGGTGTATACAGTGAGTCCCGGGAACGGGTGAGTGAAGATCACATCGACCTTGACATACCCGGTCTCCCATTCGGTCTCGGAACTGATATCAATTCCCATCAGGTGGTGAGTGGCAATGGGCGGCTGGAGAAATTGAGTCACATTGGCAGTGAACTCCAGTCCGCGAACAGGTACGATTTCTGCTGTACCGGTGTTTGGGTCCAGTGAGACGTCCCAAATTCCCCACAGATGTGTATTGCCTGGTGCAGATGAGGTTTGCACGCGGTCGGAAAGATCAGGATCGGGAGACGTCGGGTTTACACCTCCCGAACATCCTAAAATAAACACCAGAACAGCTAACAGAGTGATAAGACCCGGTGGGGAGGAGGTTTTACTGGCCATCGCAATCTCCTTATTTATAAATAAAACTGGCGAGCAGCAATAAGCACATGACCAAATCACATTAAATCAGACGCATGAAACCACCGACATTTAACATAGCCCGTGTAGAAGTACCCATTCATAATAGGATATAAAATCGAAGAAAACAAGAAAGCGGCGCAGGAAGTCACTTACGCCGCCGGGAGAGTTCATGCTTTGTATATCAGTACGGAATTTGTTCGCTTAAACAGGGTCTGCGAGCAGCCATTCCAGTTTCGTGATCCTGAAAATTCTCGCTACCGTGGGCGATAGACCTGACACCCGCATGTCGATTCCCTGCCTGACCAGGTCATTGTTCCATTCTATGAGGCTGTGGAGACCTGACACGTTGAGGTACTTGCATGCGCTCATGTCGAGGACGATCTTCCTGCTTGCGACCCGTTTGATTTTCTGGGACATCCAGTTGAATGCACTTGCTGTCGCATGTGTACATTCCTCGTGTTCCCATTTAATCCGGGTCCTCGAGATGCGAACCGTCTGACCGTCCGATGTCCCCGGACGGGAATATTTCATCGACGTCTGTCCCATGCTGTAGATATCGGCGAATTCAAGAGAAACTTTAGATATGGATATATTTACTTACTTTAATACTGATTAAGTCAACCCTGATGAAATGGGCGTTCCAGAGCATTTTTTCGCTTTTGACAAGCTTAGAATGCCTGGAACTTCGGCGTCTTGCATGTGATTGGTGGACGTGGTAGATTTATTAGTCAGCTCTGAGCGGACACATGGCGGTGTAGCTCAGGTGGTTTAGAGCATGCGGCTCATACCCGCAGTGTCACTGGTTCAAGTCCAGTCACCGCCACCAGTTTGAAATCAAACCCCCGAGAGATCGGGGGTTATTTATATGGGAAATCGGTTCAGTACAGATCCCAGATTCTTATACCCCTGTCATATACAGTTTCGTAGTAGTAACCATCATGGGCTATATTCCCAGTGATGGTAGTTGCGTTAGAAGTATCGTACAACTGGCCCGTCACGACCGGATCGTCCGGAGGCCAGACCCTTACTGCGCTTGGGACTTCCGCAACCGGGAATGGCTGCAGGTATGCAAACTGGTTATCAACAGTCACGAATTGGCCATTAGGGCCGGCGGGATCAGTTTCAGACGCATGAAATACCGGAGCCAGCGGATTGGAAATATCAGCTATCTCGAGCGACCCGGAAGTAGAGATGTAAAGGTAATCACCATCGACCTCGATGTCTCGCGCTACTCCCAGCGCTGTGTAGGTTGTCTGGTAAACCGGTGACAGTGGATCGGCAAGCGAGAATACAAGAATGCTGCCGTCCATAAGAAGAGCGTACATCGCACCGTCTTTGAAATTAAACTCAAGGATATAATCGGCCACCGACATGAAACCTGAGGCTGTGATAGACGGCCAGCCACTCAGATTCCACATAGTCATCTCCTTGAAGCTTTGGGCTCCGACGTACAGAACACTTTCAGTCATGCCTACACAGCCGATGAAGTCAGCGGTGTAAACAGCATTAACCTCAGACAGGTTTTCCGGATCACTGCAATCAATCCCTACGACATATCCATCAGAGCACCCGATGATCAATTTGTCCCCTTCGACATCTAAATAGTACGATATGCGATTGAGTTTAAGCTCATCCGCCAAATATGCGTTGGCAGGATCGCTAATGTCCACACTTTTAACTGCATTATATCCCAAGTGTGATTCAATTTCGTAGATATATTCACCCTCGATCCTAAAGTTTCTGGGTGCTACAATACCGATAATGTCAGGGCCACCTGAAATTGAACCGGGTTCATAGATTATGCTTAGTTGCAGACCTCCCGGACCAATTGCGTGATATAAATAATCACCACTCGATTCAAAACTATAAGTGATAGGTGTGTTGATCGTCACGTCATCCACCGGTCCTGGATTATCCGGATCGGAAACGTCAATATCTGACAGCACATTATTAACGTAATATGCTACATATGCATAATCGTCCTGAACCTCTACAAATCCCTGATCCCATGGTAATGACACAGAACCCCTGGGAGTTATCCCTCCGGCTGTCATTTGAATGATCTCCAGACTATAGGACGCACCATCACTGATGTGAAAATACACCAGGTCATCCACAACCTCGAAGTCATTAAACCAGGAGGCTGCTCCCCAGTACCAGATACTTGTAGGTCCGACGTTGTGAATGTCGGTAACGTTACAATGTGGCAGCGTATTCTGGTTTACATTAAACAACAGCCATCGTGTTGGATCTGACTCCACTGTCGCTATTTTCATATCCGTTGGAACACCGATATTGATTGACCCCATTAAAAATGTAGACTGGAAAGTCAATTCTGACGGTAGATTATCAAAGCTGAAGATATCGACATTGGTATTGACCGAATCGAAAGTTGCCACGTACAGGTAATCCTCATCAACTGTCATCGTCCATACCGCGTCCGTCATATTGAGTTCAACTGGCAGTATAATCGGGTTTTCAGGATCAGATACATCGACTACATGTATCAGATATTCTGGGACTGTAGTAGCATCATGAATAAACAAATAGGGATACGCCAACACCGGTCTGAGGTCACAATCCACAGGTATCCAGCTTTTAAATTCAACGGTCCAATTATCAACGTAATCGTAGATCCACAAGTTGTTTCTATCCAGGGCGTAGAGGTAAGTCCCGTAAGTACAAAGAAATAGTGGATGATAGAAAAGGTCATCCGGAGTGACATCGACAGCATCTGACGGTGTTACGTCCTCGATTAAATTCACAGGCTCGAGCATGTACAGGAATGCGGTATCCAGTGACTGCGTCTGTACAACCACGTAATAATCGCTCGGCATTATTCCCATGCCATCCATATCAAGCGTGGCAACACCCCCAACCACCTGTTCTTCAGTTATCATGGTCTCGGACGAATCGTATAGCTGGATCTTGGACGGCTCAACGTCGCAGTAAAGCACCAGGTCACCGGTCACCTGCGACCCATACGGAATTTCCAGTTTGAAGTAATCCTTGTAGTCCGTCGGTCCGCAAAGCTGGTCGATGGTCGGTTCTTCGAAATCCATTAATATGGACTCGTTGAAATCGTTATTCGCATCGGCTGTGCAGCTGGGATCGGTCACATCGACGATGAGCGTCTGCCACGCTGCTACATCGCCGGATGGCGCGGGTTTACCCAGACCCTGATTATATTGCAGGCCGCCTTCCGAGGTTACCTTCACGGCAACGAGAGCTTCACCGGCCTCTGCGGGTGAGGCAAGACCGAACAGGCTGGCTGTGTACCTGGCTTTGTCCCACGATTCATTCAGGAAGACGCCATCTACCCCACCCGACATCAGGTCTGGTGAGTACACCCTGACACCACCGATCTCAGCCTGGTAATTTCCGGCAGCCTGACCCTGCCAGTCGTGTACGTTGACCTGCAGCTTCAGCATTCCGCCACCGACACCGGATTCACTGTCGAAATAGAGCGAATTGCCGACCTGCTGAGCTACCACGCGGTACGCCTCAGGCTGGTTTGCGTTCATCGGGAAATCATCGGGAACTTCCGACGGCGGATTAGGTGTTGGAATATTCCACGATGCATCAATTGCATAACCATAGGTCACCTGCGGACCCGGAGCCATCGGGAACCGGATCTCATACCGCCTGGTGTTGCTCGATCCCGCTCTGAAAACCGCCCTGCCCTCATCTGAATCCAGAGGCTCACTGACAACCCATGCGAGAGAGTCCCACGCGCTCAATTTATCGGCGAAAAGCTTGTACGGGTTGACTGTCGCGGTCAACTGGCCGCCTGTCGCATTCGCGAGAATGCCCTGCGTGTAACCGAACATGCCCGGTGACGTAAACTCCGACGGATTCCACCACCTTGTATATCCGTCAGCGTTTTCAAGTTGCGTTTCATCCACATCGGCGAAGTACAGGGAGCCTACACCAAGCGATCCGGGGGTCATCAGGATTCCCTTCACATCGAATCCCGACAACTGGGGCTTTGTGCCGAAGGGATGAGTGAGCGTAACGTCGAATACGAACAGTCCGTTCGGCGGATCATGTTCTGACGGCACCCCGACTGCGCTCACACCCATCGTGGTATTTAAAATGCCTGTAACGTTCAAATGCAGTTGATTCGATCTCAACGGAATGACATCGATGGTCTGCGAGCCTTTGTCGATCTGGAACTGGTACCAGCCCAGGCACATGTGACTCTGTGCCTGTTGCTGTCCTGAATCGAATGTGAACAGCGAATCAGATTCATTGTCGGGAATTGTCGGGTTCGACTGACAACTCGCTATTGCCAGGATTAGTAGTAATAATGCGGGATACAAAATGGGTAGTCTGCCGCTCATGTCGCACCTTACCTCATGTGTTGAATTAAATTATATCAGAATTGGGAATTAAAAATTAAATCCCGGAGGGCTGATGCGATGAAACAAGTTGACTTCTCAGGGATTTACCAATATTTTTATCGCATTATGATTCGATATCCGGGTTCATTCCCAGTAATCACCGGGATTATCACAGCCTTCTTCTTACTCGCTGCACCTGCCCAGGCAGAAGGGATGATCACATGGGGGGTTAACGGCGGTGGAGCTCCCATGATGCTCAGCTTCGGGACGAAGGGGATCGCGTTTATCGTGATCTGGGCCGCGGAAGCAATTGTATTCTGGAAAATTCTAAATATTTCATGGGGACGGGCTTTCTTCGGTTCATTCCTCCTCAACGCGTTCTCGGGAATCTGTGGAATCTTCCTGTCGCTGGGCGCATACGCTGTTCCTGGCTGGACGTGGGCCATCCTGGGCGTGTTCATATTTCTTACGTACAGGATATTCTGGCGTCAGGACAGCATCCCGAAGTACTTCGGTGCAATCCTGATCGTAACCATAGGAATCGGTTCATGGGTTGCATTCATGGTCGCGAAGGTGGTCCAGCCGCTTCATCCTGTTTTCGTATTCCCTATGATGGTCCTGCCCTTACTTGCAGGTTACGGAATCACTGTGGGTCTTGAAGCCCTTTTATCAACAAAGGTGCTGGG
>JAUWTM010000012.1 GCA_030614715.1 Planctomycetota bacterium
GGAGGGTGGACGCACTGCCTTGCGGTGCTACGGGATTTTTATCAATGCTGAATATTTACTGAACGCTTCCGCCCATCCACCGATACCAGGTGCGTATATTGTGGTCCCGCTCTCCCAGCGCTTTCCCGGATTCAACTGACGTGCCCAGTCGAGCCCTTTAGTGATATTACTGATACCTCCCATGATAAATGACGGTGCAGGTTTGTTATCGATGATATCGAGATTGCATACCTCGTCGATCTCCTCTGGTTCCTTGAGTATCACGAGGTAGCGACGCTCATCGCTGAATATCCAGCCCCTGGCTTCACTCTCGAATTCAACCGGTACGGGAATTCTTCCCCGTGACTTCTCCACTCTTGAAAGCCTGTCCTTGATCGAACTCAGCTTTTCGCCCGGAAGCCTTCCCGGGTAAGATTCAGGATCGAATTCATCGTCGATCTTCATCAGACGCCAGTATCCCCAGTACTGCCACCACGTGGCTGGTGGAGACCACGTGGGACCTATCCGGAATCGGTCGAACATGATTGGCACATTGCCGGGGTTCGATATCGACACACTTTCTTCCAGACGTATGGGATTATCAGTGAGGTTGTAACGCAGCCTGACTTCTATATCGCCGATAGTACCTTCCATAACGAGCTCTTGTTCATTGATCTCCCATGAGGTTTCCTGGAGTGCAATGTGAGAGCACGGAGATTTGTCTGTGGCTGAGAGCATTGCGAAAATACGTCCCGACATCCATGAGATGTCAGTTTCATAGTCAGTGAACTCCAGGAACGGGCCTGACGCGATGGGTTCAAGGCTCAGCTTGACCGTACCGAGAGTGAGTTGAACCGGACGGATGCGTTCCATCATCAACTCCTGAATCTGCGCTACTCCTACAGCAAACTTACCTTGTCCTTATATTCCGCAAACGCAAGAGATACGCCTCGAGTGTCGAAAAATTTCCTGCTTTTACCGATTATCTGTTTCCAGTCGTAATCGTCATGATTAACGAGGCACAGGACGAGATCGGCACCTTCGATTAACTCATCGGTCAGAGCTGTCGATTCAAGTGCGATTGTGTGATCCAGTACCGGTGCCACGTCCTCGGTCCGTTTGCCCAGCTCGATCTTCGGCACGTACGGATCGTTATAGGTCACGTCCGCATCGTGATGAAGAAGGAGCTCGATAACACGAAGGGCAGGGGAATTACGGGCATCGTCGCAGTTCGGCTTGAAAGTAGCTCCCAGGGCGAGTATTTTCGCACCGTTGACCGCTACTCCCCCACGATTCAGCACACGTGTGATTCTCTGGAGCACCCAGTCGGGCATCCTGAGGTTTGTCTCAGCAGCAAGCTCGATAAATCTCGTGTGGAAATCGTATTCCCGACCCTTCCAATAGAGGTAGTAAGGATCGACCGGTATGCAGTGTCCGCCTACGCCGGGTGACGGGTAAAACGGCATGAAACCGAACGGTTTCGTCGATGCCGCATCGATTACCTCCCACAGATTAATGCCCATCCTGTGGCAGAGGAATGTAAGCTCGAAAATCAGAGCAATATTTACCGCCCTGAACGTGTTTTCAAGGAGCTTGACCATCTCTGCGACGGTCGGTGATGAAACCTGCACGACCTTGTCCTCGCCGACGATATGCGCGTAGAGTTTCGCGCAAAGCTCGGTTGACACAGGGCTCATTCCACCGACCACTTTTGGTGTGTTCGCGATTGTGAAGGTTTTATTTCCGGGGTCCACACGCTCAGGTGAAAAGGTCAGGAAATAATCCTTCCCCTCGACGAAGCCTTTTCCGTCGAGTGACGGTTTTACGACCTCGACAGTTGTCCCCGGGTAAGTCGTGCTTTCGAGAACGATCAGTTGACCGGGTTTAAGGTGCCTTGAGATGGTTTCAGTTGCTCTTTCGATGTAGCTGATGTCCGGTGTCTTATTGCGTGTGAATGGTGTCGGGACACAAATAAAGATAATGTCCGCATTCTCGATCTCGTTCTCGTCTGTCGTAGCACGGAATTTTCCAGAATCAACGATGGGTTTTATCCTGTCCGATTCGATATCCCCGATGTGGCTGATCCCGGAATTCAGCTTCTCAACAGTGTCCGTGTTTACGTCGTATCCGATAACATCAAAACTGTCCTCTGCGAAATGCACCCCGAGTGGAAGACCGACGTAGCCGACACCGACCACGATGATTTTAGCGGTGTGGCTGTCGATTTTCTCCATTAAACCTTTCGCAATTTTATTTTCGAGAATGGCTGTTGATGTTTCCATTGTCACTCACATCTATCCCGGGGAATTGTTGGCGGATACGTAGTGTTCACGGGCCCATTCGATGGTCTTCTCAAGGCCGTCCCGCAACGAAAGTACCGGCTCGAATCCCATCAGGTTCCGGGCTTTCTCGATCGACGGCACTCTCCTGTAAATATCCTGGAACGCGGGACCGTATACGTCCTCAAACGATTTGAAATCGAATGCCGGATCATTTCCGATTATTCTGCAGATCTCGTGGGCAAGGTCCCTGATAGACGTTTCATCGCCTGAGCCGATGTTGAAGACCTCGCCGACCGCATCGGGATGGGTACCGGCAAGGTAAGTTCCCTCAACTGTGTCGCTTACGTAGGTGAAAGACCGTGTCTGGTTACCGTCACCGTACAGGGTTAACTTTTCACCCTTGAAGGCCTGCGACATAAACCGTGCGATGACCGAGCCGTATCCTGATTCGTCTATTCTCGGACCGTACGCGTTGAAATATCTGACCGCTGACACCGGGAGTCCCTCGGCTGCGTAAGTCAGTCCCAGATGCTCATCTAAGGCTTTACTGGCAGCGTAGCTCCATCGCTGGATGTTAGTGGGTCCCAGGACCCTGTCGCCGTCCTCTTTGAACGGAATATCGCGGGAATGTCCGTAGACTTCCGACGATGAAGCCAGCACAACGCGGCATTTGTAGCTTGCAGCCGACCTCAGGACGTTCTCTGTACCGCCCACATTGACCTCGATACCTTTTCGGGGGAATTCGACGACATTTTTAACCCCAACGACCGCCGCCAGGTGGAAAACCAGCTTTGCACCGGAGATCAGTTTGTCTACAAGGTCGGAATCGAGGATCGTTCCCTCGATGAAGCCACAACCCGGGTTATCGACACAATGTGCGATATTCCCGTGAGAGCCGGTCGAGAGGTCGTCCAGGATAGAAACTTTGTGTCCTTTATCGAGGAGGAAATCGACAAGGTGGCTGCCGATAAATCCAGCGCCACCAGTGACGAGAACCGGCGTTTTGTCAGGTGTAAGGCTGTTCATAAGAGTAATCCGCCGTATGGCTGAACGGTAAGCGTGATTATATCATAACGCATGAAATCTGGATGATTAACCATGTTTGTGTTTGATTAAATTAGATCGTCTAACATTCATTTATAACAGTGATACTAATGTAGACAAATTTTCAAGGTGCTAAGAGATGTGCAGAATTATAATATCAACCTTTATTTTTCTACTCCTGACACTGCCGGCGCATGCCGATGATGTTCAGACATTCGAGGTTGACCTCACAGTCGGCATTATCTCTGTTTATACCATCAATAACGGTGCTCCTCTTACTTTCACATTTGATGAGTATGTGGACTTCGGTGTAGCCAACGACATTGGCGATATCAATTACGACCTGACGGTCAACGCGGGGTGGCTGATAAATGGGATAATCCTTGACGGTACCCAGGGCGGCCAGACTGCCGATGACTGGGATTCCATAAACTGGACACTGACGGTAAATGGAGTGACGATAGATGAGGCCGGGTCCACGACCATTGACAGTGATGGATCGCCCGTTTTCAGGGATGATGCACTGTGGCCTGTAACCCTTAATATTCCGTGGTCTGAAAACGCTCAGACACCTGACTGTACGATCGAATTAACCGCTGTATCTCCCTGAGTAGTTCTATCGGGTATCATAACCCCAGAAATCCGGATGATTAACCATGTTTGTGATTGCTTAGATTAGATCGTTTAACAAACTTTTTCCACAGGGATAATATTGTACACAAATTTGTAGGGAGGTTAGAGATGCGTAGAATTATCATCTCATCCTTTATTTTCTTACTCCTGACAATACCGGCGCATGCCGATGTTATTCAGACGCTCGACGTTGAAATCACAGTCGAGACTATCCTTACTTTTACCATCAATAACGGTGCTCCTCTTACTTTCACATATGATGAGTATGTGGACTTCGGTGTAGCCAACGACATCGGTGATGTCGATTACGACCTGACGTCCAACCAGGGGTGGGAAGTAAACGGGATAATCCTGGACGGTGTCCAGAGCGGTCAGACTGCTGATGACTGGGATGGCGTTGCATGGACATTGACAGTTAATGCAGTGACGATTACTGAGGTAGGGTCCACGACCATTGACAGTGATGGATCCGCTGTTTTCAGGGATGACTCACTGTGGGACGTTACACTCAATATTCCATGGCCCGAGAGCGCTCAGACACCTGACTGCACGATCCAGTTAACCGCGGCATCTGTCTGAGAGATTCTATCGGGCATACTCAGCTTTCCAGGAAGAAGCTGACGAAATAAAGTGTTGGCAAAGACACCTGGGGAGTTTAGTAATAAAGGTAAGATCTGCCTCGAACGGCTGATCGTATCTTTATTTTAGGCTTGCATTGCAGGGAGATGCGATGTATTGCGGGAACATTGCATCAATATGGCAAATTTATAAATCCATATTAAATAATAGAAAGGACGTTATACAGGCGAAATATACTTCAATCACTGTGATATTAAGATATGTATGAGAAGAATGCACGGTGCGTGAAGGCCCGTTCCTTTATCATTATCTTGATAACCGTATTTTTATCAACACTGGTTATCACTTCCCCGGTATCAGCAGACTCAGAGGACATCACAGGATTCACCATGACGGTTACGGAGGTGCGGTCACTTGAAATCTCCGCATCTTCCGCGTTTTTCGTGCCCGGAGTCCGTGAATTGCTGGATGGTGAGTCGTCACCGCAGACATGGGTGGCGAGTGTAAGTGCCAATGTCGACTGGGTGCTGACAATCAGGGGGGCTGAGAGCTTCTGGGAGGGTCCCTGGGACAAGCCGGTCAGTGACATCCTCTGGGAGTATGACGGAAGCGGGTGGCTTGCCCTCAGCACAGAACCGGTTGAGATCAGATCGGGCGGTCCGTCGAATCAGGAGGCCTACCCAATCAGCGTTAAGGTTAATCTCGATATCGAGCAGGATATCCCGGGTGAATATTACTACGGATACGTGGTACTGGAACTTTCATCACCATGAAAAACAATGCGACCAGGATAATAACAATCCTTATCATGGCTTCGGTGATCGGATTCCTTTTCTCTGCTGCACCAGCTTACGCGGAACAGGCGGTCACGGTGAGCGACATCAACCTTGGGCTGGTTGGCGAGGAGGACTTCGCCAACGGTTACGTTTTCCTTCCGAGGGTTCCCGTTTTCTGGGATAGCGATGTGCCATGGCGGTTGACTATTCAGTCACTGGGTGCCGATCTTGGAGCCGGCGATGACGGCATGACTGATAAATCACTTTCAGACCTTCTCTGGAAGCTGTCCGACGAAGAAAACTGGCTACCTGTTACCCAGGATCCGGAGGAAGTGGAATGGTCCATGGAGTCTGGAACCGGGGTTGTTTATATCGATCTCGTTGTGTTGATCGACTGGCTTTACGATTCACCGGGTCAGTACCAGGTGGATCTGACATTCAGAATCGAAATTCTGCCGGAAACGTCCTGAATAGTTTTCCGACTGCCATTTATAAACCTGTCAGTCTGGTGAATGTTCAGCGACGTGTTCCGGCTGCATGGGTAGATGGATATGAGTCATTCGAAATCAGGAGTAGCAATATGACTGGACCTGCAACAAGCCTTGACAGAACCCGAATCCTGCTGATTTTCATCCTGTTGGGAACTGCGCTGCTGACGGCACCCTCAATTGCGCATGCGCAGGGATTCTCAGTCGCCTTCGACAGGGTTGAGTTTGAAGTGACGTCCGGTGATCTCAAAACGGGAAGCATCTCGGTCACTAACCTGTCGAGTGAACCGACAACCCTGAAAATCTATGCCGGTGACTGGGTCAGGATCCCCGGAGACCGAACGGGTTATCAATTCGATGATATAACGGGCAACGAATCCCGCTCGTTCCTCGATTGGATGTCATTCACACCCGAGCGAATGACCCTTCAACCTGATGAATGGAAGGATGTTCAGTATGAAATCCGTGTTCCGAATGATCCGGGTCTCGAGGGCAGCTACTGGGGGGTAATTTTTATCGAGGAGACACCGGATGGTATGCCGTTAATTACCCAGGATGATTCAAGTCTTATGGCCGTAGGCATCAATACGGTGTTCCGCTACGCGATCCAGATCTACGTGACGGTTGTTGGCACCGAAATCAGGGATGTTACCTTCGCGTCGATCGATTTCCAGCAGTCCGAGAGTGGTATTGATGTAACAGCGGCTGTTGAGAACCTTGGAAATATCTATATGCGTCCGCAGGTATGGCTTGAGGTCAGGGATATTTACGGAGTCATAGTCTACACTGAGGATCACATCAGGCAGACACTGCTTCCGGAAAGCACCCGCAACTATAATTTCACACTGGATGCCCAGATACTCGATCCCGGCGTATACCTGGTGATGGTTATCGCTGATTACGATGCTCCAACACTTATTGCCGCGCAGGGCCGCATCGAAATTACAACAGATCAGGCTGTATCACACCCCGGAGGGGAGAATCTGCTCGAAGAATGATGGCATCCAGCACAGGCATATTGCATGCATGCCCGAAAACTGGTGTGCATGAGTCCACGGGACGATGGATCAGGCTGATCTGTCTCGCGGCCATTCCTGTGCTGTTATTTTTTGCCCTTGAAACAAGCCCGGTTTACGCGTCCGCCGGTCTGAACATGGAAATCCTCACGGAGACGGAAATTGAATCTATACCTCGTCAGGTTATTACAGTCAGTGCGAGGCTGATCAATGAAACTGACGTCTATCATGAATGCCGGGTGTACGGTGAAGCCCAGGTCGGCTGGGAGGTTATCGCTACACCTGAGGTATCCGGAATCGAACCCGGTGGATCAGAGGTTATATTCCTGACGATTACACCCCCAGCTCACGTATATGCTGGATCCTATCCAATAAATATCGTAGCGTACTTCGATGACGACCCGTCTGTGTCGACGCAAGCTGAGATCACGGTGATTGTTCAGCCGGTTCTAACTCTTGAGGTCATTACAACAAGGCTTGGACAGACAATCGCCAGCAATGGTGACGTGATCGAAAATTCGATCACTGTAATAAACCACGGCAACATGGAAACCCGGGTCAGAATGGAGTTTGAAACTCGTCCGAACTGGGAGATATCAACTGCCGATGAACTGGAGTTCACACTTGCCCCGGGACTTAGCGAGAGGCTGGTTGTCACTACTCACGTTCCTGTCTCAATTGACAGGTCATATACATACCGCATGACAGCAATCGCCCGTACGCTTGAGCCGTATGAAGGTGTCGAAGCAAGATCGACATCCACAACAAATACGATACCGACGGTTGTTTCATCGGGGACGATCTATGCAAGTCTCGAGGGCACAGTCGAGGCGCAGGTTTCCTTCGATGATGATGGCAATGAGGCTGCAACGATCTCCTTTGAAAACCTCCATGGGGACCTTGGTGATGGGAGGTCGCTGACGGTTAACGCACGTAACCTGCTTGTAGTCGGGGACAGCTCAGGAACCCTTATACAGAACGAAGATATAAACGTTGAATACCATGATAATACGGGTGTGCATGTCCGTGCGGGTGATTTCCCGGTAGACCTTGAGGCTCCACTTGTCGACCGTCACCTGAGAGGCAGGGGAGGAGAGATCATTGTCAGCAGCGGACAGACAACGTGCCGCCTGTTCCATACAAGGGAGAGGACGTCTACACCGGCAGATAACACCGGTGCCCAGATTATATTCAGGCCAAATGCTGAGACTGAGTTCCGTCTCACGGGGATGAACGTGGATGATGTGTCTTACGAGGATGGTGATTCCGGAAGGGTCGACCTTCTGAAACGCGTTGGGATCTCCGCGACATACACCCCGTCGATGGGAATGGAATTTACCGGGGAATTAGCGCATTCGAGTTCAATCGGTTATGGATCACAGGACGCGTGGCGTTTATACGGGAGGTACAGTAACAATAATTTCGCAGCATCGTGTGAGTGGCTGAGAGCCGGATCGGGATATGTCGGGGGCTGGCACGACACTGAGCTCAGACGTGTGAACGTTTCATGGCGTCCGGTCGACGATTTCAGGGTCTGGTCCAACTACAGCAGTTCCAGGAACAACCTTGATGAAATACCGTCGATGCAAGGCAACCTATACCGCAACCTGTCCGGAGGTTTTTCATGGAACCTTGGCGATCTTGGACGTATCAGGGTCTCACACAGGACCAACAGGATATACGACACGATCCTGGACCACTCCGAATCGCTTTCCAGGGTGATTGTGGCTTCCCTCTCCCATGACTGGGGAGACCTCTCGGCAACCGCATCCTACCAGCACCAGGTAAACGAGGGGCTGACACTGGAGGACAGGGCGGTCGACAGGACGCTTCGCTTTGATGTTTACAGCAGGCTGGGCAGGGGCTCATCTGTAAGACTTGGATATGCCACGGGAACCGAGTCGAGCCAGAACGGGCTGATAAGCAATAATATCGCCGAATACAGCATTGGCAGCTACTTCAGCATTACACAGGATCTGAATTTTTCATTCGATCTCCAGAGAAACACCGGCAGTCCACTGGGCAACAGAACTTATTTATACAGCACTCTTCACTGGGACCTCGCGCGTGAAAGGGACCTCTACTTCCGATTTCGCCAGTACAGGACAATAGGTGACAACGAGACAGAGATTCTGGTCGAATATTCAATGCCGATCAGTGTGCCGTTAAGCATGTTCCCGCTGAATGGCGGCCTTGAGGGAAGGGTTTTCCTGCTGGATGACTCGGATACCGGTATCGCGGACGTTCTCGTGAATCTTGGGAATTTCGAAGCGATGACAGACGACGGGGGTTATTTCGCATTCCCATCGATTGAGGCTGGGGACGTACTGGTTTCGATAGATGAAGGCACGTTACCGGTCGGGCTGAAACCACAGATCGATCTGCCGGTAATGGTTTCGATCCGTGCAGGCTCCACATCGAATGTTGAAATCCCGGTGCAGGAAACAGCATCGGTGTCCGGCAAGGTTGTTCTGCTCTCGGACAACCTCATAGGTGGCGAAGAAACTACACCGCTTGCGGACTATATAATCGAGCTGCTGGGAGAATCGGGCAGCCAATACAGGTATACGGATTCCCATGGACGGTACTCGTTCACTGACCTTGAGCCGGGATTGTACAAGGCGATAATTCGAACGGACAACCTTCAGGAATACCAGGAAGTGCTGGGCCTGATTGAATATGAAGTCGAGTTAGTGCCGGGGGATAATTACACCGAGCTCGATTTCACCATCGGCCTTGTTGAGCGAGAAATTCGGATTGTAATCAGTGCTACCGAAGAGGTCGAATAAGTACTGAATTACCATTTCAGAACCCAATTCTCAGTTTGGCGCCGGTAACATGAGACGAACCGAACGGGCGTGATGTATAATAACCATCACTCTCATGACAACTGGTGTTCTGACAGTCGGGCTTATCCAGCGTGAGATCGTGACCCACGATCCCGCAGGCAACCTCCTTTCCACGATCCACATGATGGAGCCCTGTGTCGCACAGGGAGTCAATCTGTTTGTCCTGACAGAGCTCTGGGCAACCGGTCTTGTCGACATCACTGACCAGTCAAGCACGAACCTTGCCGAGAGCGTGGACGGTCCAACCGTCGAAGCGTTACGGGATTTCTGCAGAAACCATAAGGTGTGGCTACTTGCCGGTACGATAGCCCTGAAAACCAAATCCGGGCTGAAAAATACATCGCTGCTGATCGATACCAGCGGCCAGGTAATCCTTGAATACTCGAAGGTGCACATGTTCCGTCCGATGGGTGAGGACTTAGTCTTTGAACCCGGGGACAGGCTTGTTGCAGCCGACGTAAACGGGATTGGTGTCGGTGTAATCATCTGTTATGACCTGCGATTTCCGGCCCTCACACGCCGCCTGGCGAAAGCCGGCTGCGAGGTAATCCTTGTTCCAGCGCTGTGGCCCGAGCTGCGGATCAATCACTGGGAAGCACTCCTCAGGGCCCGGGCCATTGAAAACCAGGTATATATGGTCGGTGCGAACGGCCTTGGATCGCAGCACGGACTGTTCATCCCGGGACATTCGATGATCGTCAGTCCGAACGGGGAATCGCTGAACTCTGCCGAGATGCGTGAGAGCGCAATCGTGCGCAAGCTGGACATTGCAAAACTCCGTCAGATCAGGAGTGAGATGTGCTTCCTGGATGATGAGGTAGAGATACAGGATGTACACTGGCCCGCAAGGGTGAACGAATCCGGGGGGTAGCCAGTCATATTTCATGAGTACCTTTTATGCACTGGATATGTAGCATGTGCGAAATACGTAGCATGTGCGAAATACGTAGCATGCGCGTCCCGCGCATGATTACCGGTCACACGTTCGTCTCGAACGTGTAGACCAGAGACCAAGGAGCCGCCATGAGTCACCCCGATATCGACGCATCCATCCCCCAGGCCGAAGTTGACGCCTTCAAGGGAGATTACGAAAAAGTTACCAAAGAGGTCGCCAAGGTTATTGTCGGACAGGAGGAAGTGGTCAAGGCGACCCTGATTGCGATATTTGCCGACGGTCACGCACTTCTCGAGGGTGTCCCGGGCCTTGGCAAGACTCTCCTCATCAGCACGCTCTCGCAAGTCCTGGACCTCCAGTTCCGCAGGATTCAATTCACTCCGGATCTCATGCCGGCGGACATCGTTGGTACGAATATCATCATGGAACGTCAGGACGGGCAGAAGTATTTCCAGTTTCAGAAGGGTCCTGTCTTCACGAACATACTCCTTGCCGATGAGATCAACCGGGCGACACCAAAAACCCAGTCAGCGCTTCTGGAAGCCATGCAGGAACGTCACGTGACCGCTGCAGGCACCACACATATACTCGACAAGCCATTTTTCACTCTCGCGACACAGAACCCCCTTGAAATGGAAGGAACGTACCCCCTTCCCGAGGCGCAGCTCGACCGTTTCCTCTTCAAGATCATGGTTCCGTTCCCACCGGCGGATGATCTCGCTGAAATTATAAACAGGACAACCGGGACGCACACAAGTGATCCTCAGAAAGTTGTCGACGGTCCCCGTATTCTCCAGATGAAGGAACTGGTCAGGAAAGTCCCTATCGCCCACCACGTCACTCACTACGCGGTCCGTCTTGTTAACGCGACACATTCAGAGATAGAGGGATGCCCGTCGATCGTGAAAAAGTACGTGCGTGTCGGTTCCAGTCCACGAGGCGCGCAGACACTGGTGCTTGCCGCCAAGGTGGAAGCCCTCCTGAGCGGCAGATTTAACGTGGCATTCGACGATATCCGTAAGGTGGCAATGCCGGGCCTGCGTCACAGGATCATCCTGAATTTTGAGGGTGAAGCCGAGGGGATTGAGACCGATGACGTGGTCGCTGCCTGCATCAAGGAAGTTCCGGTACGTGAAAAGGGACCGCCTGTGGTAGTTTAGCAACCTGAGAGCTTCCTCGAATCTTAGATGAATTCCAGACCAGAAAAAATCGGACTCGCTCTTGGTTCAGGGGCTGCGCGTGGATGGGCGCATATCGGCGTTATCAGGGCGTTGAGAGCGCATAACGTACGAATAGATTGTATTGCTGGGACGAGTATCGGCGCGCTGGTCGGTGCCGCGTACGCAGGCGGTGATATCGATAACCTTTACAATTTCGTCAAGCAACTCGACTGGAAACAGTTGATTAACTTCTGGGACCCGGTTTTCCCCAAGACAGGATTGATCGACGGCAAGAAGGTAGCGGATTTCATTCGGGATCATTCAAAAAAAGAGCGGATCGAGGACATGCCGGTACCGTTTAGAACAGTCTCTACGAATATCCTCACAGGCAGGGAGCATGTTTTCACCGATGGCGATGTAATCAGCGTCGTCAGGGCAAGCTTGTCGATTCCAGGAATGTTTACACCAATGAAGCACGGTGATATGGTGCTGGTCGACGGTGCTCTCGTGAATCCGCTGCCAATCAATGTTGTACGCGATATGGGAGCGGATTTCGTGATCGCGGTTGACATCAATTTCGGTACGGAGGCGTTTCATTCGGAAAGGCTTAAGTGCAGGGATGAACCGGATGCGGGTATCGTTCACGAGGATCTGAAATTTGAAACAGCGTGGGAGCAGAAACTTGCAGAGCTGGGTAAAAATCTGGCGATTCTGGAATTCAACACGAAAAAACAACTCGATCAATGGGTGAGGAAGGAATCCATACCGAATATTTTTGAGATTCTGATGCAGTCTTATAACGTCCTCGAAGTACAGATTACGGAAACCCGCCTGAAAACTGATCCTGCGGATGTTCTGATACGTCCAAAGTTAGCGCATATAGGGCTTCTTGATTTTAACTGTGCAGAGGAATCGATTGAGGAGGGGTACAGGAGCACAGTAGAGTTGATTGAGAAACTCCCGGTTGATTCCAGTGGATCATAACCTCATCTTTTCAATGCCAGTTTCAGACGTTCTGCCACGGTTTTAAAATCCCCGAACTTCACAAACAGTGTATCCCTCACATTAAACCCGTAATTTTTTACGCAGTATCCAAGCACCATAGCGAGGAACACGAAATGTGTCGCGAATGAGCTCCATGCCGCTCCGTACATATGGTATTTCGGGATCAGTATTACATTAGCGACAATTTTAATAATTACTACAACAGTCGAATAAACAACGACAAATATCGGCAGGCCCCTTCGAGCAAGCTCCGCGGCAAGGATGCTTTCAATTCCGAGAAAGAGAATCCCACCCAGCAGGATTATCAATGGTCCATGTCCGAGTGTGAATTCCGGACCAAAAATGCCGAGGAACCACTTCCCGATGATCGCGAACAGGATCCATAGAACAACGAGCAGCAATGCAGTCAGCCTCGCGATCATCATGGTGAATTTCGCTCGTTCATCGAGACCCGTCGTCTCCGATTCCCCGGCCTGCATCAGTTTTGGAAAGAGCAGCATACCGAAGGTCATCGGGATGAGGTAGACGAGGTCGCTGACGTAGACAACCTGGCGGTATATCCCGGCGGTGCTCTCATCGATGTACGCATTGATGAAGATGATGTCGCTCCGGATGATGAGAAACGCCATAAGTGCGGCGTAGTAGCTCTTCCAGCCGTAGCCGATCAGGTCACGGAGCGCTTTCCAGTCGATTTTCAGGTTAAATTGCGACGCCTGCCATGCGAATCCACCGTTCAGGATACCCATCGCGACCGCTGCAGCCACCGTCAACAGTACGATTGCGGGAATCCACTGTGATTCATCGAGTGCGTAGAATACTACAAATGCCGCGATCAGTGTAAGTCCACGGACGACAGCTTCGATCACGTTGTACTCGGTAATTTTCTGGTGAACGAGCAGAATCTGCTGGAAGAACAGCGACAGTAACAGCGGCGCGATCGAGATCAGCATTATGTGGTAAAGGCTGGGGTTGATATTCCCCAGGATCCGGGGTGTTAGTAAACCTGCAATTACAAATCCACCAAACAGAATTATCGAGATCAGGAGCCCGATCGATGTTATTGTCGAAGCTATTGCCTTCGAACGGTCCTTGTCGAGACCGATGAAATAGATCGCACCGACACCAAGTCCGAGATTTCCGAACTGCACACCGATATTCGCGAAAGTCTGGAGGGTTCCGACTACCCCGATACCGTCCGCTCCAATTTTTCTCGCGATGAGGATGTTGTACGTAAGCGTGATGACAAGCAGGAAGCCACGGGTAATGAGCGTAATACCCGCCTGCCTGAGGAAGCTCACGTCTGTGCCCCCGAGTTCGCCACCCAGTGATCGTACCAGAGTGCGAGGTTGAAAAGCGACCAGATCGGATACGCAAATTCGCGTCCGAGTTTCCTGTGCTGGTTCAGGAGGTCCAGCCCGCTGTCGAAATCGATCAGGCGCTCATCCCTGAGCTTTGTCGACCTGAACGTGGCCTCGACCTTGTCACCAAGCGACCCCTTCAACCACTCGGATACGGGTGCACCGAAACCCATCTTCTTGCGGTCGATAATTTCATCCGGTATCAGGCCGCGTACCGCTTCCTTCAGGATGTATTTCGGGACGTTGTTCTTTACTTTCAGTGCTGACGGGATGTTCATGGAAAATTCGACAAGCTTGTGATCGAGGAATGGAACGCGTGCCTCAATCGAAGTCGACATCGTGATTTTGTCGACACGCATGAGGAGCAATTCGACCAGCCTGAGCTTGAATTCGAGGTAAATCATCCGCTCCATGAAGTCGGCTGATGGTTTCTTTGTCTTGATCGTCGACAGGTACTCATTCACGACGCCGAAACTGTCGAGTTGGCCGAATCCCGATGGCATCCAATTAACGGGATCGTCTACAGTTTGATTCGATTGAATTCTGGACGTCCAGTGTGTCCGGTCCGCAACGATGTCCTGCTTGAATCCTTCCGGGTAGGAGATCGCGCCGCCCCAGAAAAGCTCTCGGTCCTTCCATGCACGGTACGCATGCTCCTTACGTCCTCTCCACCCCGGCTGTATGGCGCTCATGAGCGAGGTGCCGCCGTAGACCAGTCCACGCGCGAAGTGCGGCAGCCCCATCAACGGGTTCCAGTACTTCTCGCGCCATCTCATGATCTCCATGTAACCGTCGTAGCCGAAAAACTGCTCGTCCGAGCCCTCTCCGACCTGCACGACAATTGTTCCGGCGTCCCTGACGAGTTTGCTGACAAAATAGAGCGGGACACAGACCCAGTCGGCGATGGGTTCGTCCTGCGACACGATCAGCTGGTCGAGATACCCCTGCATGTCATCTGAGTCGATCAGGACCTCATGGTGATCGGTATTGTAAAGGTCGCGTATTTTTCTCGCGTAGTTCAGCTCGTTGTAATCCGGTTCGTCCTTGAATCCGACCGTGAATGTTTTCACAGGACGGTCCATGACAGCGTCCATCAGCGCGACGTTGGTCGACGAATCGATGCCACCCGAGAGGAATACGCCAAATGGGACGTCCGACATCATGCGCTTTTCAATCGACTGGGCCAGAAGCCGCCTGATCTCGCCCTTAACCCAATTTTCATCGTTGAATCGGTCATCCTCAGGCGGAGGCACGATTGCATCCCACCACTGATGTCCGGTGATCCTGTACGGGCGATTGTCATGCTTGAATTCGATCTCGATGTAATGCCCGGCAGGAATTTTCCCGATGCCTTTGAACATCGTTTGCGGCGCGGGAGTGGTGAGGAATGTCAGGTAGTGATAACAGGCGAGGGGATCGATCCCGGCAGTGATTCCACCGTGGGCCATCATCGCCTTAATTTCACTTGCGAAGAAGCAGACGCCGTTCTGGAATGAGTAGTAAAGCGGTTTGATGCCTATCCTGTCCCGTACGAGCCATGCACGTTTCTTATCAGAATCGTAAAAACAGAACGCGAACATGCCGTCGAATTTGTCCAGTGCGTCCAGACCCCACTCCATCAAGGCATGCATGACCGTCTCGGAGTCTGCACGTCCAGCAAATTCATGTCCAAGCTCTTTCAGTTCATCCCTGATCGACCCGTGGTTGTACGTCTCACCGTTATAAATGATGTGATACCGTCCGCACGGGGAGTGCATCGGCTGAGCACCGGCGTTTGACAGTTCGACAATTGAGAGTCGTGTGAAAGCTAACCCGACATCACGGTTGTCACTCAGCCAGACACCTTCGTCGTCGGGACCGCGGTGACGGATCGATTCCGCCATCCGCCGTAGGTCGGATTCACGGATGTCGAATCTCTGGCCGGTGTAATTGAGTATTCCCGCTATGCCGCACATAATCGGCCACATCATACGAGGGCCTTATTGGTGTTGCAAGTCACATCGAAACCAGATCGGCTATAATTCCCGTCAATGCAAGACAGCACTGAAACCCAGTCAGTTAAGAACGCGGCCCTGCTTGTCGCGGTGCTGGCGTCATTCGTCACGCCGTTCATGGGATCCTCGATCAACATTGCACTACCGGCGATCGGAGAGGAATTCCAGATGGACGCGGTCATGCTGGGATGGGTGGCGACATCGTACCTGCTCGCAGCGGCGCTTTTACTTCTGCCGTTCGGGAAACTGGCGGACATTCATGGACGAAAGAGGATCTTCGCGCTGGGGGTCTGGATCTACACGATCTCATCGCTGCTGTGTGGAGTGGCAACGATGCCGTTCCTCCTGATTCTCTGGCGGGTGGTTCAGGGATTCGGCAGCGCGATGATGTTCGGGACTGGTGTCGCGATCCTGACATCAGTTTTCCCCGTTGGAGAACGGGGCAGGGCGCTCGGGATCACGATTGCGTCAGTGTACATCGGGCTTTCGGTGGGTCCGTTTCTGGGCGGCCTGATGACCCAGCATCTGGGATGGCGAAGCATTTTCCTGCTTAACGTACCGCTCGGACTTGTGATCATCGCCGCAATAATTCTAAGACTTAAAGGAGAATGGGCAGAGGCGAAGGGTGAAAAATTCGACGTTGTCGGCTCGATTATCTACGGGATCGGACTGGTCGCATTAATGTACGGGCTTTCCGAACTACCGGGATCGGTCGGAGTAATGCTTACGGGGATCGGATTGCTGTTAACTGTCGGATTTGTGTTCTGGGAGTTACGGGCAGTGAATCCAATCCTCGACATGAGGTTAATCAGGCGTAATACGGTATTTGCATTTTCGAACCTGGCAGCCCTGATCAATTACAGCGCGACATTTGCGGTTACATTCCTGCTCAGCCTGTACCTTCAGTATATAAAGGGGCTGGACCCGCAGCCTGCAGGGATCATTCTCGTTGCGCAGCCGATAATGATGGCAATCTTTGCACCATATGCCGGGAAGCTCTCCGACCGCATGGAATCCAGGATCGTTGCGTCGATCGGTATGGGTCTCGCGGTGGTCGGTTTAATCATGCTTATCTTCCTGACCGATCGGACGTCGACAGCATATATAGTAATCAGTCTCATGATTCTGGGAACAGGCTTCGGGTTGTTTTCATCGCCGAATACGAACGCGATAATGAGTTCAGTCGAGCGCAGGTATTACGGGGTAGCGTCCGCGACCCTTGGAACCATGCGCCTTGTCGGGCAGATGTTCAGTATGGGGATTGCGATGCTGATATTCGCTTTGATAATCGGGAAAGTGCAGATAACACCTGAATATTACGGAGCGTTTCTTGTGAGTATACGTACCGCGTTCATTATTTTCTCTGTGATGTGTTTCTGCGGTGTGTTTGCATCGATGGCAAGGGGCAGAATGAAGTGATTACTAATGTGAATATCAAATTAGGCTGAGCTTGTGTATGGACGAAGTAGTTCTCTGTTGATACACTTCATTGTCAGACATGGAAAAATCCGAGTGAAGGGCAATGAAGAGAATTGATCCAAATGAATTGACAATACCCCGAGTATATTTTACGGAGTTTGATCGCATTACCTATTCGCAGGTTGCCTGGTCACCAGAAGACATTGAACATATAAGGCTTAATCTTGAACGAAAAGTGAAGCTGTTTGGTTGTATTAAAGGTGTAGTAATTATCGCGACATCACATCTTTATGAATCGGAACTTGCGCAGGAATTTATCCAGGATTATCCCATAGTGCTGGAGGAAGGTATTGTAAAACCTGCCTTGATATCAAAACACCAGACTTTCTCGGATTTCCTGTCTTACAAACGTGAGAAATCCAACGAACAGGAAATGTATTCTGGAAAGGATAAGGACGTAATAGATAATATCCTGACCTGCTGTGTTAATGAGGTTGTGTCATGGGATGTCGAATCGACCTCGAAGTGGTTTGGAAACCGGATCAGGATGGACTTGCAGGATGAAAGGTCAGTACTGAGGCATTCACTCTGTGAAGTGCCCCAGAAAGTATTGGATGGAGTTATTGGTCGGCTTGGCGAATTGGCGCAGCCATCGCGAGGCGAGATATATTTAATTGCAAAAGATTCAGGCAATCGCAAGTTATGGGCCAATCTATCTGAGTATGCCGACCTGATTTATTATCTGTCAGGAGCCAGGGCTGTTAATTCAGAAGGAGTATTACCCCAGGAGAACCTCCTTGAATTCAGGATTACCGATCTGGGGTATCGAAAAACGAAGCTGTCTGAATTTGAAATTTTCTATAAAATCCTTGTTGGGATTATCAAGGAAAAAACAAAGAAAATTTTCCCGGTTGAAATTCTGGACGCATTAACATTTGAGGAAATCATTGATCTCCGTAGGAGTGTATTGCATGAGGAGTTCATCGAAAAATATAATTCTCTGCTTGAATTGAGCAAGGATAGAATTGAAATTCTTGATGCTGAGCGTCTGGTCCTGACTTTAAAGGAAATAGAAGAACTCGATCAGGAACTCCACATATTATTTAATAACACCATTGAGAAGGAACTCAAATATCTAAAAAAGGCTGAAGTCGAATCCAAGGGATTGAAGGTGCTGTCAAATATCGGATCGATTCTTACGTTCTACGGGGCTGTGGAATCTGTAGTGCAGCTTTCAGTGAATACTCTGTCATTATTAGGTTTCGATCAGCTTATAATGCAGACAGAAGATAAAATTAATGGTTGCCTTTCAGCACTTGATAAAATGACAGATCGCTCATCGTTGAGCGACAAGCCGATCCTGCTGGATTATATTTCTGAAATCAGTAAACGATACGCTGGGAAATTATATGGGATCCCGAAATACTTAAAATAGAATCGATCGTCACTTCCCCATGAACCCTATCTGCTCATACGCCGCGAAGGTTGCCAGTGTCGTCTCGAGCATGCACGCGAGTTCGATCGGTGGTCCCGTCTCTCCCCTGAGCCAGTTCGAGAACTCGATAAGCTCTTCCCTGTGACCCTTCTCGGCACCGCGATATTCGATCACCTGCGGGTGCGGTCCGTTGATTATCAGGTGCCTGTAGTCATCGATCGTGTAGACCCATCCACCCGCGTAGACCTCGACCCTCTCCTTCGGGTGTTCAGGTGCGCCGAGTGCGGTGTAAGTGATCTGTGCGATCGATCCATCCTCGTAGGTAAGCGAAAGCTGGACGTTGTCGTGCGGGAAGTATTGGTGGTCACCGGGTTTGATCGCCGTGGCCTTGAGATCTGCGAGAGTTGAGCGGGTCAGCGACGTGCACACGTCGATCATGTGGCATCCTTCGCCGACAATACGTCCTCCACCGGCGGGTCCGTGCGTCCAGTGGTCTTCCGGCAGGAATCCAGCGTTTACCGTGTAGATTATCAGCAGGGGATGATTACGGTTCGAAGTTTCCTCGCGGACCTTCGCTACAGCCGGGCTGAAACGACGGTTGAATCCTACAAGGTACGGTGTACCCTTCTCCTTGAGCATTTTGACAAGGGCAAGTGTTTCATCGCGATTGATTCCCATCGGTTTCTCACAGAAAACCGCTTTTCCGTGCTCCGCGGCGAGTTTTGTAAGGGGCGCGTGCTGGTCGTGACGCGTGGTAATTATCACCACGTCGATCTCGGGATCCTTACAGACCTCTACAGCATCCGATGAGTGTTTCTCGGCCTTGAATCGTTTCGCGCCAGACAACGCGGTAGGTGAGTGGATGTCGCAGACAGTGTGAATCCTGTATCTGTCCTCCATGGCCTGGATGTTGGGGAGGTGTACGGCTGTCGCGAAATTCCCTGCGCCGATTATCCCTACGTTCAGAATTCCTTCTTTTTTAGGAGCCGGGTCGGTAATGTGTGTGATCGTCCGTTTAAGAAAATCCTCTTTTGGCTTGTCGGGGTAGGTCAGAACCACGAGCAGCGGACGGTTTTCCTCATCGGCAAGCGCCTCATACGCCTTGTCGGCTTCTTCGAGCGGGTACGTGCTGCTTATCAGCGGTGCAATATCGAGTTTATTTTCCGCTACAAGCTTAAGGTACTCCCGCATGTTACGGTTTTCGGTCCACCTGACGTATCCCAGCGGGTAATCGTGACCATCTTCTTCGTACGACTGGTCGTAGCGTCCGGGGCCGTAGGACGTGGAGATCAGCACATCGAGTTCCTTCGGGTAAAGCTTGTTTCGATCAAGGCTGAGACCGACATCGCCCACAACAACAACCCGTCCCTTCCTCCTGCACATGTCGAGGGCCTGGTTAACAGGGGCATTGGCCGATGTTGCCGCGGTGATAACTACGAAATCCACTCCCGGACCACCCGAAAATTTCTGAGCTTCGATTACCGGGTCGGTTGTTCCGGCATTAATAACCATGTCGCAGCCGATTTCACTCGCTTCTGTGACACGAACGGGGTCCAGATCGAAACCGATGACACGTATCCCGGCGGCCTTGAGTATCTGCACAGTGATCTGGCCGAGCAGGCCAAGTCCAATCACAGCCGCGCATTCACCAAACGTGGGATTTGCCCTGCGGACACCCTGCATTGAGATCGCACCCAGTGTGACGCTTGCAGCGTGTTCGAAAGAGACGTCATCGGGGATTGGAACCACCAGGTTTCTCGGTACGCAGACGACCTCGGCATGGTTTGCGTACGCTGCACCCGCCGCGGCGACTCTCTGGCCGGGAGTGATGTCGTCAATGCCCGTGCCGACCTCGATTACGCGTCCTGCGAGTGAGTATCCCGATGGATTTCCAGCGTCGAGTTTACCGCGGACAGTATCAAGCGTTGCCTTGAGACCGCGGGTCATGATCATGTCGATGCCGCGCTTGATGAGTTCGGGCTTGCGACGGGCTTTGTCGACAATGCTCTCGCCGGATGAGGTCACTGTAGCCATCTCAGTACCAGCGGAGATGCAACTCGCAACTGTCTGTATCAGAACATATCCAGGTTGCACCGGGGGTGCCGCGACATCCTGGATTTCAACCTGTCCTTTGCGTATGAGGAGTTGTTTCATCTAACCTGTCCCACGCTTTATTATTGAGTCCCGGATTATACTAATCACCAACCCCTTTTACATGCACTTCGAATCCTGCTTCCCTGTATCGTGCAAGATCGAGAAAGTTACGGGTATCGAAGAGGATACGATTTCTCATCTTCTTCCCCAATTCCTCCGGTGCGAGGTATTTGAAATCGGAGTGGTCGGTCACTAGTAACAGTAAGTCCGCGTTGCTGATCGCTTCCTCAAGATTGCTTAACTCGAAACCTGTCCCATTTTTAACGTGAGGATCGAATATTCTGAGATCGACCCTCTTCGACAGTTTCTCGATAATCCCGAACGCAGGTGATTCACGTGTATCGTCCACGTTACCCTTGTAGCTGACTCCGAAAAGCGCCACGCACGGGTCGTCGATTTTCGCTTCCCTGAGGATGTCGATCACTCTTTCCGATACCATTTCAGGCTGTGTGTCGTTTATTGTCCTGGCCATGTTGATCAGTGTTGTCTCTCCCGGGAAGGCGCTCACAAGGAACCACGGGTCGACCGATATGCAGTGTCCGCCGACTCCCGGTCCGGGAAGATGCAGGTTAACCCTCGGATGCTTGTTCGCCAGCTCGATAACATCCCACGCCGATATATCTATCGCCTCGCAGATTGCACCGAGTTCATTTGAGAGGGCGATGTTTACGTCCCGGTACGTATTCTCCATGATCTTTGCGAGTTCGGCAGTCGTGCAGTCAGTCAGGTAAACAGGACCCTCGACAATGCCATCGTAAAGTTCCTTAGTCATCCGGGCTGATTCGGGAGTAATTCCCCCGATAATCCGTGCGTTCTGGATCAGTTCCCTGAGAATCTGACCCGGCAGAACCCGCTCCGGGCAATGTGCAAGATGTATGTCCGTTCCGACCTTCCACCCGGCTTCCTTTAATCTGGGAGCGATAAAGTCCCTGCATGTCCCGGGGGGTGACGTAGACTCGAGGATTATGAGGTCACCCTTCTTGAGGAGCGGAATGATGCTGTGTGTTGCATCCTCTACATAACTGAGATCGCAGTAGTTCTCATCGGTAAGAGGTGTCGGGACACAGATGATGTAAACATCTGCTGTTTCAGGTGTAGTAGATGCCCGAAGGTTACCGGAACCAACCGCTGCCTGCGCAAGTGTAAATAATCCGGGCTCCTCGATGTGAATCTGCCCGGCATTGATTATGTCTACAACTTTACGGTTCACATCGACACCGGTCACCCTGTGCCCGTGCGTTGCAAACAGGCTTGCGGTCGGCAGCCCGATGTACCCAAGTCCCAGCACGCATAAGGTCTTCATCTCATCACCTCTCAGACGTCATCGAATTATACCGACTACAGCGTGGTTTGTCAGATTTTACTGCCCGATGGTCCGTCAGAATGTTATTGGAAAAAATAATGCCCCTTCACTTATGTAAGGAGCAATGAATGTCTGGTTAATTTAAAAGTATGAAATTCCTAATCAAACAGCCTGACAGCATTGACCATGACGCTCAGGCCGGACAAAATTGTTCCGAGATCGATGGTTTCTCCCTGGTCCGGGATAAACAGGATATCCCCTGGTTCCATCATTACCGATTGCGGTGATCCGTGCGTTATTGACTCGACAATGTCTACTGTAAAGGTCTCACTCTCCTCAAGGGGTGCCTGTGGATCCCTTGGTGGACGGATTATCGTAACGAATCTTAAATGGGCATCCGGATTCGCTCCACCGGCAAGCGTAAGGTAATCGAGAGGTGTTGAAAGCGGATTATACTCGTACGTTCCGGGTTCCCCGACCTCTCCAAGCACGTAGACATTGATCTCGGCTATTGTAGCATGCAGGTGATCCCTGTCGTGGAGCGGTATCTGTTCCAGGTCCTCCTCATCGAGCAGGTTCAGATTATAGTAGATCTGGGTCAGCTCTCCGGATTCATCGAAATTCTCAAGCACGACACTCGACTTGTTATTCAACAGGCTGGGTTCGCCTGCCATGCGGATTACATCGGCCCATGTCTCACCCGGAAGGACCTCATACAGCCCTGAACGCCTGAAACCTTCTAGGTTAATTAGTACACCGGGATCCGGTACGTAGACAATGTCGCCGTACCCCATGTAGAAATTCCTGAGGTCAATTTCTCCTTCCAGCGTGAAGTCGAGTGGATCGACGATCGATACAAGCGGATTGATCTCGTCGAATTTACCCTCTGAAAACAGGTCGAGCGATCATTCGATTAGATTTCGCGATGGTTCCTCGTGCGAAACCAGTAAGTCCACAGGCTCAGGCAGGGCAGTGCGGCGTTCGCCGGTTACATGCACTATCCGACGGTGGTCCGTCGCCGTTGCAAGCTCGAATCTCTGCAGGAAGTCGAAAAATGTGGTCGCACCGCTGGCAGTGTAAAAGCCCGGCGTTTCCACATCGCCGTACACATAAAATTTAACCCTTGCCAGCTGGATAATCCGGATCGTGACCCATGAGTTCCGGTAGTATTCGTCGGTCAGGTCCTGAAGGGTCTGTCTTGCTTCAGTCAGCGTAAAATCCGCCAGTTGTACCCGTCCTAGTACCGGGATCGCGACGTAGCCTTCCTCGTCGATCATCGGCTGGTATGACCTGACAACATCGCTGACAATTTCTATATGGATCATGTCGCCGGGATTGAGGCGGTAGTAGCCAACAAACAGGCTTGCGTCCTCTGAGCCCTCGAATGTGATCGTGCTTGTAATTGGTGTACCTGTTTCGGTCATGGATGCCCCGGATTCATCTGCCTGGGCGGGCAGGTGAGCGGGAGCAGCCATCAGCAGGGCTGTCAGAATTACCAGGATAAGGTATCGGCTGTGACGCAGCATGTTTTTATCCTCAACCTGCCGTCTTAATCCAGCAGAAGGGCGGCCAGGATGGGTGTGTTATCCGCTTCAAGGGCATCGATAGCCCTGTAATAATCTACTTTGTATTCACGGTTCCTCTGGATTACCAGTACGGCACCGCCGGCCATCGTGTTCCAGCCTCTCTGTGCCGGCAATCGCGAGAAACCCGGCAGGTGGAACAATGTCAGGCTCGTCTGGGTCTGCAGCGACCTGACCTTGTCGCGCACGAGCTGGTTGGTTACGTAGGAACTGGATGGATCAGAACCCGGAGGCAGCACCAGGATTCGTTTACCCTCGACCTCCTGCGGTTCTACATCCTTACCGTGCGCGATCTCGGCAATACCGATCGATTCATCGACATCGAAGAATGTCAGGATTTTGCCGTTGGTCGCAGTATCGACCAGGAGTATCGGGTAAACACCCCGTGACAGCTCCTTGATTATTTTTTCAAGCTGTCCCCTCAGTCTGGGTGTATCCGGACCCGGACACACAAGCGACAGCGATTTCATGCCGCTTCGGAGTGTCGACAGTGCAAGTGTTCCCGCTGCACGCGCTATTTCCTCATCGGTTGCCTTGACCACCTTTGTTACCGGGCTTCCGTTGAGGAGGTCAAGAAGCTGGTCAGCCCTGCGGATCCGGGGGTCGGTCATTTCGAGAAGGAATGCAAGGAATATTCCAAGGACCAGCCCGAGTCCCAGTCCCATAGCCAGGTTTTTCTTGATGCTGGGATATATCTGCCGGTCCGGAGCGACTGCGCGGTCAATGATACGATTACCGACCGAGTAACTCGCTGTGATCAGGCGTGCTTCGTCAAGACGTTGTGCGAGTAGGCGGTATGCAGCCTCCGATACATCCCTTTCGCGCTCGAGCTCAAGAAGGTCTCTCTCCACGCCCGGAATGGAGTACATGTTTTGTTCAAGGCCTGAGATTATCCCGCCGAGGTCGCTTCTTTGTCCGATTAATCCCCTTGTGGTCGATGAAATCGCCCCGAGTATATTTTCACGGACGTTCAGTATCGATTCTCGCTTGGCGATCACCGATGGGTGGCTTTCAGTGTAATCGAGGAGGAGATCGTCGAGCTCAACTGTCAGCCGTGCATGGTCAGCAGCAAGCTGCGCGATGAGCGGATCGCCCGTAAGGGAAGGGGGGACTGCAAACGAGTCGTCGTTGAGGCTGGATGCCAGACGGGAATGGACTCCCTGCAATAGTGAGACCCTTAGATCAAGGTCAATTTTCTCCGCTTCACGGGCTGACAGTTCACTTACAGCAAGGCTGGCTTCCTGGGGCATCGATACAACACCGAACTGATTTTTATATTCCGCCAGGGCTTCCTCGGCGTCCGTCAGTTCTCCAAGAACCTCGTTCAGACGATCCTCGATTAATGCTGTCTGCGATGATCCGAGGCCTTCCTTCCATTCCGTGTTACGCCTGTCGTACTCGTCTATCACTGCATTTACTACATCCCGCGCAAGTCCGGGATTCGTGTCCTTGTACTGGAGCTGGATGAGGTTTGTCCGGGTCGATCCACCAAGCGCCGAGACTCTCAGCATCTCGCGGTAGGTACGAAGGGTATCGTAAAGTCCCCTTGGCTTGAGCTCGAATTCAGTTCCTGCCGGACCCTTCATGGAAGCGACAGTCAGCGAGAGCTGGTCGGATACGAAAGGATCTCCCTGGTGACCCGTTCCGAGATCGCCTGATGGCCCGGAGATGCGGTAATTACCGGAATCGTCTGTAAATGTGAGAGTGAACGCCGTGTCGATACTCCCCGATGGGAATTCAGCGTCCACTATCCTGATATCCCTGAGCTGTCTCTGCAGGCGGTCTGAGAGCACGAACATCGTTGCTTTCGTCAGCGGTCCTCCATGCGTGGTGTCGGTAATTTTGACCTGCAGATCGAGGTCGTCAATAACTGACAATGCGATCGACCTGCTTCTGACGATCTCGATCTCGCTGTTGAGGGAGGATGAACCACCACTGAAAGATATCAATTCGCTGAGAGCGCCCAATGCCCCGCCCTGTGATGTAATCTGGAAGGACCCGTTGGCCTCGTAGACAGGCGCACCGGCAAGCGCGACGAAGGTCAGGAAGACCCCGAGGAGCACCATGCAGCCAATTATCAGCTCTCTCCTGGTGGTCAGGAGGCTGAAAAAATCGGCAAGGGAAAATTCCTTTTCGCGTTCAGCCACAGTTTTGCCATAGGGGTTCAAATCGACGGGATACTACCCCAGCCGTCCTGAACCGGTCAAGGTAACAGAAAGAATAAGGGATTTTCATCCCGGGTTATTTTTCGACTGAAATATGCTTACATTAAGGGCATATTATTGATTATTGGGGCGTTCATGCGGTTGATTTTCTGGCCTCTGACGGCTAAACTACCGCCATCCGTTGCCGAAGAGTCATCTCCGGCAGGGGTTGTTTCGTATGCAAACGTACATTCCACCTGATTACATCAGCTTTTCATGGGTGCTGTTTTTCGGCGTTGGCGCCCTTGCTTTCGCGTGCGTCGGGCTTGGGGTGTCCTGGCTCGTGCGATACAAGCAGCCGGGTGGAAGGAAGTACGAGACATACGAATGTGCCGAGGAGCCGATCGGACCCGCATGGATCCGGTTCAACCTGCGGTACTACTATTTCGCACTGTTATTCCTGCTGTTCGATGTTGAAATCGCGTTTTTCTACCCGTGGGCAGTTGCGTTCCAGTCGATGAAACCGAGATTCAGCCATGCGGCCGGTACTATCGGATTCTTCGAGGAATATAACTTCGGCTTCGCGATCTTTGGAGAAATGCTGTTTTTCATCTTTCTTCTCACCCTTGCGTGGGCATACGCCTGGCGGAAGGGTTACCTTAAGTGGGAATAGCGAATCTGTATTATTAACATGGAGGAAGAGGACTTGGGTTCCGACAACGGTTCCGGACGATTATGGGCTGATATCAAAAGCCTTGTACTAAGCGATAAAATCCATCCGGTCGAGGGATACGAATTTCCGCAGGAAACCGTAGCCCAGTTCTGGAAGGACGTATTCGAAGAAAAAGGCATTAACGTTTTCGGCATGCAGGAGATCCCGTCGGGTGTGTGTGTGCTTCAGACGGACTTTCAGCTTCCGGATGATCCACCTGACTGGCTCTTTCAGGCAGAAGAATAACCATGGGCCTTCTTGAAAAAGAATATAACCCGGGGATTGCCCTGACAACGATCGATTCGATCCTGAACTGGGCCAAGCGATCCAGCATCTGGCCGCTTACCTTCGGTATCGCGTGCTGCGCCATCGAGATGATCATCACCGGTAGCGCAAGGTTCGATATGTCACGTTTCGGAGCAGAGGTTTTCCGGGCGACTCCAAGGCAGGCTGACCTGATGATAGTCTGCGGAACGGTAAACCAGAAAATGGCGCCCAGGCTCAAACTCCTGTACGACCAGATGCCGGCTCACAAGAAAGTTATCGCGATGGGGTCATGCGCAATTTCCGGCGGCCCTTACGTCAATACTTACAACGTGGTGAACGGTGCCGACCTGCTGGTGCCTGTCGATGTGTACGTACCGGGTTGTCCACCCCGTCCCGAAGCACTTCTCGACGGGATCATGAAACTGCAGGCATTAATCGATAAGGAAACTCTGGCCAGGAAAAAGGCCTGATATTAAATGGGGAAGAAAACAAAACCACCGGCTCCTCCACCTGAACCGCCCGAACCCGAAGGCGGCAAGCAGTGGAGCGACGTCATGAACTCCATCCTGGACGCAGTGGGCAGGAAATTTCCCGACGTGCAGCGTCGTGACGTCCGAATGGTAAATGAACCTGCATTGCTTGTTGATCCTTCCAATGTCGTAGATCTGGCCGGTTTCCTGAAAGACAATGACATTTATTCGTTCAATTACTGCCGCTCGGTGACAGGCCTTGATAAGGTGGACCGTTTCGAGGTTGTTTACAACCTGACGAGAATGCCTCTGCCAGAAGAGGAACGCGGATTCACAGCTGAAACGATAGCCGTAGTTGTTGTAATCGGGAACCGTGAGAAGCCTGAAACCCAGACTCTGCTTGACCTCTGGCCCAGTGTGGACCTGCAGGAACGCGAAGTGTACGACCTTGTTGGCATAGTGTTCTCAGGACATCCTGACCTGCGGCGGGTACTTCTGGACGAGGACTTCGAGGGATTCCCGCTGAGGAAAGATTACCCGCTTATCGGTAAGCTGGCCGACATGGAAGCTATCGGCGCATACCTTGATGAGCACCAGATAAAGACCATGAAAGAGGCCGAAGGCCTTGAGTTTGATCCAGTAAAAGACGTACCGCCGAATTACAAGCGGTAAGGTGTTACAGATTTCATCAGGAATTAATTAGGCTTTATCGGATTAAATCGGTTACAATACGTGATATTAATAACAGCAACGAGTCAATCTGTACGAGGCTCGTATTATCCTTTACAAGGAGGAGAACCGACAAGATGCGCAAACTACTAGTATTGCTGCTTGCGTTAGGCCTGTTCTTCACTGCCAGTCCCGCGTTCGCCCAGGACTATGACCTTGAGATGGGATTTTTCTCAATCGGTCTCGGTGGTGGATTCGGTGACGACTACGATCCAGGTCCGTTCGTATTAAGTGGTAAGTACTGGGATCCCCAGTGGGAACTCGGTGCGGACGTGTATTGGAGTGGCGACACTGAGGACGAGTACGACCAGATCGGTATGGTATGGCTTGCCTATCGCTACGATCTGAGCGTAAACGACGACAGTGCAACCTACGTAGGTATCGGTGGCGCTGGAATTTTCCAGGAATATGCATTCGGTAACCAGTTCGGACCCATTGGTCTGGTAGGCTGGGATTCCGATGTATGGGGTGCCGAGCTCAAGTGGGCATTCTTTGATCCCTCGATCATTTCCGCCGTCATCTATTACCACTTCGAGTAGCTCGTGATATCACGGGTACAGGTTGAAGCCGTCCGGGAATATCCTGGGAGTCTTCGATCTGCATGAACTCAGATAATCCGGCCGGTACTACCCGGCCTTTCTAGTTTTAGGCAGATTCCAATCCATGGAACTTCGTCAATTCAGTCTTTTAATCAGATTTTATTGGTATTAATCTCTCAAATCGAATAAAATACGCCCTGACTGAACTGTTACAGTAAATATTCAGTCATCCTTGTGGAGGACAGAGAGCATTGAAAAAATACCTTCTCATTCTGGCTTCACTTTTAATCCTGGCGATCCCATCCCCCCTGTACGCTTTAGACCTTGGGCTCGATTTCGACGGGAACTTCTCCGTTGGGCTCGGGGGAGGTTTCGGGGACAACGATGTCGGTCCGGGCGTGCTGAGCGGAAAATACTGGGACGACTGGCTTGAGATCGGTGGCGAGATTTACTACGACGGTGATCAGGAAGACGAGATCGACCAGCTTGGGCTTCTCTGGCTGATCTACCGTCATAACCTCCACGTCGAAGAGAACAACACTCCGTGGCTTGGTGTTGGTATCGGTGAGACCCTGGATGCGAATTCGTATGAAAAGTCCTTCGGCTTTATCGGGGCTATGGGCTGGGAAGGCCGACGGTGGGGCATGGAGCTGAAGTGGGGCTACTTCGATCCTTCACTTTATTCATTTGTTGTCTACTATCATTTCTAGCATGTAATTAAGAACCGCACGGCAGTGCTCTGGGATTTTAATGCTGTAAGTTTGAACAGTAAATTTCCAAAAAAGAGGGTGTATGAGATGTTCAAACGTCTATCGATCCTGCTTGGTATCAGTTTAATCCTCATTTTGCTCCCATCACCTGTACTCGCAAATGACATGGATTTCATGGATGGATTTGCTCTTGGTGCCGGGTTCAGCCAGGGGACTGAAAATGCTGCTGATGAATCCTTCGCGTTCAGTATCAAGACCCAGGGCCATCGGTGGCAGTACGGCGTGGATTTCTGCATGAGCGAGGACAGGGGCGGAATCGGCGACAACAACTTCGCTTTCCTGTGGGCGGCATGGACCGAGGAGTTTCAGCGTCCTGAATGGCAGGATTACGGTATCTATGCCGGCGCGGGAGCGGGATTCCTTCTGCTCTCGGATGACCTGACCGAATGGCCGGTCGGACCTTTCGTAATGCTGGGCTGGGACCTGTCGTCCCAGGCTGGCCTTGAGGGTAAGGTCGGCTGGTTCGGCGAGGAAATGTGGGGTACGGCGATGTTCTACTGGTATTTCGAATAACTGGAGAGACACATGGTTAGAGTTTACGTGCTGCTGATCGCAATTCTTTTTATTGCAGGATTGCTGGTTCCGGCTGCCGCGAGTGCAGAGCTGGAATACCATCACAACGGACTGGCTATTGGCGTCGGTATTAACCAGGCGACCCAGAATGAAGCCAATGAATCCTTCGCTGCGAGCATCAAGTACCGGAGGTACCACTGGGAAGCAGGTTTTGACGCCTGTATGTCCGAGGACTTCGGCGGTGTTGGGGATAACAACTTCGGTGTTGCCTGGCTTGCTTACATCGAGGAATTCAACAGGCCCGCCGACTCAACGTATGGCCTGTACGCCGGGCTTGGCGCAGGGCTTTTTATCCTGGAGGATGAATTTATCGATCAGTCAGTGGGTCCCCTGGCTGTAGCTGGCTGGGACTGGGGAGATGAAACCGGATCGGAACTGAAGGCAGGCTGGTTCGGAGATAGCTTCTGGGCATCGCTGATAGTGTACTGGTACTTTTAAAACAGGAAAAAGCGATAACAGGAATACGAGCTTTTTTCACCCTGATTAATTATATCGATCAGTAATTTTAGGTGCGCGACCGTGCGTTTTGCGCTATCATGCTCACTTCAGGACAGCCATCCTGAGATTTTGTGTTGCACCTGCAGGCATAAAGGGGTCCTGACGGAGTATCGATGCAATTTTCAAATCAGATGATCGCGCTCATTCTTGTATTCCTTGCGCTGATGTCTGTAATGGTACTCTGGTTCGTTAGAAAAAGAAGTAAATAGCCCGGACAAGGTGATCGTTTAATGGCTTTTTCATTGACACCAACCCAGCTGAAACAACGTACCGAGATGGATACCGATGATTTCTGGCTTAACATGGGTCCGCAGCACCCGTCCACTCACGGTGTCCTCAGGGTTCTCCTGAGAATGAACGGTGAAATTATCAGGGAGGCAATACCGTATTTCGGCTACCTGCATCGGTGCTTTTCCAAGAAAGCCGAATCACTGAAATACCCGCAGGTTGTTCCGTACACGGATCGCTGGGACTACCTGGCTTCGATGGCTAACAACATGAGCTACTGCCTGGCTGTCGAGAAGCTCATGGGACTTGAGATTCCCCGTCGGGCTGACCTCATCCGCGTACTGGCCCTGGAACTTCAGCGAATCGCATCCCACCTTCTGTGGCTTGCATCCTTCGCGAACGACCTCGGTTCCTCAACCATGCTCATGTACACGATGCGTGAGAGGGAGAAGATTGTCGATATCTTCGAGATGATGTGCGGCGCACGCCTGACATACCACTTCATCCGCATCGGCGGCGTCATGACCGATTGGGACGATCGGATGGATGAGGCAACACGCCTGGTCATGGAGGAAATGCCGAGACGCATTACTGAATACGAGGACCTGCTTACCGGTAACGAGATCTTCAGGATGAGGGTCGAGGATATCGGTTATTTCAAACCTGAGGACGCGATCGCCTACGGCGCGACCGGTCCATGGCTTCGCGGTTCGGGCATTCCATACGATCTCAGGCGGATCGAGCCGTATTCGCTTTACCCTGAGATGGATTTCCAGGTGCAGACCTCTGAGAAATGCGATGTTGTCGGACGGTACGATGTGCGTATGAGCGAGATGTATGAGTCGGTCAGTATCGTGAACCAGTGCCTCGATAAACTTGCGGACGAGGGTCCCGGTGATTTCATCGCTCCCGACCTGCCGCGCGTGATAAAACCCCCTGCAGGGGAAGTGTACGCCGCGACTGAAAGCCCCCGCGGTGAACTGGGCCTCTATATCGTCAGCAACGGAACTGCAATACCCTACAGGGTACAGTGTCGCGCCCCCAGCTATGTTAATTTAACCAGCCTGGGCTATGTCAGTTCGGGTCATATGATCGCCGACTTCGTAGCGATTCTGGGGAGCATGGATATAGTTCTGGGTGAAGTGGACAGGTAAGAGAAGAAGCACCACAGAGGCACAGAGACACAGAGTTGAAGAAAGAAGAAGCACCACAGAGACACAGAGTTGAAGAAAGAAGAAGCACCACAGAGACACAGAGTTGAAGAAAGAAGAAGCACCACAGAGGCACAGAGATAAGATAGGAGGGAATCGACGATGCAGGAATTTCTGGAGATAGATGCAACGTAGAAAAAATACGATCCTCTCACTGGCAAAGTAATAGGCTGTGCAATTGAGGTACACAAAGCATTAGGTCCGGGTTTGCTGGAATCAACTTACGAAGAATGCCTTGCATATGAATTGGATCACGCCGGTTTTACATTTCAAAGACAGGTTCCGCAGTCGATTTACTATAAAGACATTGCACTCGATGCAGGTTATCGGTTGGATATAGTTATTGAGGGGAAGTTGATTCTGGAATTGAAGTCTGTCTCTTCAATATTACCAATACACGAAGCTCAATTGCTTACATACATGAAATTAAGTGGTATAAGCACAGGCTTACTTCTGAATTTTAACGTTGCTGTATTGCGTGAAGGCATTAAACGTCTGGTCCTGTAATATCTCACCCTGCATGTAATTTCTTATTTATTGATTCTATCCCTTTGAGTTTTTTTTATCTAATCTGTGTCTCTGTGCCTCTGTGGTGCCTCTTCCTCTCAGTATCTAGTATTCCAGCAGGCTTGCTTCCACGACGTATATGTACATCGCTTCGTCAAGATAGTCCAGTGTTTCGAACTGGTACTCGTTTGAAGTGTCGGTATTTAACAGGACATTCGGCTCATTGTTGTTCATCCGGGCGTAAGAGCAGTTGCCCGTGAGTGCTTCGTTTACCATATTGAACGCGTGATCGACATAGAAGTAATCGAACGCGTGGTCCTCCACCGACTGCACACGGATGTAAGGAGCCTTTATGCAGGGCTGATATGTTATAGCCTCTCGAGTGCTCCAGAATTCGTCATCCGACGTTGTATGACCGCCCCAGATATTCACCCACAGCCAGTCGTTGTTCTGTGTAGCCTCGTACCTGTCGCTGGCACCTTCGAGATCAACCCAGAATCTCACAGGGAGGTCAGGATACGTTCCAAGTGTACTTGCCGTGACAGTTGCTCCGAACGAGGACGAGACAACACCCACTTCGTTATTCAGCACTGACGGCTGGGCGGCTAAAAACTCGATTACAGTTTTCAGGTCCTCCCGATGTACAGGGCCGCCGTAGTCCTCCTCGCCACCGGAGTATCCCCGACCCTGAAAATCGATGTCTGCGACAATGAAACCGGTCGCGGCCCAGTGTTTTGCACCCGCCCGTCGCCAGGGTACGTGCCAGACCTCACCGGATTGTGACCCTCCGGGGACAAGTACAAGCGCGTGACAGGGTCGCTCCGGGCATGCCCATTCCGGCCTGTGAATATTCACATGGATCTGGTTGCCATTCGAGCTTTCCAGGAAGGTCTCCTCGTGGACAATTTTATGAGGCTCGAAAGTGTCCGGATACCAGGAATATTCTGATGGGGGATCAGTCGACCTGCGCACATTGATTGTCTGCCAGGTCGAATTCCACGTTGACCATCCACCGGGAGGGTCATAGAAGTCACCAGCACACGCTGGATCTTCAGATGCATCCGGAGTCACCATGCCGGGTGATGCCCCGGTACATCCGGTAATAAGTACGACCACTAATATCAGGATGTACGATAACCTGCGCATGTCTTCACTGAAATAATATCACGAAAAAACGACTTGAATTTGTAGTATCCGAATGTAGTATCCGAATGTAGCATGTGCGTCCCGCGCATGATTGCCTGTCACATGACCGTCACGGTCATGCTCTTCTCCAATACTCTCAATAAAGCTCCCAGATTCTAATTCCCCCAGCAGCATCGTTCTCATAATAATAACCATTATGAAGCAGCACGTCGTTTGGCTTGATTGCATAAGATACGTCGTACAGATCGCCGTAGAATTGCGGATCATCCGGCGGCCAGATCCAGAATACCGGCGGTGGTTCCGTGTAATACGGCTGAATAATCGCGAACTGCTCTCCGATTGCAAGATACTGACCGTGCGGTGCATCCGGGTGCGGTACTGATGTTACCAGTGTGGGTGTCTGTGGCAGTGAGATATCGACAATTTCAAGGGCACTGCCCGTGGCAATATACAGGTAGTTTCCATCAATTTCATACTCACGCACCGATTCAACAGGAGAATAGACAGTTACAAACACGGGATTAAGCGGGTTGGAAATCAGGTAAATATGGATGCCGTCAGATGCCTTGATGTACATGTAATTGTCGTCAAACAAGAATCCATGCGGCTGGGCGGTCATCAGGAAGGAATTGATGTTCAGCATCGCTGGCCAGACGCTGAGATCGTAGATATCCACGTTGTTGTTAATGTACCCCAGGTACAGTGCATCCGCGGTCATGCCGAAGCCAGTGATGGTCGTGCCGTTATTAAAATCTGTGATGTTTGTAAGGTTGGCAGGATCTGAACAGTCCACAGTATATACGGCAACACTGGAAATCAGGCAAACCATTTTATCCCCGAGGACTTCCACATGATACAAGTCATTGCCCACAGCCAGCTCGTCAACAACAAACGCAGAACCGGGGTCGGAGACATCAACGCTTTTCACCCTATTATAGGCACCACCGCCTTCTGCGGTGTAGAGGTAATCGCCCTGAGCAGCCCAGTCCGATACCCAGCCCAGTCCGACCTCATCCCCGCAACCGCCTATATTCAGGGGATTGGTCACATTATAACCGCTGATTCCACCCGATCCCTGAGCCAGCATCAGCCATGAGCCCATGGTGGCCATGTCATAAACATACATTCCACCTATACTTACCCCATTTACATTTGCGGGAGTTGCGGGGACTGAAACATCAATTACCTGCAGCGTATAGTTATAATCGATGTAATAAAGGTAGTTTCCATCAGCACTTAGATTCGATGCCTTGTTGGGAAGAATGAGATCACCCTGGTACACCGGGGTACCTCCGACAAGCTGCATCACTATTATATAATCTGATGCACCGGAAAAGTACGAAATGTAAATGAACTCCCCATCGGTCTCAAATTCATGGATACTTGTGGTTGCACCCCAGTTCGTACTGATTGGGGCAGGGATTGCTGATTTGTCAGTTATGTTATATGCCGCGATGGTTGGTGCTGGAATCGTCATTCTGGTTATCAGGTAGTAATCAGGTCCCGGATCAGCGTAGACAAAACCGAGTTCGTAAACAGCTTCCGATGGTGCCAGATCAGAATGGAAAACAGGCATGTTAGGATATGTTGCGATGTCGTAGATCTTAATGAGGTCAGTGGTCATTGTACTCAAAGCCACATACAGGTAATCATCTTCCGCCAGCAATGTATTAACGAACCAGGTCTGTGTTCCCAGGCCGGTTTCTGTGATAACTGGATTCTGGGGATCTGTAACATCGATATGACCGATTGTATTTTCGTCAGCCACCGCTTTTCGATAATAATAAATATCCGGCCATGCCAGGGTAGGATCAATTTGCATATCGACCGGAGTGTAACTGACAAACTGGTGGCTATTGCATTCGGTCCACTCGTAAATCCACAGCCCGTTATCATTGGCCGCATACACGTAATCACCATGAGTCTCGATCCACTTCGGATACAGGTACAGACCCTCAGGAGTGACAAGGGTGGGACTCGACGGGGTAACATCCTCCAGTGTGATCTCCGGGATAATCGCGTACAAAAATGCCTCGTCCGCGGTCTGGGTCAGTACTCTAAGATAATATACTCCCGGCATGACACCTTCCGCTTCGAGATCTATAAACGCACCACCACTAGAAACGGTTTCTTCTGTGATGAGTATTTCTGACTCATCGTACAATGCGAACTTAGTCGGTTCCGGATTGCAGTAAAGACGTACTTCACCAGACACTATGTTCCCGACCGGTATTGTCATCTTGAAGAAGTCACGGTAATCGCTGGGTGCGCACATCTGATCTATGGTCGGGGAATTCAGGTCGAGATCGAAAGCCTCGCTGAAGTCGTTATTCGTGTCCGCTGTGCAATCCGGGTCGGTAACCTCGAGGGTAATTGCCTGGTAGGACGCAATACTCTCCTCCGGAGCGGGTGCGCCTGCCTGTTTATATTCTGAACCATCCGATGAGAGCACCTCAGCAACTGCAAGTAGCTCCCCGGGACCTGAAGGTCCACCTGTACCGCCAACGAGGGAGGAATAACGAGCCTTGTCAGCTGTTTGATTCAGGAAGGTTGCGGTATCAATACCGGACGGCAGCCCGGGAACAGCAATGTTAACGGATGAGATCTCAGTTACGATATCTCCTGCATCCTGACCCTGCCAGTCATGCACATTTATCTGGAACTGGACGATTCCTCCGCTGGTGCCTGATTCTGTATCGTAATACAGGCTGTTAGCCGTCTGTTGGAGAACCACACGATACGCCTCAGGCTGGTTTGCTTCCATCGGGAAGTTGTCAGGAACTTCCGTAGGTGGATTTGGCGCAGGCAAAGCCCATGCGCAGTCGACCGCGTAGCCGTACACCACCTGTGGTCCGGGGTCCATCGGGAACCTGATGTAATACCGTCTGGAGTTACTCTCACCGGCTTTGAATACTGCACGGCCTTCATCGCTGTCGAGAGGTTCGCTTGAGACATACACAAGTCCATCGAGCAATTCGAGCTTATCGGCGAAAAGTTTGTAGGGATTCACCATTGCTGTCAGCTGCGGACCTGTTGCGTTTGCCAGTAATCCGTCCGTATAGCCGAACATCCCGGGTGTGGTGAACTCAGTCGGATTCCACCACCTTGTGTAACCGTCGGCATTCTCTAGACGGGTCTCATCAGCATCGGAGAACAACAGTGCTCCTACAGCCAGTGAGCCGGGAGCCATCAGGATGCCCTTGACGTCGAATCCCGCGAACTGGGGTTTCGTCGCGAACGGATGGCTGAGGGTTACGTCGAACACAAATAACCCATTGGGAGGGTCGTGTTCCGACGGAACTCCGACAGCAGAAACACCCATTGTCGCATTCAGGATACCTGTCAGGTTGAAATGCCACTGGTTTGACCGGAGGGGAATTACGTCTATCTCGGCGCTTCCGGTATTTATGGAGAACTGGTAATAACCCATCAGGTTGTGGGATTGGGAAGATTGTTGTGTACCTACGGTATCCGGGACGGTTTGCTGATCGACGTCAGGGGATGCCGGATTTCCCTGGCAGCCGGTCAACAGTGCGAAAGTAATAAGTATACTCAACAGGGGAAATAGTGTCCTGCCCATGGTCAATGCCTCCGATGTGGACTCCCACCCAATGTTAATCAATTTATTATAGCAACATTTTCATGCAATCGCTGATTTAATCACATATAGAGCAACAATTAGCCGCAATGAAACACTGCATGTGCTGCAGTATCCTGACTTTCCTCTATTAATCCATCACCTTGAAAATATGGCTTCCCTGCCGGTGTGCACCTGCTGGTGCTGCTTGCGGGTCGACTTGTACTGGCTGGGATCAACATAAGGTTTCAGCAGCATCAGGTATGCCCTGTAAACCTCAATCGACCGTCTATCACAGGCCAGACGTGCTTCCTTCAGCTTGTCCCTGGCTCTCTCGAATGCCTTAAACCACTGCTTCCATTCGATCAGTTCATCGATTTTAGCGTCGTGCCACTCGTTCAGGATGTCCATAGGCCAGCTTGTGACCTCCAGGACCCGGTCAACTACCGAATCACTGAACGGTGTCACGTTTCCATCGCCCTGTTTCCTCCTGCGCTCGATGCCATCCAGGTATAAGGACCTCTCGATCAGGTCGAAGAAATTCTTGAGGACACTGTTTCTCCTGACGTAACTCTGTGCGAAGTGCCATTCGGACCACCAGAGATAGTGGGTTGCTCCGGGTGCAAAAATAAACCCGATTATCCAGCGTGTCGGGTTTCCGTGCATGCGTCCAGCGATCTCGCCCTGAAAATAGACGGTAGCAAGGTTGACTATGCAAAGTATCAGGAGGAACTGTCCGAGGCCTTCAGAATACATGATGTTTTGAGCGAATTCCGGCATCGTCCCGCACTATGGTCCTGCATCCTTAGTAGATTATACCGTATTTACACAATTTCACTGATTCAAATGTCTGGAATTTGTTATAATCCACCTTCATTGGTAACGCTTAAAGGCCTGTTCAGTCAGGAGGATAAATGAACCCTGAGAGCAAGAAGAAAGAGCCGACCCCCTCCAGCATCGAAGATCTCACGTTCGAGCGTGCCCCAACACTCGATCCGTTGAATATGAACACTGGAGGACCCCGAAAAACTGTTCTCATAACCGGACATCTCGGTCAGCTTGGCCAGGCTCTTATGGAACTCCTCAAGCCGGACTACCGGGTCGCTGGTGTTGATATCGATGAGGTCGACATCACCAAGGCGGAGGAGGTCGCGGGCTCGTTTTACCTTCATCAGCCCGATATCGTCATCCATACCGCGGCGATGACCGATGTGGATGGTTGCGAGATCGATCCTGAGGCTGCAATCAGGGTCAACGCCATCGGAACGCAGAATCTTGTTATCGCGGCGGAGGAGTTTAACTCAACATTCGTTTATCTGTCGACCGATTATGTCTTTCCCGGGACGGCTACATCGCCGTATATGGAGTGCGACCCAACCGGTCCGCTGTCATGGTATGGCAGGAGCAAGCTTCTCGGTGAGAACTACGTGAGGAGTATGCTGCTCAGGTATTTTATTATCCGCACAAGCTGGCTCGTTGGGGAAAAAGGCCGGAATTTTGTAAAGATAATGCTTAAACTTTCACAGGACCGTGATGAATTAACGGTTGTGTCCGACCAGCTGGGCTGTCCGACCTTTGCGTCGGACCTTGCAGTGGCCATTCGCAATATGATCGAAACCCCGTATTTCGGGACTTATCACGTCACGAATACCGGAGAAACCACGTGGTATGACTTCGCAGTCAAGATACTCAAGGAGGCTGGAATCGACACGCCAGTGCGGGCGATAACAACCGCTGAACTCGGGCGTCCCGCACCACGACCGGCCTACAGCGTGTTGTCGGGAGTGCTGTACAACGCAAGGGGATTCGCCCCAATGCCGTCCTGGGAGGAAAGTTTAGGCCAGTACTTAAACAAGCTTGGAGATTCATGGAAGGATACTTGACAATACTTGCATAATGTGCTAATTTTCGGCACTCGCGCTAGCAAACAGCGCGTTTTTTTAAGGGCTGGGTTCGGGCGAAGGAAAAAGATATGGGTACTGTACCATTACCTAACTGGCTGAAAATACAGGGAGCCGAGAGGTTTATCCCGGCTATCTGCATTGCCGCCTCACTTCTAGGGGCGGGTTTCGTTTTTATGGGGGGTTCGTTCGGAATCATCCCCGAACGTCAGGTTACGCTTGAGACCCAGGGTTTCAGCGACAACTATTTCACTTCAGCGCGCACTGTCGGTGACTTCCTGGAAGAGATCGACATCCGGATTTCAGAATTTGATTCAGTCGTTCCCGCATCCGGCACGCCTGTAAGGCCGGGAATGGTTATCACGTACTCGCGCGCCAAGCGTGTCATGATCGCCGATGCCGGGATTGAGCCCTTCGAGGTCATGTGCTCAGGCAGGACAGTCTGCGACCTACTCACACAGGTGGGAATCGGCATCAGGCCGCTGGACAGGGTTGTCCCGCCACCGGATGCTGTCCTTGAAAACGGCATGGAAGTGAATATCACCCGTGTCGAGGTGCTGGACTTCACCGTCGAGCGAGAAATCGAGCCTGAATTGGTAATTGAGCCCGATCCGGACCTTCCCCGTGGCCACATGGAGGAAGTTAACCCCGGAGTACCGGGAATAGCAGAAGACATCACACGTATTTTCATACGTAACGGCGAGGAGACCGCCAGGGTCGATATCGGAAGTCGCGTGGTTTCAGAGCCCCAGGACCGGGTCGCGAGGGTAGGGGTCCGTTCCGCTCCGCCTCTGGCATCGAGAAGTGGTGTACACAGGGATGTCATGGAGATGGATGCAACCGGATATGATCCCGGACCGCTTTCATGTGCTCCCTTCGCCGACGGTCTCACCGCGACAGGGCATATCGCAGGATTCGGTGTCTGTGCTGTCGATCCGAACGTTATACCTCTCGGAACAGAGGTCTGGGTCGAGGGCTACGGCTACGCGCTGGCATGCGATACCGGTGGAGCCATACGTGGTAACAGGATTGACATGTGTTTCAACACACGTTCCGAGGCTCTCAGGTGGGGCCGTAGAAACGTCCTGGTTTACATCCTCGACTGACATTTCACAGTAGAAAAATTATATTGGTCCAATGTCGTCCTCAAGCACACGACGACGTTAACTTTCCCTTTATTCAACCGGTGCTTGAGGACGTCTTACAGTACTACATCCACATCAACCATCCCCCCAATAAAACAGAAAAACTATGCCGCCCGCACGCGCCACGTTATGCTTGAAGCTTACTTCACGGTCGAGGCGCTTGCGGGTGTTTCGGATTATGGACAAGCTCTCATATTCTTTCCTCTTTGACTCGACCCCCCTTCGCATCGTAAAATGCATTCACTGTGACCGATCTCTACCCGGCAAAAATTCTGGATAAGAAACACCTCGCGGAAGCACAGGTCCTTCTGGCGATCGACGTACCCCGCGAAGTGTGGTCCGGGCACATCTACCATTCCCAGTACGTAAGCCTTGTCCTCCCCGATATGGAGCCGTGGCACGGGACAATCGCCTGCCGTCCCGGATACGAATCCCTCGAGATCCATGTGAAGGATGTCGGTGAAAGGTCTGCCCGAATTTCAGCCCTGGAACCCGGTGATGAGCTCCAGGTGACGACACCGATGGGTGACGGATTCCCGATCCTAGGTCACCGCAGCGTGAACGTAATTCTGGGTGCAGCAGGTGTTGCTATATGCGCAATGCGTCCTCTTATCCAGGAAATCATGCTTGCACGTGGCGACTGGCGACGTGTGATGCTCTTCTACGGGGAGCGTACGGCCGACAGGTTCTCATACATCGATGAACGCCAGGACTGGAAAGAGATGAACATCGAGATTTTCCTTACAGCCAGCCAGCCGTCGCTCGGAACGTCGTGGATGGGCCAGTCGGGATACGTTCAGGACTACCTGCTTGAATTATGGCCTGATGTCGGGGACACAGTAGCGTTCGTCGCCGGCAAGGACGATATGGTGACCGACTTTACGCATGCCCTGTATCGTCTGGGTATGCCGCCTAACTCGATTATGTTGAATATCTGATCATCTGCAGGATACAAGGCGAAGAAAGGAGTGGACCAATGACAGATCATCCGATTCCATCGAGAGACGCAGCGTACGATACCCTCTGTGAGTTCACTAAAAATGCAAATCTGGTCAAGCACGGGCTTGCCGTTGAATTATCCATGCGTGCTCTCGCCCGTCATTTCGGCGAAGATGAGGAAAAGTGGGCGACTGTCGGGATAATGCACGATTTCGACTACGAAAAGTACCCGACTGTCCCCGAGCACGCGAACGAGGGAGCGAAAATCCTTCGTGAACGCGGCTGGCCGGAGGAAATCGTCAAGGCGATACAGGGACATGCATCGTATACGGGCGTCCCGCGTGACACGCTCATGGCAAAAGCCCTTTTTGCGGTCGATGAGCTGTCCGGATTTATGATCGGGTGTGCGCTGGTACGTCCGGATAAATCCTTCAGGGAGATGAAGGTAAAATCCGTTAAGAAAAAGCTCAAGGACAAGGCGTTCTGCAGGGCAGTCAATCGTGATGAGGTCAGGGAGGGGGCAGCGGAGCTCGAATGGGAGCTTGAGGATCTGATTAAATTCCTGATCGACGAGCTCGCGAAGGTCGAGGATCAACTCGGTCTTGGGGGCTGAAATATTTCGAAATTAAGAATCCCGTAGCACAGCACGGCAGTGCGTCTGACATTCGGATTATTGAACGTGCATCCGTATTGGAAGGCTGGACGCACTGCCGTGCTGTGCTACGGGTCCGGATTAATTTAAAATGAAATTGTTAATATCTTTTTTCAAACCTTTTAAGGACAGATAAACTCCTATACCTTATAATGTAATCGATACTATACCGACTCTAAATAGGTAGCGGTGTCCATCGCCATCGGGCAAATCCCGTTGGCTTAAATTCCTGCGGAGGCTTTTATGAATCGCTGGACAATTCTGTTCGTACTGATCTCAATCCTTACCCTGGGCTGTTCCGGAGGTGGAGGTGGAAGTGCTGCATCCAACCCGATAGCACCGCCTTCAGGTGATCCATACGAACTGAGCCAGTCGAGGACCCTCGGCGGTACACATGTCTGGGGTTATTACGACATCCACATTGATCTCGAAACAGCGGATGTCGAAGCTGTCAACAGCCGTAACACGATGTTTACCGCCAACGTGACCAATTTCCTCAACGGGATTCCCCCGAGGCTTGGTTTCGATATCAAGGACATTATTGTCGAAGCGGAATACACAGAAGTCGACATCGATGTAAGCCTGATTCATCCCTTCCCGGGCATGACCCAGTACAACGGATACGACGTACGCGGTGTTTTCATGGGAAACGGCTCAGCATCGCTGAACAACGGCGTGATTTATCCTGTACGCGGGGAGGACCAGTACATGCTTGCCGACCCGGTCGGCGGTAACGGTGCTCCGGACGGCTACACACGATGGTTCAACATCACTGAGTTCAGCGAGGGTGGATTGCCTCTCGTGAATTACACTCCCGGCGACCTGGCAACGCCGGGATTCGACGGTTCTGCGACACTATGCCCGTACAAGTACTTCGCCGATGGTCTCGATCCAGTTCAGGATATTTTTGGTTTCCTCGCCTTCACAGACGGTAACGGTACATTCACTGCAGGGGCAACAAATACGAGGAATTACTACCTCCGGTTTCCATCAGCGACGAGTATTGAATACGGTTACGCGGTGATCGCCAACTGGGACGGCGAGGATAGTCATCCGGCCAATGCCCCTGAAGCACAGGCATGCATGGCGTATTACACGGGCGACGTATATTACATAGATGAGACTGACAACGGCGGAAATCTCATTCTCGATATCGATGTCTTCATGTGGGAAGCCGCAACCGGTGGTCCGCCTGAGCATGAAATTATCATTGAATCGACCGTTCTGAGCTTACCTCAGTATTTCGACGGCGGCTCTCTGGGCACGTCCGGTGGTGAAAATATTTCGACCTACCACGTTGAGATTCCAGCTGATAACGTAACCAGCACTACTGGCAACGAGTTCTGGGTGATAATACAACTCGACGATTACAACTACGCCAACGACTTCGGTTCCCCGAACCTTGCACAAAATGATCCGCTCGCAGCGTACTTCAGGTTTGATCTCGAAGTATCCGGAACGCCGTCGAACACACCTCCCAATGTGACAGGCATCGAGGACGAGGAGGGTTCAGGCAGTTACCAGCAACTGGTGACGGTCAACGACGTAAAGGAATACTGGGCGATCTTCGATGATCCCGACACCGGTCAATCGCATACATTCATATGGTACGTAAACGCCGACGGGACAGGCACTCCCGAGCCGGCTGATGAAGTCACTCTCCCAATCGACTGGGGGACGTATGGCCCCGGTGAGTGGGATATCTACGTCGATGTAAACGATGGCTTTGACACGTCGCAGGGCGGACCGTATGACCTTACCGTTACTGATGAGACCGGCAGCGTGATCACATTCGGCGGGACCGGCACGGAATACGTCCTTGGATTCTGTGTCGATGATAACGGTGCCAAATTATCAGGTGGTTATTTTTACAGTGATGGAAATCTCGATCCTGACGGTAACGCTCCGATTACCTCTGTCGGTGGCGGGGATATGTGGCTCAACAAGATCGACGCGTCGGGTGATTTCGAATGGGGATACTCGTGGGGAGATGCTCCAAACCACGATTATTTCTGGGGAATCGTCACCGATGACGATGACAACATTTACGCGTGCGGTCACTTCACGGGTACTGTAGATTTCGATCCGGATCCCGTCGACGAGGATATCCATGTCGCGTCGAGTGATAACGGACGTCTCGATGCCTGTCTCATGAAATTCGACACTGACGGGAATTACATCTGGGGTGAGTCCTGGGGCGGTACGCAGGACGTAACCGCATTCGATCTCGAAATCTACAACGATACTTACTTATACATCACAGGTTATTTCTTCGGAACTGCCGACATCGATCCCACATCGGGTACTGATACATATGTCGCATCATCAAGCAGCGGAAATGTCACTGACGGCTATATTATTAAACTCGACCTCGACGGTAACTACGAGTGGGGCAGGGCGTACGGTGCAGGTGGAACAACATACAGCTTTAACATTGCGGTAGACGGTTCCGGAAATCCGATAGCAACCGGAAATTTCTACGATACGGTCGATCTCGATCCGAGCACGGGCAACGATCCGCATACGGCCTATTCATCGGGCACGTACGATGCCTTCCTCGTGAAACTCGATGGGTCCGGTAACTACGAATGGGGAATTTCCTTCGGCGGTGATTCCTGGGACAAGATCAACGACCTGATCGCTGATTCTTCTGGCAACGTCTACGGAACCGGTGGTTACTCTTCAACAACGTGTGACTTCGACCCCGGTGCCGGGGACGCAACCGAGACCAACAACGGCAGTTATGATGGTTTCACGATCAAGTTCAATTCCAGCGGTGTTTTCCAGTGGGTGGACATCTTCGGTGAACCGGACCACGACAACACGTGGGGAATTGTCATTGACAGCTCGGGTGATCTTCTCATGACGGGGCACTTCAAAGGCACGATGGATTTCAATCCCGGCTCAGGAACGGACAGCCATACCGCTGTTGGCGAAGCTGACGCATACGTGGTGAAACTGGACACCGACGGTGTTTACATCTGGGGAAGCACCTGGGGTGGAACCGGATTCGAGAACGGCTATGCGGTCGATGTGGGTCCGACTGGTTTCATACATGTAACGGGTCGATTCGACGGTCTTGTCGATTTCAACCCGGGCCCGGGAGTAGAGAACCGGACATCAAACGGCGGCTATGACACTTTTATTAACCTGCTGCTCCCCAACGGCGGCTGGTAGGGTGTCACTGCAGGGAAGCCCTCCTATAATTTACATTTAATCCCCATCTGCGGGACGCAAATGAGACAGGTAATCATGCACGAGACGCGCATGCTACAACTGAAACAGATACATTATTTTTGTAGCATGTGCGTCTCGCGCATGATTACCTGTCACACGGTCGTCCCGACCGTGCTTCTCCTCTACTAAATCCTATTATTTTCAAAATTTCCGATTTTTTATGTCAGCTTTGGGCTTCCACAGCCGTTTTACAGGTACCGGAGTTCATGTCCCGAAGGTGACCAGTTGGATACAAAATCAGAGCTACTCATCCCCATGACTTTTATGACAAAGGAAGATTTCGAGTTGGTCCAGCGTCGTAAAGGAGCCTACCTTCCTCACTGGACTGTGGAAGGTGCTATCTACCATGTGTCATTCAGACTGCAGGATGCAATTCCTACCCAAGTCAGGCAGGAGCTTCTTGAGGAACGTCAGAAGATCCTGACCCGTACAAAAGATCCAGCGTCGCATCTGACTAAATATGAGAAATACCGCCTGGTGAGCCTGTATTCTGACAAGATAGAACGGTATCTGGACGCAGGCCATGGGGAATGCTTTCTCAGGGAGAGATCGATAGCTGACCTGGTAGCGAATGCGTTAAAATATTTTGTGTGTAAGCGCTATAACCTCTTTGCGTGGTGCGTTATGCCTAACCATGTACACGCAATGGTGCAACCTGCGCCTGAATTCAAACTTCCAGATATACTACATTCATGGAAATCCTACACGGCGCACGAAGCAAACAAGATGCTCGGGAGGAGTGGTAAATTCTGGCAGCAGGAGTATTACGATCGTATGATGCGCAGCGAGGAATCGCTGACGAATAATATAGAATATGTCTATTTGAATCCGGATAAAGCTGGACTATTTAATTGGCCCTGGAGATGGAAGAGAGAGGATGTATTTTCATAAAAGGTAGCAGCGATATTACGTCATTTGCGAGACGCAAATGAGACAGGTAATCATGCACGAGACGCGCATGCTACAAC